>DASWVR010000275.1:0-10315 GCA_036401155.1 Piscinibacter sp. | reverse complement strand
CTCGAGGTTCTCGAACACCGACAGCTGCTCGAACACCGTCGGCTTCTGGAACTTGCGGCCGATGCCGATCGAGGCGATGTCGTCCTCGCGCAGGCGCAGGAGGTCGATGGTCGAGCCGAAGAAGGCGCGGCCGGCGTCGGGGCGTGTCTTGCCGGTGATGACGTCCATCATCGTCGTCTTGCCGGCGCCGTTGGGCCCGATGATGCAGCGCAGCTCGCCGGCGCTGATCGAGAGCGTGAGCGCGTTCAGCGCCTTGAAGCCGTCGAAGCTGACGGTGATGTCGTCGAGGTAGAGGATGGCGCCATGCGAGACGTCGACCGCACCGGCCTGCACGACACGGCCGTAGCTCGCCACGCGCCCGCCGGAGGAACCCGCTCCCGCGCCCCTGCGCCGCGCCGCCGCTTCGCGCAGGCGCGTCCCGGCCTCCATCAGCTCGGGCGTCATGAACGCGGCTCCGTCTTGCGGCGCCTGAGCAGGCCGATGATGCCCTGCGGCAGAAACAGCGTCACCGCGATGAACAGCGCGCCGAGGAAGTACAGCCAGAACTCCGGGAAGGCCTGCGTGAACCAGCTCTTCGCGCCGTTGACGAAGAAGGCGCCGACGATCGGCCCGATCAGCGTGGCGCGACCGCCCACTGCCGCCCACACCGCGATCTCGATGCTCGCCGCGGGCGACATCTCGCTCGGGTTGATGATGCCCACCTGCGGCACGTACAAGGCGCCGGCCACGCCGCACATCACGGCGGAGATGACCCAGATGGTGAGCTTGTAGCGCAGCGGGTCGTAACCGGTGAACATCACCCGCGACTCGGCGTCGCGGATCGCCTGCAGCACGCGGCCGAACTTGCTCGCCACCAGCCAGCGCGCGAACAGGAAGAAGCCGATCAGCGTGAGGCCGGTGATGACGAACAGCACCATGCGCGTGGACGGCATCGCGATCGCGATGCCGAGGATGCGCTTGAAGTCGGTGAAGCCGTTGTTGCCGCCGAAGCCCGTTTCGTTGCGGAAGAACAGCAGCATCGTCGCGAAGGTCATCGCCTGCGTGATGATCGAGAAGTACACCCCTTTGATGCGCGAGCGGAAGGCGAAGAAGCCGAACACGAAGGCGAGCAGGCCCGGCACCAGCACGATCAGCAGCAGCGTGGCGACGAAGCTGTCGCTCGCCGCCCAATGCCAGGGCAGCGCCTTCCAGTCGAGGAAGACCATGAAGTCGGGCAAGTCGCTCTGGTAGTTGCCGTCGCGTCCGATCTGGCGCATCAGGTACATGCCCATCGCGTAGCCGCCGAGGGCGAAGAACACGCCGTGGCCGAGCGAGAGGATGCCGGTGTAGCCCCAGATCAGGTCCATCGCGAGCGCGCAGATGGCGTAGCACATGATCTTGCCGATGAGGGCGACGGCGTAGTCGCTCAGATGCAGTGGGTGGCCGATGGGCACGAGCAAGTTGAGGAGGGGGACGAGCACAGCCACGGTCAGCAAGGCGGCGCAGACACCCACCCTCACCCCAGCCCTCTCCCGCCAGCGGGAGAGGGAGGCAGCGTATGGAGACTGCAGAGACTCCCTCGCCCCCGGCACGGGGGAGAGGGCTGGGGTGAGGGGGTCGTTCGGCAGCGCGCTCATTGGAGACCTCCGTGCTGCGCACTCCGGTATGAGCCCTTGCCCGGCGCGCTCATGCCTCCGCACTCCTGCCCTTCATCGCGAACAGCCCCTGCGGCCGCTTCTGGATGAACACGACGATGAACACCAGCACCATGATCTTGGCGAGCACGGCGCCGGTCCAGCCCTCGAGCAGCTTGTTCAGCACGCCCAGGCCCAGCGCCGCATAGACCGTGCCGGCGAGCTGCCCCACGCCACCCAGCACGACCACCATGAACGAGTCGACGATGTAGCCCTGCCCCAGGTCGGGCCCGACGTTGCCGACCTGCGAGAGCGCGCAGCCGGCGAGCCCCGCGATGCCCGAGCCGAGCGCAAACGCATAGGTGTCGACACGCGCGGTGTTGACGCCCATGCAGGCCGCCATCGGGCGATTCTGCGTCACGCCGCGCACGAACAGGCCGAGCCGCGTACGCGCCACCATGAAGGCGAGTCCGGCCAACACCAGCGCGGCGAAGCCGATGATCGCGATGCGGTTGAACGGCAGCGTGAGGTTGGACATCGCCTGCACGCCGCCCGAGAGCCAGGCCGGGTTCTCCACCTGCACGTTCTGCGCGCCGAACAGCGAACGCACCGACTGCATCAGCACCAGGCTGATGCCCCAGGTGGCCAGCAGCGTCTCGAGCGGCCGGCCGTAGAGGAAGCGGATCACGCCGCGCTCCAGCGCCGCGCCGACCAGCGCCGAGGCGAGGAACGCCGCCGGGATGGCGGCGAGGATGTACCAGTCGAAGAGGCCGGGCAGATGGCTCTTGAAGAGGTTCTGCACCAGCCAGGTCGCGTAGGCGCCGATCATCATCAGCTCGCCGTGCGCCATGTTGATGACACCCATCAGCCCGTAGGTGATCGCCAGCCCCAGCGCCACCAGCAGCAAGATGGAGCCGAGGCTGACCCCGGTGAACACCACGCCCAGCCGCTCGCCCCAGGCGAGCCGCGATTCGATCGCCGCCAGCGACAGCCGCAGCTGGCTGCGCACCTCGGCCTCGGTTTCGACGTCGGCGGCCAGGCGCTCCAACAGCAGCGTCTTCGTGCTCGGCTCGCGGCTTTCGGCGAGCGCCTTGGCGGCTTCGAGCCGCCTGGCCTTGTCGGGCGAGGCGATCAGCACGGCGGCGCGCAGCAGGCCGAGCTGCGCGATGAGCGCCGAATCGCTCTCGATCGCGAGCGCCTTCTCGATCATCGGCAGCATGGCGTCGTCGGCGTTGCCCGACAGTTCGCGGATCGCTTCCGCGCGTTGCCGCACGTCGGTCGACAGGAGCTTCAGCGAAGCGAGCGCCGCCTCGATCTCGTTGCGCATGCGGTTGCTGTTGATCACCTCTTCGGCATCGTCGGGCAAGGTCGCGGCCGCGCCGCTGGCGGCATCCACCGCGCCGCCGCCGCGCACGACGAAGACCCGGTCGCCGGCGACCCTCACCTCGTCGTCGAGCAGCGCGCGGAAGAAGCCGGCGGCCTGCGGGTCGCCGCTCGCAGCCACCTGCGCGATGGCGGTGGCACGCTCGTCGTTGTCGCCGACGGACATGGCGCGAATCTGCTTGGCGGTGAGGGCGTGGACGCTTGACACAGCGAGCCACATCATCGCCAGGGCGATGCAACGAACGAAGTGAATTCCGGGCAGCATGAAGTCAGCAAGTTTCCGCGGGTCCTGAGCTTGTCCTTCGACAGGCTCAGGATGATCGGAACACCAAACCCGTTCGGGCTGAGCTTGCCCTCCCTTCGACAAGCTCAGGGCGATCGGGAATACAGGCTCAGGATGATCGGCATACCAACCCGTTCGGGCTGAGCTTGTCGAAGCCTGCACGACCGGCAGCAGCGCTTCGACAAGCTCAGCGCGAACGGTTTTGAGTGTTGCGATAGGAGCGACGCAGCCATCACCGGGGATGCCGCGCCGCCAACACCTCTTACTTCTTCTCGGGCTCGTCCTTCTTCTTGTCGTTGCCCTCGATGTACGGGCTCCACGGCTTGGCCTTCACCGGCGCGGGGGTCTTCCACACCACGTTGAACTGGCCATCGGCCTTGACCTCGCCGATGAACACCGGCTTGTGCAGGTGGTGGTTCTTCGCGTCCATGGTCGAGACGAAGCCGCCCGGCGCCTGGAAGGTCTGCCCGGCCATCGCGGCGATCACCTTGTCGGTGTCGGTGCTCTTGGCCTTCTCGACCGCCTGCTTCCACATGTGGATGCCGATGTAGGGGGCTTCCATCGGGTCGTTGGTCAGCGGCTTGTCGGCGCCCGGCAGCTTCTTCGCCTTGGCATAGTCGGCCCACTTCTTCTTGAACGACTCGTTGGCCGGGTTCTTCAGGCTCATGAAGTAGTTCCAGGCCGCGAGGTGGCCGACCAGCGGCTTGGTGTCGACGCCGCGCAGCTCTTCTTCGCCGACCGAGAAGGCCACCACCGGCACGTCCTTGGCCTTCAGGCCCTGGTTGCCGAGTTCCTTGTAGAACGGCACGTTGGAGTCGCCGTTGATGGTGGAGATCACCGCCGTCTTGCCGCCGGCCGAGAACTTCTTGATGTCCGCCACGATGGTCTGGTAGTCGCTGTGGCCGAAGGGCGTGTACTTCTCGTCGATGTCGCTGTCCTTGATGCCCTTGCTCTTCAGGAAGGCGCGCAGGATCTTGTTCGTCGTGCGCGGGTAGACGTAGTCGGTGCCCAGCAGCACGAAGCGCTTGGCGCCGCCGCCGTCCTTGCTCATCAGGTACTCGACCGCGGGAATCGCCTGCTGGTTGGGCGCCGCGCCGGTGTAGAACACGTTCTTGCTGAGTTCCTCGCCCTCGTACTGCACGGGGTAGAACAGGAGGCCATTGAGCTCCTCGACCACCGGCAGCACCGACTTGCGCGAGACGCTCGTCCAGCAGCCGAACATCACGGCCACCTTGTCCTGCGCGATCAGCTGCTTGGCCTTCTCGGCGAACAGCGGCCAGTTCGACGCCGGGTCGACGACCACCGGTTCGAGCTTCTTGCCCATCACGCCGCCACGGGCGTTGATCTCGTCGATGGTCATCAGCGCGACGTCCTTCAGGACCGTCTCGGAGATCGCCATCGTGCCCGACAGCGAATGCAGGATGCCGACCTTGATGGTGTCGGCCGCCTGGGCGAGGTTGGCCAGGCCCAGCGTGCCGACGGCCAAGCCGACGGCGCTGAGGGTTTTCGCAAACGTGCGACGGGTGTGCTTCATGAACGGGCGCTCCTTGGGTGGATCTGCAATCCCTGCATGGGATCGACCGGCGCAGATTACGCAGCGCGCCCTGCTCCACCAATACGCCACATGGCGTAGGGCCCGCGAGCGTTACCGCTTCAGCGCAGCCACTGCGTCGCCGTGTGGATCACCAAGCCGACCATGCCGCCCACCAGCGTCCCGTTGATGCGAATGAACTGCAGGTCGCGGCCGATGTTGCGTTCGAGTTCGTCGGTCATCTCTTCGGTGTTCCATTCGCCGACGCGCGCGATGATGTAGCGCCGGATGTCCTCGCGATAGCGCTCGATCCACTGCGGCGCATAGGCGAGCAGCTGCTCGTTGATCCACTGCTGCATCGCCGCGTCGGCCTGCAGCTTCTCGCCGACGAGCTGAATGCCTGCGGCCACCCGCTTGCGCAACAGCGATTCGTCGCGCTGCAGGTCGCGCTGCACCCACGCCACCACGTCGCCCCACAGGCCGTGCAGGTAGCTCGCGAGCGCGGGGTTGGCGAGCAGCTCGTGCT
This sequence comes from Piscinibacter sp., assembly GCA_036401155.1. Lineage (GTDB taxonomy): Bacteria > Pseudomonadota > Gammaproteobacteria > Burkholderiales > Burkholderiaceae_C > Albitalea. The sequence continues at coordinate 4,979 of DASWVR010000275.1, read as the reverse complement.
TGATCTCCTCGACCTTGGCGCGCAGCTCCGGGTCGTCCTTCAGCCGTTCGATCGATGCGGCGATGAAGGCGTCGAACTCCTGGCGCAGCGGATGCGACGGGTCGTCGGCCATCTCGGTGACGAGGCGGATCGTGCCCGACACCATCTTGGCGGTGGCGTAGCGGCCGGCCACGTTGTCGAGGCCGACGAAACGCAGGTACTTCACCTCGGTGGCGATCACCTCGGCCATGCGGCCTTTCAGCTCGTCGTTGTCGAGCATGCCCGAGAGCTTGCGCAGGGTCGCATCCATCAGCGGCTGGTGGCGGCCCTCGGCCGTCAGCAGGTCGAGCCACTTGCCGGCCAGCGCCGAGGTGTCGAGCTTGGCCAGCGCCTCGATCATGGTGGTGCCGACGAAGTGGCGCACCCGTTCGTCGTCGAGCGCGACCAGGCCGTAGCCGAGCGCCGAGCTCAAGTGCGTGGCCGCCTGCTGTGCGTGGTGCGGTGTGGCCAGCCAGCGCGCGAGGCGGCCGGCGCCGTCGAAATGCTGCAGCTTGGCGAGCACTTGCTGCGTGCTCAGGAAGTTCGCGCAGATGAAGGTCGCGAGGTTCTCGCCGATGCGGTCCTTGTTGTTCGGAATGATCGCCGTGTGCGGAATCGGCAGGCCGAGCGGATGGCGAAACAGCGCGACCACCGCGAACCAGTCGGCGATCGCGCCGACCATCGCCGCTTCGCTGAACGCGGCCGCATAGCCCCAGGCCGGATGGCGCGCCTCCAGCAGCGAGGCGATCACGTACAGCACGGCCGCCGCGCCGAGCAGCGCGAGCGCCATCCATTTCATGCGGGCCAGGCCGGGCGATGCCGTCACGATGCGCGACTCCTAGAGAAACCGTCTGGCGCGCAGTATCGACGCTCGGGCAGCCTTTCTCAGCGCAGCTGCACCCACACCGGCGCGTGATCGCTGGCGCCGGCGCGCCCCCGCACGTCGCGGTCGACGCCGGCATCCACGAGCCGTCGGGCCAGGGCCTTGTTCAGCAGCACGAAGTCGATGCGCAGGCCCGCGTTGCGCTCCCAGTGCTTGCGGAAGTAGTCCCAGAACGTGTAGAGCACCTGCCCCGGATGTTTCTTCGGGACCGCGTCGACCCAGCCCTGCGCCAGCAGGCGGCGCCAGCGCTCGCGGCTCTCGGGCTGCAGCAGCGCGTCCTTGAGCCATGACTTGGGCGAGTAGATGTCGTCGTCGGTCGGCACCACGTTGAAGTCGCCGGCCAGCACCACCGGGTGGCCCGAGTCGAGCAGCGACTGCGCATGCTCGATCAGCCGTTCGAACCAGGCGAGCTTGTAGTCGAACTTGGGGCCCGGCTGCGGATTGCCGTTGGGCAGGTAGAGGCAGGCGACGATCACGCCGTCGACGGCCGCCTCCAGGTAGCGGCTCTGCGTGTCGCTCTCGTCGCCGGGCAAGCCGCGGCGGATGACGATCGGCTCGCCGTCCCGGACGAGCATCGCTACGCCGTTGAAGCCGCGCTGACCGGACCACGCCGCGCCGTAGCCGGCATCGCGCAGGGCGGCAGCCGGAAAGGTCGCGTCGCTGGTCTTGAGTTCCTGCAGGCAGACGACGTCGGGCCGCGCCTCGGCCAGCCATTCGAGCAGGCGAGCCAGGCGGCCATTGATGCCGTTGACGTTGAAGGTGGCGATCTTCATGGCGGGATGCTGCCTCCATACAGGTAGTCTTCCGGCAGGCCCAGGCGCAGGCAGGACTGCACCGCCGCGCTGGAGCGCAGCAGCAGCCGGTCCGCCTGGCGTGCCAACGCGTTCACCAGGCGGCCCTGCGCCGGCGAGAGGTGCCAGTAGGGCCCGATCAGTCGAAGCCGCTCGCGCAGCGGTTCCGGAACCAGCTGCACCGCCGCCTTCACCAGCAGCTTCTGCAGCGGCCTGACGGCCCACGGCACGGCCGGCATCTCGCCCACGATGCGCAGGAAGTCGAACACGATGGGCGAGGCTTCGAGCCCGGCGTCCATGCGGGCGAAGAGCGCGTCGAGCTGCGCCTGCGAAAGCGGCGCGCCGGTCGCGCCGTAGAGCCGTGCGGCCGGCCCGCCCTCGGCATAGAAGCGGTCGCGCTGCGCCGCGCCGAGCGGGCGCACATGGGCGTGATGGGCCTCGAGGAAGCCGAAACACGCCGTCGCCTGCACCCAGTCGAGCAGCTGCGGATCGCTTGCGCGGTAGGCGCGGCCCGCGGGCGTGACCCCTTGCACCCTGTCATGCAGCCGGCCCACGTGGGCGATCATCTTCTCGGCCTGGCTGCGCGGGCCGTACACCGTCATGACTGACGCGAGCGCGGTGCGCTTGAGCCGCTCCAGCGGCTGCTCGCGAAACGAGGTGTGCTCCCACACGCCGCTGCGCACCCGCGGCTCGGCCAGTTCCAGGACCACCGCCGCCACGCCGCCGATGAAGAGAACCAGCGGGTTCTTGAACACCTGCCAGCTCATCGAATCCGGCGCGGCCAGCGCGGGCTCCCCGGGCGGGCGCGAAAAGTCCGGCACGGGCACTCCCCGCGGCCGGTAGAAATCGGCCACCGCCGCTTCGACGCGCCGTTGAATCGGCGCGGGAAGCAGCAAGGGTTCGGCGTGGCGGTGCATGGTCCTGGGGCAGCGCCGAGCGTCGGCGCCAACCGCAGGTTACCGTGCCACCGGTCGGCCGCCGGATCGACCAACGAATCTGCCGGCCCTCAGGCCGGCTCGTCAAACATGCTGGAACCCCCTCCAGGAGGGGGCCCGGGGGAGCGGTGTTTCGGCGCGCAGCGACTCGTGGAGGGAGTCTGCTGCGCAGACTCTCACCACGAGTCGCTGCGTGTCATCGGCTCCCACTTGCCGCCGCGTGCCTTGTAGACGCTGACCACGCCATAGTGCTGCTCGCCGTCGCCGCGGAAGCGCATGTTGTTGGTGACCGGCGCCAGCGCATCGATGCGCTTGAGCTGCTCGAGCACTTTCAGGCTGTCGGCCGTGTCGCCGCGCTGCATGGCCGCGGCGAGCACGTAGACGGCGTCGTAGGCGTAGTGCGCGCCGTACACCGGCTCGCCCTTGAAGATCTCGCGGAACTTGTTGAGGAACTGCGGGCCGGCGACGAACTCGCGCGCCTCGATGATCGGGGAGGTCGCGTAGACGCCGCGGATCCCGTCCACTGCCTGCGGCATCTTGTCGGTCTTGATCGTGTCGCCGCCGACGATCTGCATCCCGGTCATGTCGGCCGCCACCAGCTGCTTGATCAGCGCCGCCACCTGGAAGTCCGCCAGCGTGGTGACGAACACGTCGACGCCCGCGGCCTTCAGCTCGGGGACGAGCTTGGAGAAGTCGGTGGTCTTGTCGTCCAGGCTGGCGCGAACGAGAATTTCCTTGCCGTTCTTCTTGATCTCGGTGGCCGCGAGGTCCGCCAGGCCCTTGCCGTAGGGCGTGCTGTCGTCGACCACCGCGAACTTCTTGCCGTCGATCTGCGTCGCGGCATAGGAGCCGAGCGCCTTGGACTGCAGCGCGTCGTTGGCCACCAGGCGCAGGGTCGTCGGCAGGTCGAGCTGGGTGTACTCGGGCTTGGTCGAGATGGCCAGCTGCGGGATGTTCTGCGCCGCGTAGACCGGCGCGGCCGCAATGCTGACGCCGGAGTTCAGATGCCCGACGACTGCGACCACGCCCGCGTCGACCAGCGTCTGCGCGACCGCCTTGCCTGTGGCGGCATCTGCCTTGTCGTCCACCGCGACGACTTCCAGCGTGACCCGCTTGCCGTCAATCCTGAAACCCTTGGCGTTGAGTTCGTCCACCGCCAGCTGCACGCCGTTCTTCATGTCGGTGCCGAGCGGTCCGAGCGGGCCGGACAGCGGCTGGGCGACGCCGATCTTCACGGTGTCGGGGATGCGGTTGCAGCCGGCCAGCCACAAGGCCGACACGATGGAACTGCACACGAGCAATGAGCGCATGGAAGTCATGAGAAGCGACCCGTTGTATGGATGAGTGCCGGCAGTATGGGCGCCGCCAGTCACGTTTGGAAACATGGTTTGCGCCATCGTTCGTGACCAATGTCGGCAAGTTGCCGACTTCTCGTTCCCCGAAGGCAGTTCGCTGGCTTCAGCCGGCCACCGGCTCGCCACGCGAAATGGTCACTGCGTCACGGATCACCGTTTGCGCGGCAGCCGCGCGGTGGGATACAGGCGCATCAGCAGGTCCGCGCTCGCCTCGATCAGCCAGCCCTGCAGCGCCTGCGTCAGCTCGTCGCTGCGCGGCGATGCGGCGCCACGCTGCCGTGACCAGATGCCCTGCAGCGCAGCGCTGCGATCGGCCATCACCGCATCGACCGCCTCGCCCCAGAACGCGGGGTGTTCGGATTCGGCCCAGTCGCCGCGGCCGCGGCCGTAGTGGGCCACCGCGAGATAACCGAGCAGCGCCGAGCGGGCCAGGCCGTCGAGCACCTTGTCGTCCCAGCGCAGGGTCGTGACTTCGACCCCGCGCATCACGTTGACGCCACGCGCCACGCCTGCCGCACTCAAGGCGCCGAGCACGCCGCCGGCGAGCAGGCCGCCGCCCATCGTCAGGCCGCCGCTCACGATGTCGGCCTTGAGCCCCGCCAGCGCGCCGGTGACGAGTCCCCCCCAGATCGCGGCCTTGCCTTCGTCGACCGGCTCGTTGACGGCGAAGTGTTCGGCCAGTCGCGTCAGCACGACATCGGTGGCGTGGCCTTCGAGCCCATGCAGGCGGATCAGCCGATCGGTCGAGCGGCGGATGTCCGCGTCCAGCCGCTCGGCCAGCGTGCGCATCGCCTTGTCGCGCGGCGTGTTCGCCGCCTCGCGGCGCAGGCCCAGCACGGCGCCCACGCTGCTCAGCCGATCGGTCCAGTCGGCGGCCGCCAGCGACTCCTGGTCGAGCGCGGCGCGCGCCAGCCGCTCGGCGAGCACACCCATCGCCGCATGCCAGGTCTCGCGCCCGCGCTGCGCCCAGGCCTCGCGCAGGCGATCGAAAGCGGCG
>DASWVR010000274.1:0-5124 GCA_036401155.1 Piscinibacter sp. | reverse complement strand
GCCGCTCACGCCCAACGGCAAGCTCGACCGGCAGGCGCTGCCGGCGCCGCAGGCGCAGGCCGAGCGCGCGTACGAGGCGCCGCAAGGCGAGGTGGAGGCCGAGCTCGCGCGCATCTGGGCCGAGGTGCTGCAGATCGAGCGTGTCGGCCGCCGCGACAACTTCTTCGAGCTCGGCGGCCATTCGATCGCGGCGACGCAGGTCGCCTCGCGCATGCGGCGCGCCGGACTGCATGCCGACATGAGCGCTTTCTTCGTGGCGCCGACCCTCGCGGACTTCGTCGTCGAGACGCAGGGAAGCTGGGATGTGGCGATCTGAGGGCGCAGGCCGCAGCCGCGCATCGCGCGGCCGGACCTGTGCGGAAGGAGGGTTGACGTGACACCTGAAGATCTGCTGGCGCAGCTGAAGAACCGCAATGTCTCGCTGTCCATCGCGGGTGGCGACCTGCTCATGCGCGGCCGCGGGCGCGCGCTCGAGCCGACGTGGCTCGCGCAGATCCGCGAGCACAAGCAGGCGCTGATGGAACTGGTGGCCGCGGGCGCCGATGCCCCGGCGCCGCCGGCTGTGCCTGCCATCCCGGCCGACTGCCGCGAGATCACGCCGCAGATGCTGCCGCTGGTCGCGCTCGGCGCCGCCGACATCGAGCGCATCGTCGGCGCGGTGCCGGGCGGCGCGGCCAACGTGCAGGACATCTACCCGCTCGCGCCGCTGCAGGAAGGCATCCTGTTCCATCACCTGCTGGAAGGCGACGCCGATCCCTACCGCCTGCAGATGGTGTTCGGCTTCGACCGCCGCGAGACGCTGGAGCGCTACATCGAGGGCCTGCGCGCGCTGCTGCAGCGGCACGACATCCTGCGCACGGCGATCCAGTGGGAGGGGCTGCCGCAGCCGGTGCAGGTCGTGTGGCGCCGCGCCGACCTGCCGGTCCGGGAGCTGCCGCCGGCCGCTGACGGCGAGAACCTCGTCGCGCGGCTGCAGGCGCATGCCGACGGGTGCGCCCTGGACGTTCGGCAAGCCCCGTTGCTGCGCGTGTTCGTGGCCCGCGACCCGGCGTGCGGACGCTGGGTCATGCTGCAGCTGTTCCACCACCTGGTGATGGACCACCTGACGCTGGAGGTCGCGCACGAGGAGATCCTGGCCCACATGCGCGGCGCGGCCGACCGGCTGCCGCCGCCGGTGCCCTACCGTGACTTCGTCGTGCACAGCCGCCGCAGCGTCAGCGAGGAGCAGCACGAGGCATTCTTCCGCGAGATGCTCGCCGGCGTGGACGAGACCACCGCGCCGTTCGGCCTGCTGGATGCCCGCGGCGACGGCTCGCGCATGGCGGAGGCGTCGCACACCCTGGACGCGGCGCTGGCGCGCCGGATGCGCGTGCAGGCGCGCGCCGCCGGCGTCGGCACCGCGAGCCTGTGCCATGTCGCGTGGGCATTGGTGCTGGCTCGGCTGAGCGGACGCAGCGACGTCGTGTTCGGCACGCTGATGCTCGGCCGCATGCATGCCGACGGTCATGCGCGCGGGCTCGGGCTCTTCATCAACACCTTGCCGCTGCGCGTGCGCGTGGACCGCTGCAGCGCGATCGACGCGCTGCGCGACACGCATGCCTGGCTGGGCCGCCTGCTGCGGCACGAACATGCGTCGCTGGCGCTGGCCCAGCGCTGCAGCGGCGTGGCCGCGCCGGCGCCGCTGTTCACTGCGTTGCTCAACTACCGCTACGGCGTCGACGAGTCGCGCGGCGGCGCGCCGGGGGACGGCGAAGTGATGTGGCTCGGTGCGCGCGAGCGCACCAACTATCCGCTGAGCCTGAGCGTCGACGACCTCGGGGAAGGCTTCGGCCTGCACGCGATGGTGCACGAAAGTGTCAATCCGTCGCGTGTCTGCGCCTACATGCGGCAGGCGCTTCAGGAGCTCGTCGATGCGCTGCAGGAGCGCCCCCAGAGGCCGATTGCCGACATCGACCCGATGCCTCCGCAGGAGCGGCAACAGGTCGTTGCCGCCTGGAACGCGACGCGCGTGTCGTACCCGGACGCCGAGCGTTGCCTGCATGAGCTGGTCGAGGCGCAGGCGGCACGCACGCCGCTCGCGGTGGCGGTGGTCGACGGCGACCGGCAGCTCAGCTTCAACGAACTCGAGCGGCGCGCCAACCGGCTCGCGCACCACCTGCGCGGGCTGGGTGTCGGTGCCGATGTTCGTGTCGCGATCTGCATGGAGCGCAGCGTCGAAATGGTGGTCGCGTTGCTGGCGGTGCTGAAGGCCGGCGGTGCGTACGTGCCGCTGGATCCGGGCTACCCCGCCGAGCGCCTCGCATTCATGGCCGCGGACTGCGGCGCCGCCGTGCTGCTGACGCATGCCGCCGTCGGCGCGACGCTGCGCGCCGCGTTCGGCAGCGTGCCGGTCGCCGACCTGCAGGCCGATGCCGCCCGCTGGGCCGACATGCCGGCCGACGCGGCGCCGTCGGGCGCCGGCGCGACGAGCCGCTCGCTCGCCTACGTGATCTACACCTCGGGCTCCACCGGCCGCCCCAAGGGCGCGATGAACGAGCACCGGGGCGTCGTCAATCGACTGCTGTGGATGCAGCAGGCGTACCGCCTGGACGCCGGCGATGCGGTGCTGCAGAAGACGCCGTTCAGCTTCGACGTCTCGGTGTGGGAGTTCTTCTGGCCGCTGCTCGCAGGCGCTCGGCTGGTGATGGCACGCCCCGACGGGCACAAGGACCCGGCGTATCTGGCCGAGGTGATCGCACGCGAGGGCATCACGACCCTGCACTTCGTGCCCTCGATGCTGCAGCTGTTCGTCGACAGCGGCGCGGCCGCGCACTGCGGCGGCCTGCGGCGCGTGTTCTGCAGCGGGGAGGCCTTGCCCGGCGCGCTCGCGCGACGCACGCGCGAATGCCTGCCGCACGCGGCGCTGTACAACCTGTACGGGCCGACCGAAGCGGCCGTCGACGTCACCGCCTGGGCTTGCGATGCGCCGCGGCTGCCCGACAACACCCCGATCGGGCGCCCGATCGCCAACACCACGATCTATCTTCTCGATGCGGCGAACCGGCCGGTGCCGGTGGGCGTGCCGGGGGAGCTGCACATCGGCGGCGTGCAGGTGGGACGCGGCTACCTCAATCGTCCGGAGTTGAGCGCCGAGCGATTCGTCGCCGACCCGTTCGGCGGCAGTGCGGATGCGCGGCTGTACAAGACCGGCGACCTAGCGCGTTGGCTGCCCGACGGCAGCATCGAGTTCCTCGGCCGCAACGACCATCAGCTCAAGCTGCGCGGCTTTCGCATCGAGCTGCCGGAGATCGAGGCGCGCCTGCTCGAGCACCCGGCGGTGCAGGACGCGGTCGTGACGGCGCAGACGCGCGACGGCGACACGCGACTCGTGGCCTACGCTGTGCCGTCGGCGCAACAGGCGGGCGCGGTGCAGCGCCTGCTCGCGCTGCGCGCTGCCGGCGACACCGAGGGCGCCGCCACCTTCGAGCTGCCGAACGGGCAGACGGTGTTCCATCAGAACCGCGGCGAGACGGAGTTCCTCTACGAGGAGATCTTCGGCGAGCGCATCTACCTGAAGCACGGCATCCGACTCGACGGCGCGGCGTGCATCGTCGACGTCGGCGCCAACATCGGCCTGTTCACGTTGTTCGCCGCCCGCCATTGCGCGGGGGCGACGATTCACGCCTTCGAGCCGATCCCGCCGGTGCTGCGCTCGTTGCGCCTGAATGCGGCGGTGCACGCGCCCAACGCGCGCGTGCATGGCTGCGCGTTGGGCGCCAGCCCGGGGCGCGAGAGCTTCAACTTCTACCCGCACAACACGGTGGTCTCGGGCCGCGTGTCGGCCGCCGGCCAGGCGCGCGAGGCGGTCGCCGCGTTCGTGCAGCGACAGCTGCAGCGCGGGGTCAGCGAAGCGCTGGTCGACGAACTGGTGGACGACCGGCTGGTCAGCGAGCAGATCGACTGCGAGGTGCGCACGCTGTCGCAGGTGATCGATGCCGATGGCATCGGCCGCATCGACCTGCTGAAGGTCGACGTCGAGAGCGCCGAGGAGGCCGTGCTGCACGGCATCGCGCCGGCACATTGGCCGCGCATCGGCCAGGTCGTGATGGAAGTGCACGACGTCGAAGGCAGGCTCGCCCGCATCGTCTCGCTGCTGCGCGGACAAGGCTTCGAGGTGCGTGCCGAGCAGGATCCGACCTTGCGCGAGACCGCGCTGCACGACGTCTATGCACGGCGGCCCGGCTGGGCTTTCGGTGAATCGGTGGCGCCGCAGGACGACCCCGGCTGGGCCAGCCCGCAGGCGTTGCAGGCGCAGCTGCGCGGCTTCCTGCAGCAGCGGCTGCCGGCGTTCATGCTGCCCAGCAGCATCGTGCTGCTGCCGCGCATGCCGCTGACGCCGAACGGCAAGCTCGACCGCCACGCGCTGCCGTCGCCGGACGCCGGGGCCTTCGCGATCCGCACGTTTGAGCCGCCGCGCGGGCACACCGAAACCGCGCTCGCGCGGCTGTGGTGCGAGCTCCTGAAGATCGAGCGGGTCGGCCGTCACGACAGCTTCTTCGAGCTGGGCGGGCATTCGCTGCTCGCGGTGCGCCTGATCGCGCGTGTGCAGCAATCGCTCGGCGTGCAGCTCGGCCTCGCCCAGCTGTTCGACCAGCCTCGGCTGGAAGCGATCGCGCGGCAGCTCGATGCGGCTGCGCCCGCCGAAGCCGCATCGATCCCGCCGATCGAGCGACACGCACCGCTGCCGCTGTCGTTCGCGCAGCAGCGGCTGTGGGTCCTGTCGCAGATGAACGGCGTGAGCCGGGCTTATCACGTGCCGGTGGCGTTGCTGCTGCACGGCGTGCTCGATCGTTCGGCGCTGATCCGCGCCCTGGACCGGATCGTGGCGCGCCACGAAGCGCTGCGCACGAGTTTTCCGCTGGTCGGCGGGGAGCCGGTGCAGCGCATCGCGCCGGCGGACAGCGGCTTCGCGCTGCGCGAGCACGACCTCGCGGACGAACCCGAGCGCGACGCGCAGCTGCAGGCGCTGATGGCCGAAGAGGCGCAGGCGCGCTTCGACCTGGCCAGCGGACCCCTGGTGCGCGGCCGGCTGGTGGCGCTGGGCGCACGCCGCCATGTGCTGCTGGTCACGCTGCACCACATCGT
>DASWVR010000273.1:0-9856 GCA_036401155.1 Piscinibacter sp. | reverse complement strand
AGGCCGCGCTGCACCAGCGTCTCGGCGACGACGCGGGCGTTCTTCACCACCTGCTGCTGGTAGGTCTTGAACTCGGGCGAGAGCGCTTCCTGGAAGGCGACCGCCTTGGCCGCGATCACGTGCATCAGCGGGCCGCCCTGGATGCCCGGGAAGATCGCGCTGTTGATCTTCTTGGCGATCGCCTCATCGTTCATGAGGATGATGCCGCCGCGAGGGCCGCGCAGGCTCTTGTGGGTGGTGGAGGTCACCACGTCGGCATGCGGGACCGGGTTGGGGTAGACGCCCGCCGCAATCAACCCCGCGTAGTGCGCCATGTCGACCATGAAGATCGCGCCGATCGCCTTCGCTACCTTGGCGAAGCGTTCGAAGTCGATGCGCAGGCTGTAGGCCGACGCGCCGGCGATGATCAGCTTGGGCTTGTGCTCGTGAGCCAGGCGCTCCATCTGCTCGTAGTCGATGGCTTCGTTGGCGTCGAGCCCGTAGCTCACCACCTTGAACCACTTGCCGCTCATGTTCAGCGGCATGCCGTGCGTGAGGTGGCCGCCTTCGGCCAGGCTCATGCCCATGATCGTGTCGCCCGGCTGCAGGAGGCCGAAGAACACGCCCTGGTTGGCCTGCGAGCCGGAGTTGGGCTGCACGTTGGCGAACTGCGCGCCGAACAGTTGCTTCAGCCGGTCGATGGCCAGCTGCTCGGCGATGTCGACGAACTCGCAGCCGCCGTAGTAGCGTTTGCCGGGATAGCCCTCGGCGTACTTGTTGGTGAGCTGCGTGCCCTGGGCGGCCATGACGGCCGGCGAGGCGTAGTTCTCCGAGGCGATCAGCTCGATGTGTTCTTCCTGGCGCTGGTTCTCGCGCTGGATGACGGACCAGATCTCGGGGTCCACGTTGGCGATGGTGGATTGGGTGCGGTCGAACATGGTTGGCAGTCCTTCGTCAGCGGAAGACCTGGGACGGAGAGCATGCGGCGCATGCGGTCACAGGCTGCCCAGGCGAACGGCTGAAACGGCGTCTTCGACGAACTCCCGAAGCGGGCCGACTGCGCTTCCCGGTGGTACACCACCTCAGGCCGAGCGAGTCCGCTGACTCGCAAGGCCCCATCGCCAGTTGCGCAGAGGCGCGAGTTTACCCCGCGGGCCGCGCCATCTGCACGTGTGCGGCGCTCAGCTGCTTTGCCGGCCGAGCATCGCGATCTGTTCGCCGGCCGGCTTGTCTTCGCTCTTGACCGGAATCGGCAGCACCTCCGCGTCCTGGTCGGCGACCGGGGCGGGCGGTGCCACGCGCGGCGCGTTGACGGCGACGACCTTGCCGCCGGCGACCATGCGCAGGTTGCTCTGTTCGCCCAGCACCTTGTTGGCATATCCGCCGTCGTCCGGCAGATTGGCCGCGCCGACGTAGTAGCGCAGCCCCGCTTCCAGGCTCCCCGCGCGGGCGATGCACTCCTTGAGCACCTGCGCACCCACGCGCAGGTTGGTCACCGGGTCGAAGGCGGCGTGGTTGCCGCCGAAGGCGACGTACTTGTCGTCGTGGATATGCGTCATCACCTGCATCAGGCCCTGCGCGCCGACGGGGCTCTGCGCAAACGGGTTGAAGCTCGACTCGACGGCCATGATGGCGAGGATCAGGGTCGGGTCGATGCCCACCCGCTCGCCGACCATCCAGGCTTCCTTGACCAGGCGGCTGATCGGCTCGGGCGCGACCTTGTAGCGGCGCGAAATCCAGTTCGCCACGGCGGCTTGCTGGCGGGTGAGTTCCTTCGGGTTGGCGGCGGTGGCGCGCTTGATCGCGGTCGGCTCGGCCAACTGGGCGGCAATCAGCACGGCAGGGTCGGTGCGCGCGTCCTGGCGGGCCTGCAGCCAGCCGAGGGTCTCTTCTTCGATCGTGTGGCGGAGGTCGGCACGGCCGCCGACGAAGATCACGGCGCCGATGGCGAGCAGGCCCACCAGGGCCAGCGTGTTGTGGCTGACTTCGAGCAGGCCGTGGCCCACGTCCCGCAGGAAAACTCCTGCCGATGCGGCAGAGGCGTCGCCAACTCGGCGGGCTTGCGCAGTCAGACGGCGAAGCGCTGTCATGTCGTTTCCTTTTCTTCCGCTGCCTCGGCGAGCTCCGAGCGTTGACGGCCCGTCGGATGCCAAGGTGGCGGCGATAATCGGTCGCGAACGGGGCACGGGACGGACTCCCTGTGCACTCCCTCACGGTATCGGCAGCGTTGCGCCCTCTGCAATCCCATCAATGCGGGGCGCGGGTTATCCCTGATCGGGTCAGGATTCGGCGCATTCTAGGAAGCCGATTCATAACCAGTCAAGGTTATGAAACGTGTATCTAATTACTTTCAGATATGAAATATCGCGACCTGAGGGACTTCATGGCCGGGCTCGAGCGTGTCGGGGAGCTCCAGCGCGTCGCCAAGCCAGTATCGGCGCGGCTCGAAATGACAGCGGTCAGCGACTTGGTTTTGCGCGCCGGTGGCCCGGCGCTGCTCTTCGAGCAGCCCGTTGGTTACAAAATTTCGGCCTTGACGAACCTCTTCGGCACGCCTAAGCGGGTCGCCATGGGCATGGGTGCCGCCGAGGTGGGCGAGCTGCGCGACGTGGGGCGGGTGCTCGCGAGCCTGAAGGAGCCCGACCCGCCCAAGGGCGTGAAGGACGCGGGGCGCCTGTTACAAATGGCCAAGGCCCTGTGGGACATGAAGCCGGCTACCGTCAGCCGGGCGGCCTGCCAGGAGGAGCGGCTGGAGGGCAGCGACGTCGACCTGGGTCGCTTGCCGATCCAGTTTTGCTGGCCGGGCGACGCCGGGCCGCTGATCACCTGGGGGTTGGTCGTCACGCGCGGGCCGCAGTCGATCCCGAATCCGCGCCGGCGACAGAACCTCGGCATTTACCGCCAGCAGCTCATCGGGCGCAACCGCGTCATCATGCGGTGGCTCGCCCACCGCGGCGGGGCGCTCGATTTCCGCGACTTCGCGCTGGCCAACCCCGGGCAGCCGTTCCCGATCGCCGTGGCGCTCGGCGCCGACCCGGCGACCATCCTCGGCGCCGTGACCCCGGTGCCCGACAGCCTGTCGGAGTACCAGTTCGCCGGCCTGCTGCGCGGCAGCCGGACCGAAGTGGTCGATTCGGGCGTCGGCGACAGTGGCGTCATGCTGCAGGTGCCGGCTTCGGCCGAGATCGTCCTCGAGGGCCACATCCCGCCGGCCGAGCCGGGGTTCAGCGGCACGAGCGAACTGGGCGTGCGGCTGAAGGAGTCGGGCGGCTATCTGCACGCGCTCGAAGGGCCCTTCGGCGACCACACCGGCTATTACAACGAGCAGGACTGGTTTCCGGTGTTCGAGATCACGCGCATCACCTCGCGGCGCGATCCGATCTACCACTCGACCTACACCGGCAAGCCGCCCGACGAGCCGGCGGTGCTCGGCGTGGCGCTCAACGAAGTGTTCGTGCCCATCCTGCAGAAGCAGTTTCCGGAGATCGTCGACTTCTATCTGCCGCCGGAGGGTTGCAGCTACCGCATGGCGATCGTCAGCATCAGGAAGAGCTACCCGGGCCACGCCAAGCGGCTGATGTTCGGCGTGTGGAGCTTCCTGCGCCAGTTCATGTACACCAAGTTCATCGTGGTGACCGACGACGACGTGAACGTGCGCGACTGGCGCGAGGTGATCTGGGCCATCACCACACGCATGGACCCGGTGCGCGACACCACGCTGGTCGAGCGCACGCCGATCGACTACCTCGACTTCGCCTCGCCGGTCAGCGGGCTGGGTGGGAAGATGGGGCTGGACGCCACCAACAAATGGCCCGGCGAGACGCAGCGCGAATGGGGCCGGCCGATCGCGATGGACCAAGCCGTCACCGACAAGGTCGGCGCGCTGGTCGACGAGATCATGAAGTCACGGCCGGCTTGATCTGCCGCAGCCGAAGCGACAGCCGGTCTTGACCTGGCAGGCGCAGGCGTCTACCTTTGAGATGCCTGCTTGCAGGCAACCCCATGGCGCAGTCTCTGCGCGCCAGGAGCCCCGGACTTCAATCCTCCGGAGCCCCAAATTGGCGGCGTCAGCCGCCCACCCCTCCCCACTGCAATGGTCGGGAGGGGTTTGTCCTTCTGGGTGCGCGCAGCGCACCGGCGTGCCGCTCTACGGGTAACGCCTAAGTATTTCCGGACGCGGCGAATGCAGATCATCTGCTGCTGTACTCCTCACGCGTTCCGCGTGAGCGAGCGCAAGTCAATTCGCCAGGGTCTGCTCGGCCCCGATTGAACCCACCGCAAGACTTGAGGAGACACCAGTGAACGTCCCAGTGTCATTGACCGTCAACGGCAAGACTGTCGAGGCGAGCGTCGATCCGCGCATGCTGCTCGTCCAGTTCATCCGCGAGCACCTTCGCCTCACCGGCACCCATGTGGGCTGCGACACCGCGCAGTGCGGCAGCTGCACCGTGCATCTCAACGGGCGCGCCGTGAAGTCGTGTTCGATGCTGGTGCTCCAGGCGCAGGGGGGCGAGGTCACCACCATCGAGGGGCTCGCGCAAGGCGAGGAGCTGCATCCGATGCAGGCGGCGTTCCGCGAGTGCCATGGCCTGCAGTGCGGCTTCTGCACGCCGGGCATGGTGATGTCGGCGGTGCAGCTGCTCAAGGACAAGCCCGACGCCACCGAGCAGGAGATCCGCGAGGGCCTGGACGGCAACATCTGCCGCTGCACGGGCTACCACAACATCGTCAAGTCGGTCCAGCTTTGCCAGTCGGGCAAGGTCTCGGCCGCGGCCTGACGCCAAGGAGACTGCCATGACGGACATGTCCCAACCTCCCGTTTCGCCGATCGGTCAGTCGCTCAAGCGGCGCGAGGACCGGCGCTTCCTCACCGGCGCGGGCCAGTACACCGACGACGTGGTGCTGCCGGGCCAGACCTACGGCGTGTTCCTGCGCTCGCCCTATGCGCATGCACGCATCAAGTCGATCGACACCAGCCGCGCGCTGAAGGCCCCGGGGGTCGTTCAGATCTTCACCGGCGCCGACCTGGCCGACGCCAAGGTCGGCGGGCTGCCTTGCGGCTGGCTCATCCACAGCAAGGACGGCTCGCCGATGAAGGAGCCGCCGCACCCGGTGCTGGCGCAGGGCAAGGTGCGCCACGTCGGCGACCAGGTCGCGCTGGTCGTGGCCGAGACGGCGCTGCAGGCCAAGGACGCGGCCGAGATGGTGGACGTCGTCTACGAGGAGCTGCCGGCGGTGATCGACATCACGAGCGTCGAGAGCAGCAAGAGCCTCGTGCACGACGAGGTGCCCGGCAACGTCTGCTACGACTGGGGCCACGGCAACAAGGATGCGGTGGACGCTGCGTTCGCCCGCGCCCACAAGGTCAGCAAGCTCGAGTTCATCAACAACCGGCTGATTCCGAATGCGATCGAGCCGCGCGCGGCGAACGCCCAGTACAGCCGGCACGACGACAGCTACACCTTGTACGTGGCCAACCAGAACCCGCATGTCGAGCGCCTGCTGATGTGCGCCTTCGTGCTCGGGCTGCCCGAGTCGAAGGTGCGGGTGATCGCGCCTGACGTGGGGGGCGGCTTCGGCTCCAAGATCTTCCTCTACCCCGAGGAAACCGCGCTGGTGTGGGCCAGCAAGCGCGTGGGGCGGCCGATCAAGTGGACGGCCGAACGCAGCGAATCCTTCCTCACCGACGCGCATGGCCGCGACCACGCGACCACCGCCGAACTGGCGATGGACGACAAGGGCAACTTCCTCGCCCTGCGCGTGAAGACCATCGCCAACATGGGCGCCTACCTGTCGACCTTCGCGTCGAGCGTGCCGACCATCCTCTACGCCACGCTGCTCGCCGGGCAGTACAAGACACCGGCGATCTACGCCGAGGTGAAGGCGGTGTTCACCAACACCGCCCCGGTCGACGCCTACCGCGGCGCGGGGCGGCCCGAGGCGACCTACGTCGTCGAGCGGCTGGTCGAGACGGCGGCGCGCGACATGAACATGGACCCGGCGGCCATCCGCCGCCAGAACTTCATCACCGAGTTCCCGTACGCGACGCCGGTGGGCCTGACCTACGACACCGGCGACTACGCTGCCCACCTCGACAAGGTGCTCGAGCTGGCGGATGTGGCGGGCTACCCGGCGCGCAAGGCCGAGTCGGCGGCCAAGGGCCGGCTGCGCGGCATCGGCTACAGCTGCTACATCGAGGCCTGCGGCTTGGCGCCCAGCAACATCGCCGGCGCGCTCGGCGCACGCGCGGGCCTGTTCGAGGCCGGCGAGGTGCGCGTGCACCCCACCGGCACCGTGACCGTGTTCACCGGCTCGCACAGCCACGGCCAGGGTCACGAGACGACGTTCGCGCAGGTGGTGGCGGCCAAGCTCGGCATCCCGGTCGAGAACGTGGAGATCGTGCACGGCGACACCGGCCGCGTGCCCTTCGGCATGGGCACCTACGGCAGCCGCTCGCTGAGCGTGGGCGGCACGGCGATCGTCAAGGCGGTCGACAAGATCATCGCCAAGGGCAAGAAGATCGCGGCCCACCTGCTCGAAGCGGCCGACACCGACATCGATTTCGACAACGGCGAGTTCAAGGTCGCCGGCACCGACAAGAAGGTGCCCTTCGGCTCGGTCGCGCTCACCGCCTACGTGCCGCACAACTACCCGCTCGACAAGCTGGAGCCGGGCCTGAACGAAAACGCGTTCTACGACCCGACCAACTTCACCTACCCGGCGGGCAGCTACGTCTGCGAAGTCGAGGTCGATCCGGAGACCGGCCGCTCGCGTGTCGAGCGCTTCACCGCGGTGGACGACTTCGGCAACATCGTCAACCCGATGATCGTGGCCGGCCAGGTGCACGGCGGCATCGCGCAGGGGCTCGGCCAGGCCATGATGGAAGGCTGCCAGTACGACCCCGAGTCGGGCCAGCTGCTGACCGGCTCGTACATGGACTACGTGATGCCGCGCGCCGACGACATGCCGAACTTCACGCTCGCGCACACCGTCACGCCGTGCACGCACAACCCGCTGGGCGTGAAGGGCTGCGGCGAGGCCGGCGCCATCGGGTCGCCCGCCGCCTACATCAACGCATTGACCGACGCGCTGGGCGTTCGCGACATCGCGATGCCGGCCACCGCCGAGCGCGTGTGGCGCGCCGTCAACCGCTGAATGCGCAACGTCAAAGGAGCACACATGTACAGCTTCGACTACCAACGTCCCGCCGACCGCGCCGCGGCGGCTGCCGCCCTGAAGGGCGACGCGCGATTCCTGGCCGGTGGCCAGAGCCTGGTGCAGGCGATGAAGCTCCGGCTGTCGTCGTCCGAGCGGCTGATCGACCTCGGCGGCATCGCAGACCTGAAGGGCATCCGCGTCGACGGCGGCAACGTGGTCATCGGCGCGATGACCACGCATGCGGAGGTCGCGTCGTCGGCCGAGGTGCGCAAGGCGATCCCCGCGCTGGCCGAACTCGCCGGCGGCATCGGCGACCCGATGGTGCGCAACATGGGCACGCTCGGCGGCTCGATCGCCAATGCCGATCCGGCGGCGTGTTATCCCGCCGCGGTGCTCGGACTCGGCGCCACCGTGCAGACCAGCCAGCGCAGCATTCCGGGCGAGCAGTTCTTCACCGGCCTGTACGAAACCGCGCTGTCGCCGGGCGAGTTGATCACGGCGGTGAGCTTCCCGATCCCGCAGCAGGCGGCGTATGCCAAGTTCAGGCAGCCGGCGTCGCGCTTTGCGCTGGTCGGCGTGTTCGTCTGCAAGAGCGCGGCCGGCGTGCGCGTGGCGGTGACGGGCGCCAAGAGCAGCGTGTTCCGCGCCAAGGCGCTGGAAGACGCGCTCGCCGCGAACTTCACGCCGGAGGCGGCCAAGGCGGTGAAACTGCCCGCGACCGATATCAACGGCGATCTGCACGGCTCGGCCGAATACCGCGCCGCGATGATCAGCGTGATGGCGTCGCGGGCGGTGGCCGCAGCGCTTGCGCGATGAGCGCGGAGCAGGGCGCGTGCCGATGACCGACGACGCGCCCGTGGTCCTGCCGGAATCGGTCGATGGCGTCATCGCGTTGCTCGCCGCGGAGGATTACGTCTGCGACCGGCAACTCGCGACCGCGCTGTTCCTGAGCCTCAAGCTCTCGCGTCCGCTGTTCCTCGAGGGGGAGCCGGGCGTCGGCAAGACCGAACTCGCCAAGACGCTGGCGCGCGGGCTTGGCGCCACGCTACTGCGGGTGCAATGCTACGAGGGCCTGGACGTCGCGCAGACGGCGTACGAGTGGAACGTGGCGCGGCAGATGATGGAGATCCGCCTCGCCGAGGCCGCACATGAGGTGGACCGCGAGCGGCTGGCGCAAAGCCTCTACTCGCGTCCCATGCTGATCGAACGGCCGCTGCTGCAGGCGCTGACGCAGACCCGTTCGCCCGTCCTGCTGATCGACGAACTGGACCGCGCCGACGAACCCTTCGACGCCTTCCTGCTCGAGGTGCTGGCCGAGAACCAGATCACCATCCCGGAGTACGGCACGGTACGCGCCGCGGCGCCGCCGATCACCATCATCACCAGCAACCGCACGCGCGAGATCCACGACGCGCTGAAGCGCCGCTGCCTGTACCACTGGGTCGACTTCCCGGACCTCGAGCGCGAACTCGACATCGTGCGCCGGCGCGCGCCGGGCGCCTCCGAGCGCCTTTATGTGCAGGTGGTGGAGTTCGTGCAGCGCATGCGCACGCTCGACCTGTTCAAGGCGCCGGGCGTGGCCGAGACCATCGACTGGACCAACGCCTTGCTGGCGCTCAACACGATCAGGCTCGACCCGGCGACGGTGCAGGACACGCTGGGCGTGCTGCTGAAGTACCAGGACGACATCGCGAGGATGGGCGGGGGCGACACGGCGAAGCTTCTCGACGAACTCAAGGCGCGCGCGCTGCTCGACTAGGATGGTGCGATCGCGACATGACGACCGTGCCTCTCAGCCACGTCATCCCGGCGAACGCCGGGATCCACCTTGGCAGTGCACATGGATCCCGGCTTTCGCCGGGATGACGGGTCTGCCTCCTTCTGTTTCTGTATCTCCGTGATTGCCCAGAACATCGTCCACTTCGCGCGTGTGCTGCGCCAGGCCGGCATGCCGATCGGCCCCGAGCGTGTGCTGGCGGCGATGGCGGCGATCGAGCTCGTGGGCGTCGAGCGGCGCGACGACGTGCATGCCGCGCTGAGTGCGGTGATGCTCGACCGCCACGAGCAGCAGGCGCTGTTCGATGCCGCGTTCGACGCCTTCTGGCGCGACCCGAAGCTGCTGGAGCAGCTGATGTGGCAGCTGCTGCCCAAGATCAGCGGCCGCGGCGACAAGCCGCGTTCGCCGCGCAGCAACCGACTCGCCGAAGCGCTCGCCGCGCCGCGCCCGCCGGCGCCGCCGAACCCCGCCAACGCGAGCGCGAAGGAAGAGCTGCAGTTCGACACCCACTTCACTTTCTCCGAGCGCGAGCGGCTGCAGCACGCCGATTTCGAAAGCATGACAGTGGCCGAATTCGACTGGGCCAAGAAGCTCGCCGAAGAGCTGCCGCTGCCGGTGTCGCCGGTGCGCATGCGGCGCCACGAATCGGCGCCCGGCGGCACGCTCGACCTGCGCGCCACCCTGCTGCGCATGGCGCGTCAGCCCCACACGCTGAACCCGGCCTTCACGCGTATGCGCCGCGAGTGGCCGCCGCTGGTGGTGCTGCTCGACATCTCGGGCTCGATGGACCGCTACGCGCGACTGCTGCTGCACTATGTGCACGGCCTGACGCGGCGTCACCTCAAGGTCCACACCTTCACATTCGGCACGCGGCTCACGAACATCACACGCTGCCTGAAGAACCGCGACCCCGACGTGGCGCTGCAGCAGGCCGACGCACAG
>DASWVR010000272.1:0-4861 GCA_036401155.1 Piscinibacter sp. | reverse complement strand
CGTTTTGGAAGCGCCGATTACCCTGATCCAGATCAAGGATGGCACACGCAACAGTCCTGAAAATGCGCCAAAGCCGTAAATCGGTACCGCTTTACCACAATAGGTCCGAGAAATCCCTTAGAAACGCGGTCATGCCGGTGTTGCCGGTGTCCTTGAAAGGCCTGCTCAATGAGACAACCGATCAACCTTCCACGGGCCGCCGCGCCGGGCCGCCCCAAGCAAGGCCCGACCGCGCTTGCCGATCGCCCTGAGCCTGTCGAAGGGACGCCGTACTCGGCGGGCGGGGTGTCGTCATGAGCTTCGATGCACACCGGTGGTTGATGACGGCGCCCAAGGCGCCGCTGGTCCGGGCCGAGTTCCAGGCGGCGCCGCAGGCGGGCGAGGTGGTGGTCCAGATCGCCGGCTGCGGCGTGTGCCACACCGATCTCGGCTACTACTACGACGGCGTGCGCACCAACCAGCCGCTGCCCCTCGCGCTAGGCCACGAGATCAGCGGCCGCGTCGTGGAAGCCGGTGCCGGCGCCGAACAGTGGCTCGGCAAGTCGGTGATCATTCCCGCGGTGCTGCCCTGCGGCGAGTGCGACCTCTGCAAGCGCGGCCTGGGCACCATCTGCCGCGCGCAGAAGATGCCGGGCAACGATATCCAGGGCGGCTTCGCCACCCACATCGTGGTGCCGGGGCGCGGGCTGTGCGAAGTGGACCTCGCCCGACTCGAACGTGCCGGCCTCACGCTCGCGCAGGTCTCGATCGTGGCCGACGCACTGACCACGCCCTACCAGGCAGTGCACCGCGCGGGCGTCACGCCCGGCAGCCTTGCGGTCGTCATCGGCACCGGCGGCGTCGGCGGCTACTGCGTGCAGGTGGCGCGCGCCTTCGGCGCCACCGTCGTCGCGATCGACGTCGACGACGCCAAGCTCGCCGCCATCGCCGAGCACGGCGCCTCGCTGACGCTGAACAGCCGCACGCTCGACACCAAGTCGATCAAGACCGCGATCAATGCCTTCGCCAAGCAGCAGGGCCTGCGCAGCACCGAATGGATCATCTTCGAATGCTCGGGCACCGGCGCGGGCCAGCTCACGGCCTACGGCCTGCTGGTGCACGGCGCCACGCTGTCGGTGGTCGGCTTCACGATGGACAAGGTCGAGATCCGGCTGTCCAACCTGATGGCGTTCGACGCACGCGCGATCGGCAACTGGGGCTGCCCGCCCGAGCACTACCCCGCCGCGCTCGACCTGGTGCTCGACGGCAAGGTGCAGATCGCGCCCTTCGTCGAAACCCATGCGCTGGACGAGATCAACGACGTGTTCGAGGCGGTGCACCGCCACGACATCCGCCGACGCGCCGTGATGGTCCCGAGCTGATCCGAATCCAAAGAGGAGACACCCCCGATGAACGCCCCCGAAGCCCTCAAACCCGTGCTCGAGTTCAAGAACCACGACCTCGTGGACGACACCGCCAAGCCCGGCGTGCGCTACGAGAAGCGCCCGGCGCGCAAGCCCGACGGCAGCGTGGTGGCGGGCCTCTACAACGCCTGGATCACGCTCGACAACCCGGCGCAGTACAACTCCTACACCACCGACATGGTCAAGGGCGTGATCCTCGCGCTGCGCGCGGCGTCGAACGCACGCGACGTGAATTGCATCGTCTTCACCGGCGCGGGCGACAAGGCCTTCTGCACCGGCGGCAACACCAAGGAATACGCCGAGTACTACGCCGGCCAGCCGCAGGAGTACCGCCAGTACCTGCGCCTGTTCAACGACATGGTCAGCGCGCTGCTCGTGGCCGACAAGCCGGTCATCTGCCGCGTCAACGGCATGCGCATCGGCGGCGGCCAGGAGATCGGCATGGCGTGCGACTTCTCCGTCGCGCAGGACCTGGCGCGATTCGGCCAGGCCGGCCCGAAGCACGGCTCGGCGCCGATCGGCGGCGCGACCGACTTCCTGCCGCTGATGGTCGGCGCCGAACGCGCGATGGCCGCCTGCGTGCTGTGCGAGCCGTTCTCGGCCCACAAGGCCTACCAGATGGGCATGCTCACCGACGTGGTGCCCGCGCTCAAGGTCGACGGCCGCTTCGTCGCCAACCCGATGGTCGAGACGCAACGCCAGTTCGACGAGTTCGGCCGCAACGTCTACGGCGAAACCAAGACCGGCGCCGCCGCCAAGGAAGCCAAGGCGCTGCTGGCGAGCGGCACCGTGGACCTGTCGATGCTCGACGAGAAGGTCGAGGAGCTGTGCGCCAAGATCCTGCTGACATTCCCCGAGTGCACGCTGAAGACGATCGAGGAACTGCGCAAGCCCAAGCTCGAAACCTGGAACCGCAACAAGGAAGGTTCGCGCGCGTGGCTGTCGCTGAACATGATGACCGAGGCGCGCGCCGGCTTCACCGCCTTCAACGAAGGCACGAAGGACGACCGCGAAGCCGACTTCGTCTGGCTGCGCCAGCAGCTCGCCGCCGGTACCAGCTGGCTCGACGGCCTGCACGACTCGATCCAGCCGAAGAACAAGCGCTGAGCCATGAGCGATTCGCCTCTCAAGGTCTGGCTGGAGCGCGACGGCGCGCTGTTGCGGCTGCGCCTTGCGCGGCCCAAGGCGAACCTCGTCGACGCCGAGATGATCCGCGCGCTGCATGCGGCGCTCGCCGAACACCGCTCGCACAACGCCCTGCGCGGCGTGCTGCTGGACGCCGAAGGTCCGCACTTCAGCTTCGGGGCGAGCGTGGAGGAGCACCTGCCGGCGCAGTGCGAGCAGATGCTGTCGTCGCTGCACGCGCTGCTGCTGGCGATGGTCGAGTTCCCGGCCCTCGTGCTGGTTGCAGTGCGCGGCCAATGCCTCGGCGGCGGGCTGGAGCTGGCGCTCGCGGGCGGGCCGATCTTCGCCGCGCCCGGCGCGCAATTCGGCCAGCCGGAGATCAAGCTGGGCGTGTTCGCGCCGGCCGCGTCGGTGCTGCTGCCCTACCGCGTGTCGCAGCCGGTGGCCGAAGACCTGCTGTTCAGCGGCCGTTCGATGACCGCCGACGAAGCCCTCGCCGCCGGTCTCGTGCAGTCGCTCGCCGACGACCCCGAGGCCGCCGCGCTCGCCTGGTTCGAGCAGCACCTGCAGGACCGCAGCGCTGCCGCGCTGCGCTGCGCGATGACCGCCGCACGCGGCCAGATGCAAAACGACGTTCGCCGCCGCCTGGGCGGCGTCGAGCGGCTGTACCTCGAGCGACTGATGCAAACCCACGACGCCAACGAAGGCCTCGCCGCCTTCCTGGCCAAGCGCCCTGCCCTCTGGACCCATCAATGACGGGAGCACCCTGATGTCCACACTTCCTCCGGTGCAACAGATCGTCGAGCGCTGCCAGCAGCTGTTCGAGGATCTCGACTTCAACGCCGTCCAGCAATGGAAGGCCGCCGTGCCCGGCCGCAAGGCCATCGGCTACCTGCCGGTGTACGTGCCGCGCGAGCTGATCCACGCGGCCGGCATGCTGCCGGTGGGCATTCTCGGGGGCGGCGATGCCCTGGAGGTGATCCAGGGCGACGCCTACTACCAGAGCTACATCTGCCGCATTCCGCGCTCCACCATCGAGCTCGGGCTGACCGGCAGGCTCGATTGCATGGACGGGATGCTGTTTCCGTCGATCTGCGACGTGATCCGCAACCTGTCGGGCATGTGGCAGATCCTGTTCAAGGACAAGTACGTACGCTACATCGACGTTCCGCAGAACTACGTCGACTCGATCGGCGGCACCTTCTACATGCAGGAGATGCAGATCCTGCGCGAAGACCTGGGCAAGCTGCGCGGCGCGCCGATCACCGACGAGGAGCTGAACGCGTCGATCCGCGTCTACAACGACAACCGCGAAGCGATCCGCGAGCTCTACACCTACCGCGCCGCCAAGCCGTGGCAGGCGCCGACCTCGGAGGTCTACCTGCTGCTGCGCGCGGGCATGGTGCTGCCGCCGGAGGAGCACACGCTGCTGGTGCGCGAGTACCTGGCCGCCACCGACGCCGTGCCGCGGCCCAAGCGCGACAACGCGCGGGTCGTCATCAACGGCGCGTTCTGCGAGCAGCCGCCTCTCGCGCTGATCAAGTCGATCGAGATGTCGGGCTGCTACATCGTCGACGACGACTTCATGCTCGTCACGCGCTGGCTGCTCGACGAGGTGCCCGCCGATGCCAACCCGCTGGAGGAACTGTCCAAGGCCTTCCTGCACCGCTCGGCCTCGACCGCCGCCAAGTACGACACCACACGCGAGGAAAAGGGCGTGTACCTGCTCAAGCAGGTGAAGACCCGCGGCGCCGAAGGCGTGATCTTCGCGGCGCCCTCGTTCTGCGACCCGGCGCTGCTCGAACGGCCGATGCTGCAGGACATCCTCGCCAAGCAGAAGGTGCCCTACACCGCCTTCAAGTACGCGGAGAACACCGGGCAGATGGCCCCGATCCGCGAGCAGGCCGGCACGTTCGCCGATTCGATCAAGCTTTGGAGCGCCGCATGAACACATCCCACCAGGGCGATGGCGCCTACGGCAGCCTCCACCCGACACGTCATCCCGGCGAACGCCGGGATCCATCGTGGCGGGGCGCGCAGGCGTGGATCCCGGCGTTCGCCGGGATGACGGCGGGTGCGGCGACGAGCGTCGCGCTGGTGTCGGCAACGGAGGTTTTCCAATGAACACGGTGGTCCAGATGCCGGCCGGAAAGGCCAAGCCCGTCGTCCAGAAAGAGGACGCGATGAACCTTCAGAAGGAGCTCATCAACCGCAACTACATGGAGCTCGCCACCGCGCGCGCCAACAACCGCAAGGTGTCGGCGACCTTCGTGCCGGGCAACCTGAACGAGCTGCTGATGTGCTTCGACTTCGCACGCAGCTTGCCGGAAACG
>DASWVR010000271.1:0-6735 GCA_036401155.1 Piscinibacter sp. | reverse complement strand
TGCACGCGCAGGGCAGCCTATGAGGGTTGCACCATGAGTACATGGCCCAACCGGGGTGCCTCCGGCGGCCTGGCAGGGGCCTAAGAGAACAGAAGCCCTTCTATACCCACCGCCTCAAACACGAAATTCCTGACACCCCCGGTCGGCCTGAGCGTGGAGGGCAGAGTTTTCACTCAGCTTCCGCGTGAAGCCTGACACCCCCGCGAAACTTGCTACAACGAGGCGTAAGACGGCCATCTGGCTTTGTAGTGTTTGCCATTGCATTGCTGGAGGCAAGTGATGGGCCGCCGTCCGCGCAACGCATCAATACGTCACCTTCCGCGCATTCACATCCACCCGCAGCCCAGGCCGCGCCAGCGCCGCCACCGCGGCGCGTGCGTAGTCCAGGCGCAGCTTCTCGTCCTGCTCGAATCCGCGCTGGCCGATGGCTTCGGCCACGGACACCAGCTTGTCGATGGTGAGCACCTTGCCGATCGGGCGCACGGGCTCGCAGCCGTGGGCGTTGAACTGGTCGTCGAGCCAGCGGCGGGCTTCGTCCACGGGCCACTGGGGGTCCGACTCGGGGAAGGTCACCAGCACTTCCTCGGTGCCGAAGGCGATGCGCACGACGTTCGAACTCATGGTGGGGTTCTCCTGAGGGAAAGTGTCAGTCTACGGCGGGTGGGGGAGTGTGGATGCTGATCTGGCGCAGGGGTGGAGCGGGGGCTGCGACAGGCTCAGGCCGAACGGGTGGGTAGGCTGCAGGCAGATTTATGCTGCCGTCGAGCGGGGGCTTCGACAAGCTCAGCCCGAACGGAGGTCTTGGTATGCGAAACAACCTCATGCCATCCTCGATCGAGGGCTTCGATACCTCAGCCCGAACGGAGGTTGTGGGCTGCGAAGCCAGGATGCAGGCCTGGATCCGGCTTTCGCCGGAATGACGGCCTTTGAGTGTGGGCTCGGGTCTTGCGAAGCTCGGGGGAGCAACTCACGGGGGTCCCGACGGAGCCAGCCTCAGCCCGAATCCCCGCCCGGCTGCCGTGCCACCAGCTGCAGCATCGTCGCGAGGGTGATCGAGCGGAAGGTCGCCTTGGCGGTTTCGTCGATCTCCGACAGCACGCTGTCGAGTGCGCGGTCGACGGCGCCGGCCGAGGCGGCTTCGCGCTTTGGCGTGGCGGCAGGCGAGAAGTCTTCGAACAGCTGGATCACGTCCATCAGCGTCAGCCGCCGTGCGTTGGCGACGAAGCGGTAGCCGCCGCCGACGCCGCGCACCGACTCGACGATGCCGGCGTGCGCGAGTTCGGCCAGCACCTTCGCCAGGTGGTGCGGCGAGACCTCGTACTTCTGCGCGATCTCGGCGGCCGGGATGTGGCGGTCGGGCTGGCTCGCGAACTCGATCACGCTGTAGAGCGCCAGGGTCGTGTTGACTTGCAGCCTCATGCGCGGCCTTCGGGCAGCAAATCCATCTCCAGCGGAATGAGCGGCGCGGCCATCATTCCCTGGCTGCGGAAGAACGACAGGATCAGCGTGTTGTCGCGCGCCAGCAGCGTGCGCAGCTTGCTCACACCGGCGCGCCGGAACTTGCTGCTCAGCGCCACCAGCAGGCGGGTCGCGACGCCGGACTGGCGCGCGTCCGGGCGGATGTCGATGGCGAAGACCCAACCGCACGGCGGCGAGCCGAATTCCCAGTCGCGCACTTCGCCGATCAGGAAACCGACCACGCTGCCGCCCGCCACCGCGACCAGGAAGTGGCGCTGCTCGCCGCGTGCCGCCACGCCGTAGCGGCGGTACACACGCTGCCAGTAGTTGCGCTTCTCGAGGCCTGTCACGGTTGCGTCGATGGCGATCACCTCGTCGAGGTCGGCGCGGCGCACCGCGCGCACCGTCAGCTCGTCGGCGCCGGGTGTGGCGCGAGGGGCTGCGCGCTTACCCGAAGAGGCCCGTGTATAGGTAGAAGTCTTGGTCAAAAGCTTGAACTAGATCAAAAGCAATAAACGCATTCCGGTACCAGAATCCGGTCACTTCCCGGAATTCTAGCTGCGCGACGACGCGGCAGGCCGGCGCGGTGGGTTCATCTGACCAAGGAGACATGCAATGAGGCAGATTACCAACGGGCGCGCGTCGGCACGACGCATCGCCATGGCGGCGCTGGCGGCAGCCGGCGTCTTCTTCACGGGCGCGGCGGCGGCCCAGGAGCCGATCCGCATCGGCGCCTTCCTGTCGGTCACGGGTCCCGCGGCCTTCCTCGGCGACCCCGAACTGAAGACGCTCGAGCTGTACGTCGACCGCTTCAATGCCGAGGGCGGCGTGCTCGGCCGCAAGCTGCAGCTCGTCGCCTACGATGACAGCGGCGACGCCGAGAAGGCACGCACCTTCGCCAAGCGCCTGATCGAGCAGGACAAGGTCGACATCATCGTCGGCGGTTCCACCACCGGCACCACGATGGCCGCGGTGCCGCTGGCCGAGCAGGCCGGCACGCCGTTCATCTCGCTGGCCGGCGCGGTGGTGATCGTCGAGCCGGTGAAGAAGTGGGTTTTCAAGACGCCGCACACCGACCGCATGGCCTGCGAGAAGATATTCGTCGACATGCAGTCGCGCAAGCTCGCCAAGGCGGCGTTGATCTCCGGCAGCGGCGGCTTCGACAAGTCGATGCGCGCCGAGTGCCTGAAGGTGGCGCCCAAGTATTCGATCGAGGTGGTCGCCGACGAAACCTACGGCGTGACCGACACCGACATGACCGCGCAGCTCACCAAGATCAAGGGCAGCGGCGCGCAGGCGGTGCTCAACGCCGGCTTCGGCCAGGGCCCGGCGATCGTCACGCGCAACTACCGGCAGGTCGGCCTCGCGCTGCCCTTGTACCAGTCGCACGGTGTCGCCTCGCGCGAGTACATCAAGCTCTCCGGCCCCGCGGCCGAAGGGGTGCGGCTTCCCGCGGCAGCGCTGCTGGTGTCGGAGCTGCTGGCCGGCGAAGACCCGCAGAAGCCGGTGGTCGTCAACTATCGCAAGGGTTACGAGGACAAGTACAAGGCCGATGTGTCGACCTTCGGCGGGCACGCCTACGACGGCCTGATGCTGGCGGTGCAGGCGATCAAGAAGGCCGGCTCCACCGACAAGGCCAAGGTGCGCGACGCGCTCGAGGCGACCAAGAACTACGTGGGCACCGGCGGCGTGGTCAACATGTCGGCCACCGACCACATGGGCCTCGATCTCAGCGCGTTCCGCATGCTCGAGATCAAGGACGGGAACTGGTCGCTGGTCCAGTAGTGCGTCGAGCGGCGAGTCATCAGCGATGAACGTACCCCGTTCCGTGCGCCGCATGCCGCGCGAAACGCGCCGGAGCCGTTGACGTGTCCGGCGCGTGGCTCCAGTACGTTGCCAGCGGCCTCACCGCCGGCGCCATCTACGCGCTCGTCGCGCTGGGCTTTTCGATCATCTACAACGCCAGTGGCGCGATCAACTTCGCGCAGGGCGAGTTCGTGATGATCGGCGGCATGAGCGCCGTCACCCTGCTCGGCGCGGGCCTGCCGCTCGCGGCGGCCGTGCCGCTCGCGGTGGTGGTCGCCGTGCTCGTCGCGCTGCTGATCGAGAAGCTCGCCATCGAGCCGGCGCGCCATGCCGGCACCGTCACGCTGATCATCATCACGATCGGCGTGTCGCTGTTCCTGCGCGGCCTCGCGCAGCTGGTGTGGGACAAGGGCGTGCACCGGCTGCCGGCGTTTTCGAGCGAGCAGCCGATCGCGCTGTTCGGCGCCACGGTGATGCCGCAAAGCCTGTGGGTGCTCGGCGGCGCCGCGCTCGCGGTGGCGGCGCTGAGCGCCTTCTACGGCCGCACGCTGCTCGGCAAGGCGATGCTCGCCACCTCGTACAACCGGCTGGCCGCGCAGCTGGTGGGCATCAACACGCGCGGCGTGCTGTTCGCGAGCTTCGGCCTCGCCGCGGCCCTCGGCGCGCTCGGCGGCGTGCTGATCGCGCCGATCGCCTTCACCTCGTACGACACCGGCATCATGCTCGGCCTGAAGGGCTTTGCCGCCGCGATGCTGGGCGGCCTCGGCAGCTTCGGCGGCGCGGTGCTCGGCGGACTGGTGCTGGGCCTGCTCGAAGGGCTGGGCGCGGGCTTCGTTTCGTCGGCCTACAAGGACGCGATCGCCTTCGTCGTGATCCTGGTGGTGCTGTTCGCCATGCCCGGAGGACTGCTCGGTGCGCGCCGCAGCGACCGTGTCTGAGCCGGCGCACGACGCGGCCGATGCCGCCGTGCCGCCGTGCAGCGAGCTGCCCGTGTCCGCCGCGGCCAACGCGGAGTTCGTCTCGCCGCGCGCCGCGCGCCACTGGGCGGCCCGGCCGCGCAGCGGCGGCATGGCGGTGCTGGCGCTGGTCATGGTGCTGGCGCCACTCTTCATGGCCAACAACTACGCCTACGACGTGGCGATCCAGGTTGCGCTCAACGCCACCGTGTGCGTGGGGCTGAACCTGCTGATCGGCTACGCCGGGCAGATCAGCCTCGGCCATGCCGGCTTCTTCGCGCTCGGCGGCTACGCCAGCGCGATCATTGCGACGCGCTACGGCTGGCCGGTGTGGCTGACGATTCCCACCGCCTGCGCGATGGTCGGCATGCTGGCCTTCGTGATCGGCCGTCCGACGCTGCGGCTGAAGGGCCACACGCTCGCGATGGCCACGCTCGGCCTCGGCATCATCGTGTCGATCGTGCTGACCACCGAGGACCGCCTGACCGGCGGCCCCGACGGCATGTCGGTTCCGCCGCTCGCGCTGCTCGGCTGGGTCGTGCAAGGCGAGCGCGCCTGGTACTGGATGAGCGCCGGCGTGCTGCTGCTCGCGGTGTGGCTGGCGCTGAACCTGATCGAGTCGCCGAGCGGGCGCGCTTTGCGTGCGCTGCACGGCTCCGAGATCGCGGCCGAGACGCTGGGCATCGCGAGCGGGCGCCACAAGCTGCAGGTGTTCGTGCTCTCCGCGCTGTTCGCCGCCTTCGCCGGCGCGCTCACGGCGCACTACGCGGGCTTCATCACGCCGGCCAAGGCCTCGTTCATGCATTCGGTCGAGCTCGTCATCATGGTCGTGTTCGGCGGCATGGCGTCGGTGTTCGGCGCGGTCGTCGGCGCGGTGGTGCTGACCACGCTGCCGCAGCTGCTGACCGTGCTGAAGGACTACGAGATGATGGTCTTCGGCGCCGTGCTGGTGGCGACGATGGTGTTCTTCCCGCTGGGCATCGTGCCGACGATCGCGCGCTGGTGGGAGCGGAGACGGCCATGACGCTGCTCACCGTCGAGTCGCTCTCCAAGTCCTTCGGCGGCGTGCGTGCCATCGAGGGCATCGACCTGCACATCGAACGCGGCACGGTGCATTCGATCATCGGCCCCAACGGCGCCGGCAAGACCACGCTGATCAACATGCTGAGCGGCGTCTACGCGAGCGACGGCGGCAGCATCCGGCTCGACGGCGTGGAGCTGTCCGGCCGGCCGGTGCACCGCTTCGCCGCCGCCGGCATTGGCCGCACCTTCCAGAACCTGCAAGTGTTCTTCAACATGACGGCGGTCGAGAACGTGATGACCGGCCGCCACCTGCGCGAGCGCTGCTCGATGCTGGCCGCGCTGCTGCGCACGCCGTCGCTGGTGCGCGCCGAGCGCGCCTGCCGCGACGCCGCACGCCGGCTGCTGCAGCTCGTGGGCCTCACCGGCTACGAAGACACCCCCGCCGACGCGATGCCCTATGGCGCGCTCAAGCGGCTGGAGATCGCGCGCGCGCTCGGCGCCGAGCCGCAGGTGCTGCTGCTCGACGAGCCGGCCGCCGGCTTGAACGCGACCGAGGCGCGCGAGATCGACGCGCTGATCAAGCGGCTCGCCGCGAGCGGCACCACTGTCGTGCTGGTCGAGCACAACATGCGGCTCGTGATGGGCGTCTCGGACCGCGTGTTCGTGATGGACCACGGCCGCAAGCTCGCCGAAGGCACGCCCGACGAGGTCGGGCGCGATGCGCGCGTGATCGAGGCCTATCTCGGCACCGATCACGCCGCGGCCGCAGCGGCAGCCCCCACCGGAGCCGGCGATGCTCGAGGTTGAACGCCTGAACAGCCGCTACGGCCGCATCCCGGCGCTGGCCGAGGTGAGCCTGCGCGTGGGCGCCGGCGAACTGGTCGCGATGGTGGGCGCCAACGGCGCGGGCAAGACGACCTTGCTGCGCGCGATCTCCGGCGTGCAGCCGATCTGCGGCGGCGCGGTGCACTTCGAAGGCAAGGATCTGGAGCGGGTGCATGCGCGGCAGCGGGTGCAGCTCGGCATCATCCAGGTGCCCGAAGGCCGGCTCGTGTTCGCGCCGCTGAGTGTCGAAGACAACCTGCGCCTGGGCGCCTTCGCACGCGGCGAGCGCGACGCGCTGGCGCGCATCTTCGCGCTCTTTCCGGTGCTCGAGAGCAAGCGCCGCGAGGCGGCAGGCAACCTCTCCGGCGGCCAGCAGCAGATGCTCGCGATCGGCCGTGCGCTGATGGGCGAGCCGCGCCTGCTGCTGCTCGACGAACCGAGCATGGGCCTGGCGCCGCGCCTGGTCGCCGAGATCTTCGCGCGCATCGCCGAGCTGAAGGCGCTCGGCACGACGATTCTGCTGGTCGACCAGAACGCCCGCGCCGCGCTCGCTGTGGCCGACCGCGGCTATGTGATGGAGACGGGGCGCATCGTGCTCTCCGGCTCCGCCAAGGAACTGCTGCACGACCCTCAGGTGCAGCAGGCCTACCTCGGTGGCTGAGGACGA
>DASWVR010000270.1:0-22917 GCA_036401155.1 Piscinibacter sp. | reverse complement strand
GCGTGCGGACTGGACGCGGAAGGGGAGAGCCGATGGCGGAGCGCAGCGTGCACGTCGACGACCCGCTGGAGGACTTTTCTGCCCGCCCCGTCACGCTCAATGGCGCCACCCGGACCGTGTACGTCGCGGGCGCCGGACCGGCGGTGATCGTGATGGCCGAGATGCCGGGCATCAGCCCCGAAGTCGCGCGCTTCGCCCGCTGGGTCCGGGACGCGGGTTTCACCGTCTACATGCCCTCGCTGTTCGGCCGCGACGGCGCCGTGCCGGACGTCGACGAGGCTGCGGCCGTGTTCAAGCGCGCCTGCGTCAGCGCCGAGTTCCGCGCGCTGGGGGGCAACCGCTCGAGCCCGGTGACGCAGTGGCTGCGCGCGCTGGCGCGGCTCGGGCACCGCGAGTGCGGCGGCCCTGGTGTGGGGGCGATGGGGATGTGCTTCACCGGCAACTTCGCGCTCACGATGATGCTGGAGCCGGCGATGCTCGCGCCGGTGCTGTCGCAGCCCTCGCTGCCGCTGGACGACCCGGGCGGGCTGGAGATCGCGCCGCAGGAAATCGCCGCCGTGCGGCAGCGCCTGGAGCGCGAGGACCTGAGCGTGCTGGCCTATCGCTTCGCGGGAGACCGGTTCTGCACGGCGCAGCGTTTTGCCGCGTATGCCGACGCCCTGGGCGAGCGCTTCGTCGCGCGGGTGTTGCCCGACAGCGCCGCGCGGCGCGAGGGGCTCGCGCCGTTCTTCGAACACCTGGTCGCGAGCCCGCACAGCGTGGTGACGGCGCACCTGGTCGACGAAGCGGGCCAGCCGACGATCGCGGCGCGCGACGAGATCCTGGCGTTCTTTGCCCGTCGGCTCGGCGCCTGACGGCAGCGCCAAGCGCGGGCCCGCCGCCCTACTTGCGGGTCTCGGCGTAGGCGAGCCTGCTCGCCAGGTGCATCTTCAGGCGTTCCGCGGCGCCTGGGGTGCCGCACTTCAGGTCGCGCTTGGCGCGGTGAACGTTGTCGCGCAGGCGGTGCAGCTTCGCCCGATTCTTCTGTGCCTTGATGGCCATCTTGAACTCCTTGGTGAGGTGACGTGGCCCGAGTACACCATGTTTGGTGCCTCAGCGCGCCGCCTTCTCGTGCCCGTGCGGCTCACAGCCAGCGCCACACGCGCTGCAGCCACGTGGGAAGGCGGTTCACCCGTGGGCGGTAGTTCTGTCGAAGCTGGTGGTTCATGGGCATCTCCGGTGTGAGGTGAACTGTATATTCATCCAGTACTCCTGCGCAAGCACGCTCGTGGCCGCCAACTGCGTCTCGGCGCCATGTCCTACAAGCGGAAGCGGAGCCCGCCGTCGCCCGGGCGACCGACGAGCGCGTTGTTCACGTGGAGCCATCGGTTCATGTCGATGGCGAGCGGCTCGCGCCGCGCCCGGACCCGAGGCGACATACGGCGCCCTGGTCCACCAACGCACAGCAACGCACAGAGGGACATCATGAAGATCAACCACCAGCTATCGATCCTCGCACTCGCCATCGCCGCCGCCGTTCCGATGGCCTTGCCGACCGCCGCGCAAGCGCAGGTCTACTCGACGGCCCCGGCAGCGACGATCGCGTCCTTCGGTGTCGACCCGGTGCGCCGACTGCGCCCCGGCAACGTGCTGGCGTTCAGGATCGACGCCACGCCGGGCGCCCTGGTCATGCTGCAGATCGAGGGTGCGAGCACCGGACTGCGCATGAGCGAAGTGCGGCCGGGCCGTTACGAAGGGCAGTACACGATTCGCGAGGGCGATCGCCTGAGCGCCAACAGCCTGGTCACCGCCCGCGTGGTCAAGGACGGCCGGTCGGCCACGGCCACGCTGAGCCGGTCCCTGCTGCGCGGCGCACCCGACCCGGTGCCCAACGCCCACGCCTCGATTGCCGGCTTCACGGTCTCGGCGCCGGATCGCATCCGCCCCGGGGACGAACTGAACTTTGCGCTCACCGGCGCGCCGGGCGGCCAGGCCCGGGTGGCGGTCGAAGGCGTGCCGCGCCGCATTGCGTTGACCGAAGTCCGCCAGGGCGTCTACGAAGGCAGCTATGTCGTGCGCCGCAAGGACAAGCTGCGCGGCGCGCTGGTGGCCGACGGCTATTTGGTGAGCGCCGGGCGCGAGACGAGCACGCGCTTCGAACGCGAGTCAGCCCGCAGCTCGAATGGCAGCGGCCGCTTCGACCAGCAAGGCGCGCGGCAGATGGCTGTCGCTTGCGCAGCATGCGGCGCGGTCCAGTCGGTCGACCTGGTGGAAGTCAAGGGCGACTCGCCCAACGTGATCGGCACGATCGCCGGCGGCGTGCTGGGGGGCGTGATCGGCAACCAGGTCGGCGGCGGCAAGGGCCGTGACCTGGCCACCATCGTCGGTGCCGTCGGCGGCGCCTACGCCGGCAACCGGATCGAGAACAAGATGGACAAGAGGAAGGTCTTTCGGGTCACCGTTCGGCTCGAGGGTGGCGAGACGCAGCACTTCGACTACGCCGAGGATCCCGCGGTGCAGGTCGGCACCCGCGTCAGGGTGGAGAACGGCAACCTGATCCGCCTGTAGCGCCCGCGCGGCGCACGCCGCGGAAGTCACGCAAAATGCGCCTGAGCGCGACCGCGAATCCGTCGTCGGTCGCGCTCATCGACGAGGTGACTTCGACATGCAGAGCTTCAAGGCCTATCTGATCGACAAGGGTGGCGACAAGGACGGCGGCGCCACACGCGCCGACTGGGCGCAGCTGAGCGAAGACCGGCTCGACCCCGGTTCGGTGACGATCCGCGTCGCCTACTCGAGCGTCAACTACAAAGACGCGCTGGCCGCCACCGGCAAGGGCGCGATCATCCGGCGCTTTCCCTGCGTCGGCGGCATCGACCTCGCGGGCACGGTGACTCGCAGCGAGGACCCGCGCTTCCACGAGGGCGACGCCGTCATCGCGACCAGCTACGACATCGGCGTCGCCCACCACGGCGGCTACGCCGAGTTCGCGCGTGTGCCCGGCGACTGGGTGGTGCCGCTGCCGGCGGGCTTGTCGCTGTTCGAATCGATGGCGCTGGGCACCGCCGGCTACACCGCGGCCCTCGCCGTCGTGCGCATGGAGGAGAACGGCCTGCGCCCGGCCAACGGCCGCGTGATCGTGAGCGGCGCCACCGGCGGCGTCGGCAGCCTCGCCATCGACATGCTGGCGGGATTGGGCTATGCCGTCGTGGCACTCACCGGCAAGGAAGATCAGCGCGAGTACCTGCAAGGGCTCGGTGCCGCCGAGGTGATGCTGCGCTCGGCTATCGACCCCGCCAAGATCCGCCCGCTCGACAAGGCGCTGTGGGCGGGTGCGGTGGACAACCTCGGCGGCGACGTGCTCGCCTGGATGGCCAGCACGATGCAGCAGAACGGCACCATCGCGAGCGTCGGCCTGGCGGCGTCGCCCAAGCTCAACACCACCGTGATGCCCTTCATTCTTCGCGGCGTGAGCCTGCTCGGCGTCGACTCGGGCTACACCGCGATGCCGCTGCGCCAGCGCGTCTGGAGCCGCCTCGCCGGCGACCTGAAGCCTCGTCACCTCGCCGACACGACGCGCACGATCGCGTTCGACGACCTTCCGGGCGTGTTCGACGAGTTCATTGCCGGGCGCGCGCACGGCCGTGTCGTCGTCGCGGTGCAGCCGCCGGCACAGCGTTGATCGGCACGCACGGCGCGAGCCGCACGGTCGAGGGGTTCGGCGAGCAGCGGCCGCAGCGACCCGCGTCTGCCGCTATCCTCGCGCCGATGCAAAACATCCTCTCGGCCAGCGGCGTCTCGAAGACCTACGCCTCCGGCTTCCACGCTCTCAGGGGCATCGACCTCGAGATTCGCCGCGGCGAGATCTTCGCGCTGCTGGGGCCCAACGGCGCCGGCAAGACGACGCTGATCAGCATCATCTGCGGCATCGTCACGGCGAGCGCCGGCCGCATCGTCGTGGATGGCCACGACATCGCGCGCGACTTCCGCGCCGCGCGTTCGCTGATCGGCCTCGTGCCGCAGGAGCTGACGACCGACGCCTTCGAGACGGTGTGGAACACCGTCTCCTTCAGCCGCGGCCTGTTCGGCAAGCCGCCGAATCCGGCGCACATCGAGAAGGTGCTGAAGGCGCTGTCGCTGTGGGACAAGAAGGACAACAAGATCATGACGCTGTCCGGCGGCATGAAGCGGCGCATGATGATCGCCAAGGCGCTGTCGCACGAACCGACGGTGCTGTTTCTCGACGAGCCGACCGCCGGTGTCGACGTCAACCTGCGGCGCGACATGTGGCAGCTGGTGCGCGAACTGCGCGCCACCGGCGTGACGATCATCCTGACCACGCACTACATCGACGAGGCCGAAGAGATGGCCGACCGCATCGGCGTGATCAACAAGGGCGAGCTGATCCTGGTCGAGGAGAAGGCGGAGCTGATGCGCAAGCTCGGCACCAAGCAGCTCACGCTGCAGCTGTCGGACAACCTCGCGCAGCTGCCGCCGTCGCTCGCGGCCTACGACCTCGCGCTGTCGGCCGACGGCAGCGAGCTCGTCTACACCTACGACACGCAGGGCGAGCGCGCCCGCATCGCCACGCTGCTGAAGGACCTGAGCGAGCTCGGCATCGCATTCAAGGATCTGCACACGACGCAGAGTTCGCTGGAGGACATCTTCGTCGGTCTGCTCAAGGACGGCTCATGATCGTGAACCTGCACGCCGTACGTGCCATCTACCGCTTCGAGATGGCGCGCGCCTGGCGCACGCTGATGCAGAGCATCATCTCGCCGGTGATCTCCACCTCGCTGTACTTCATCGTCTTCGGCGCGGCCATCGGCACGCGCATTCCCGAGGTCGACGGCGTGAGCTACGGCGCCTTCATCGTGCCCGGGCTGGTGATGCTCTCGCTGCTGACGCAGAGCATCGCCAACGCGTCGTTCGGCATCTACTTTCCCAAGTTCACCGGCACGATCTACGAGCTACTGTCGGCCCCGGTGTCGGCGTTCGAGATCGTGCTCAGCTACGTGGGCGCGGCAGCCAGCAAGTCGATCGTGCTCGGGCTCATCATCCTGGCCACCGCCTGGCTGTTCGTGCCGCTGCGCATCGACCACCCGTTCTGGATGGTGCTGTTCCTCGTGTTGACGGCGGTGACGTTCAGCCTGATGGGCTTCATCATCGGCATCTGGGCCGACGGCTTCGAGAAGCTGCAGGTCGTGCCGCTCTTGATCGTCACGCCGCTCACCTTTCTCGGCGGCACCTTCTACTCCATCGGGATGCTGCCGCCCTTCTGGCAGACGGTGGCGCTGTTCAACCCCATCGTCTACCTCGTGAGCGGATTCCGCTGGAGCTTCTACGGCGTCGCCGACGTGGGCCTCGGCGTGAGCCTGGGCGTCACGTTGGCGTTCCTGGCCGCCTCGCTGGCCGTGGTCACATGGATCTTCCGCACGGGTTACCGGCTGAAGGCCTGACTGCCTGGGACGACCGCCGGCTGCCATAGGAGAACGCGTTGTCGATCTCGCACGGTAGGAAGATGGTCGCGGCAGTCGCGATCGTGGCAGTCCTGTTCGGAGTCGTCACGATGATCGCCGGCGTCCGCATCCTCCTCGGATCTGATCCGGGCAATGTCGTGTACATGCCGCTCCTGCGATTCAACGCCATCATGGGAGCCGCCTATGTCGCAGTCGGCGTCATCGCGTGGCGCAGTCCTCGGCTGGGTCTGTATGGCGCTGCCGCTGTCTGTGTACTCAACCTGGTCGCACTCGGGCTCGTCGGCTATCTGTACACACCCAACGGTTCCATCGCCACGACGAGTGTTCAGGCCATGACGTTCCGAACGGTCGTTTGGCTCGCCCTGTTTCTCGCCCTGGCATGGTCGAGCCGACGGATCGCAAGCGAGAAATGACGCGGCCGAGTCATCCCCGCGGCCCGGATGGGCGTCACGGCGGCAACGAATATCGCGTGCTCGGTCCCTTCCCTGTCTGCACGAGCAGCCCGCGATCGGACAGCCTGGCCAGGTGCTTCGAGGCCGTCGCCGGCGACACCCGGCATTGCTGCGCATAGCCGCTCTTGTTCACCGATCCATGGCTCAGCAGGTGCTCGAGCAGCGGCGCACCGGCCGCCGGCCAGTCGAGCAGGTCACCGGTGGCCTCGCGCCACTTCGCCGTCAACAGTTGCTCGCGGCTCAGCTGGCGGTCGAATACCTCGCGCAGGCCCTGCAACTCGGCCGCGAAACGCGCGGTCAGCCCGTTTCGGCCAATCACCGCGACGGCGGCCTCGCGCTCCTTCACGGCGATCTCGAGGTAGGCGCGTGCGATCGCGAGGTGAGCCACGATGCGGTCCTCGGGCGCCAGCGGCAGCGCCAACGCCGCGCGCTGCCGCTGGATGCGCGACATCTCGTCGAAATGCGCCGCCACCTCGGCCGGCAGCATGCGGTCGTAGAACTCGTTGTCGCGCGGCCCGAGGATCTCGCGCTTGAGGTTGCGCGTCGCCTCCATCGCCTCGGGGTTGCCGCCGACCTCTGGCCAGCACAGCAGCGCCGCCTCGGCATGGGCGTCGCCGCGCCGCTCGTCGTCGGCGCGGTCGTGCGCCTGGAAGCGCTTGTAGAACGCCTCGGCGAGGTTGTAGTGCGCGCGCCCCACCAGCACGCGCAGCGCGGCGCGCTGGCTGATCTGCAGCGCGCGTTCGTAGTGCTCGATCGCCGGGTCGTATTTCCCCTGCCAGAAGTAGGCCGCGCCGAGGTTCAGGTGCGTGGCAGACACCGTCTCCGGCTCGACCGCGAATTTCGCCGCGATGTCGAGCACACGCTGCGAGTAGTCGATCGCGCGCGCGAAGTCCTTCGCGTCGCCATAGATCAGCGCGAGGTTGCCGTAGGTTTTCAGGATCGCCTGCCGGTCGCCCAGCCGCTCGTAGATGTGCAGCGCCCGATGCTTGTGCTCGATGGCGCGACGCAGCTCGCCGCTGCGCCGCCAGTACTCGCCCCAGGCCTGCTCGAGCGTCGCCAGCAGCTCGGTCGCCTGCGGGCAGTGTTCGCGCAGCGCCTCGGCACGGTCGAGCACGGCCTTCGAGCGCGGGTCGTTGCGCAGCACGTACAGCCAGCCCAGGTGCACCAGCGTGTGCACGTAGGCTTCGAGCACGTCGGCGTCGGCGGCGGCCGGGTCGTCGGGCAAGCCCGCCTGGCGCAGGAACTCGGCGCTTTCCTGGTAGCAGGAGAACGCGCGGTCGGGATCGCGCGACTCGTCGATCTTGCCGAGCGCGCCGTAGACGACGCCGAGCATCAGCCGGTCGTTGGCCGTGCTGGCGATGCGCAGGGCTTCGTCGAGCGCGTCGCGCTCCGCATGCGCGACGCCGCGCACCCGCCACAGACCGGCTCGTGCATGGCACAACCAGAAGCGCAGGCGCCAGTCGATGTCCTGCGCGGCCAGCAGCTCCAGCCGCGACTCGGTGGCGGGGTCGCTGGCCAGCTCGACGCGAAAGCGCTGCAGGCAGTGGATGACCCCGGCCACGTCGCCGGCGCGCATGAGGTGCCACAGCGCGGCGCACCCGTCGCGCGCAGCCAGCGCCGCGGCCGCCTGGCGCGCATGCCAGGCGGTGCGCGCGGGAGCGTCGTCGAGCTGCAGCAGGGCGTAGACCTCGTCCTGCAGCACGGCATCGAGCGCCATCTGCCTTCCGCCCGACTGCGCCACGTCCATCAGCGCGTCGGCCAGCAGGCGCCGTCCCTTGTCGACGTAGCGGTAGAAGGTGCTCGGGCCGACGGCCCACAGCCCGCACAGCTGGTCGGCGGGCGACTCGCCGGCACGCGCGCGGTACAGGTCGGGAAACTGCGGCGGCACGAGCAAGCCGTGCTGGCAGGCCAGCGCGAGCAGCGGCCGCCAGCTGGTGCGCTCGGTCCAGTCGTCGGGCGCGATCGAGGCGAGGCGCGAGGCGCCATCGGGACGCAGCCTCGACAGCATCGCGCGCAGCAGCAGCTGCCAAGCCGCGGGATGCAGCGGATCGTCGGGCACGGCGTCGCCGGCGACGGCGCGCACCGGGCGCAGCAGGCGCCGCGCGAACCAGCGTGTCAGCCGCGGGCGGCGGCGCAGCAGTTCGTCGAGCGTGCCGGCGCGCTGTGCGGCCAACGCAGCGCTCAGCATCGCTTCGACGAGCCTTCGGCTCCCGCCGGCCGTTGAAGCCACAGCACCAGGGGCCTGCAAGCTAGGGAGGGACGGGCCGCCCTGGCTCTGCAAGCTAGGGGGATCGGCCACAGCGTGCGCAGTCGAGCTAGGGGGTGTGACGGCCATCGCGTTTGCGGATCATCCAGCGATCGTTCATTGTGAAAGGCTGCGGTGCGCTGCAGTGTGCATTTCAATGCGACGCTGCGGGATTCATATTGCAAGCGCCACTTCCCGGCCGCAAGATGGAGAGTCGTCATGGCACTTCCGAAGTTGATCTTCAGCAGCCCGACGCCGGGCGCGGCGACCAGCAGCGTCACGCTCGCGGTCTACGCGCCGTTCGGCACCGACGCCGTCCTGAGCACCTATCCCAACGGCCTCCCGCTCACGATCACCCAGCATCCGCTGGTGAAAAGCCTGGTCGAGGTGTCCAAGTGCGGCGTGCACGTGTCGGCGCTGATCGACCTCTACGCCGACGACAGCTACCTGGTGGAGATTCCCGCCGACAAGCCCTTGTCGATCAAGGTGACGTCGCGCTGGAAGCTGGAGATGGATGCGATCAACACGCTGTCGGGCTTCCTGCGCCACACGCGGCTCACGCACCCGGGCA
Source organism: Piscinibacter sp. (assembly GCA_036401155.1). Taxonomy (GTDB): domain Bacteria; phylum Pseudomonadota; class Gammaproteobacteria; order Burkholderiales; family Burkholderiaceae_C; genus Albitalea. The sequence goes on along the minus strand of DASWVR010000270.1, from coordinate 14,190 downwards.
GTGCGCTGGTGCTCGCGCTGGAGGGACACGGCGCCGGCTACCTGCCGGAGATCGACATCAGCCAATTGACCACCGCGAACCTCACGCAGGAAGGCGCCGTCGAGTGGCGCATCACCCACGACCAGGGCGCGCCGCTGCTGCCGATGGGCTCCCCGCTGTTGCCCATGGGATCTCCGCTGCTGCCGATGGGCTCGCCGCTGCTGCCGGTCAACCACATGCCGCTGTCGACCTGGGGGCTAGGCGAGGCCATGAAGGTCGCGCTGGCGGGCTCGGGCCAGAAGTTCGGCGTGATCCACTTCAACAACTGCTTCAACATGGCGGTGGAGCTGCTGCACACCGTCGCGCCACACGCGGACTATGCCGCCGGATACATGAATTACAACTTCTTCAGTTCCGGCCAGACCTATCCCGTCGCCTTCAACAAGCTGAAGCTGGCCGGTTCGGCCACGACGCAGCAGTTCGCCACGTGGCTCGCCGAGGCCAACCGCGACGTGCTGGCGTCCAAGTCGCACCATCCGACCGCCGGCGCCGTGGTGCAGCTGTCGCGGCTGCCGGGCATTGCGGCGCGCATCGACGCCCTGGCCGAGGCGCTGATCGCGGCGCTGACCGGCGTTCCGGCGGCCACCCGGCCGCAGGTGGTCAACGACATCCGGCTGGCGATCAGAAGCTCGCAGCAGTACGACACCGGTGCGTCGCCGCTGCTCGAATCGCCCGACGAGCTGACCGACCTGTGCAGCCTCGCCACGAGGTTGACGGCCTTCCCGAACCATGCGCCGGTGCAACAAGCGGCGGCCGCGCTGCGGGCCGCGCTGGCCGGCATCAAGGTCTACGGCGCGCGCGCGACGCCATGGACTTCGCCGAACGTGCTGTGGGACTTCACGCGGCCCGACCTGGCGATGAACATCCTGTGCCCCGACCCTGCGCTGCGCGGCCTGTGGGACTGGCGGTCGCCCTTCTACCTGCAGGTGCAGCAGGAGCCCGGCCAGCCCGTCGTGCAGCCCCATGTGATCGACTTCCTGAAGCAGACGGCCTGGGTCGATTTCATCATCGAGTACCACCGCGACGTGCCGTTCCGCGGCCTGTTGCCCGCCGCGATTCCCGCGTACCCGATCTTCAACCGCAAGCACGGGCTGCCCGACACCTGAGCGGCTGAGCGGGCTTTGACAGGCCCCCAATACGGCTTCGACGGCCCCTGCCGGACACCGGTCCGCAGGGGCCGTCTGCATTAGGGGGCCGGGGAAAGAACGATCGTCCATCGATCGACTTCGCAAGCACGCGCCGGATCGGCACCAGCCCGCGTCGCAATGGGAACGCAGCGGCGCTGCAATGGCGCCCCATCCGACGTCGCCACCACGCCGTCCCCCGAAATCTCATCCGGAGAAGCCGTCCATGAACTGGTTGTTGTCGCACCCGATCCGGCCTTTCATTGCGCTGGCCGCGCTGGCCTCGCTGCTGCTGAACCTCGCGATGCTGGCGCCGGCGATCTACATGCTGCAGGTCTTCGACCGCGTGTTCGCAAGCCGCAGCATCGAGACGCTGGTCATGCTGGGCCTGTTCACGATGCTGGCGCTGGGACTCGCCTTCGCGATGGACCGCGCCCGCAGCCTGCTGCTGGCACGCGCCGGCCGAAGCGTCGATGACGCGCTGACGGCGCAGGCACTGGCCGCCTCGCTGAAGGCCATGGCCCGCGGCGACAGCGATCCCGGCCGCTGCGGCCTGGCCGACATCGCGCGCCTGCGCGGTTTCCTGTCCGGTCCGGCGGTGCAGGCTCTGTTCGACGCGCCATGGCTGCCGATCTACCTGCTGGTGATCTTCGTGCTGCATCCGGCGCTGGGCTGGACCGCGCTGATGTCGGCCGCGGTGCTGCTGGTGCTGGGGCTGTGGTCCGAGCGCCTCATCCGCGCGGACGCCGAGCAGGTGATGAGCGGCGGGCGCACGTCGGGCCAGCAGATCGACGCCCTGAACCGCAACGCCGAAGTGCTGGTCGGCATGGCCATGCTGCGCAATGCAGTCGCGGGCTGGCGCGAGCAGCACCGGCAGGTCCAGCAGGCGCAGGAGCGCCTGGGCAACGCCGGCGCGACGCTCTCGGCGCTGGGCCGCAGCGTGCGCCAGACGGTGCAGGTGGCGATGCTCACGATCGGCGGATGGCTGGTGGTCGCGGGCGATGCGTCGCCGGGGATCATGATCGCCGCCACCTTGCTGATCGGCCGCGCGCTGCAGCCGGTCGAGAACCTGATCGCCGGCTGGCGAACGGTGGTCGAGGTGCGCGCCGCATGGCGCCGCCTGCAGCAGCACGACGCCGGCGCTGCGCCATCGGCGTCGCTGCAGCTGCCACCGCTGCGCGGCGACCTGAGCCTCGAGCGTGTCAGCCTGCTGTCCGACGCACGGCGGCCGCCGATCATCAAGTCCGTGAGCCTGACCCTGGCCGCGGGCCAGTGCCTCGGGCTGATCGGGCCCAGTGCCGCCGGCAAGACCACGCTTGCTCGCCTGCTGCTCGGGCTGCGCCAGCCGACGGCCGGCGCGGTGCGGCTCGACGGCGTCGAACTGGCCCACTGGCCCGCCGAGCAGCTGGCCGAGGCGATCGGCTACCTGCCGCAGGACGTCGAGCTGTTCGCCGGCACCGTCGCGCACAACATCGCGCGTCTCGGACCGGTCGACTCGCAGAAGGTCATCGAGGCCGCGCAGCGCGCCGGCGTGCACGAGATGATCGCGCGGCTGCCACAGGCCTACGACACCGAACTCGGCGACGGCGGCGCGGTGCTGTCGGGCGGCCAGCGGCAGCGCATCGGGCTGGCGCGCGCCCTCTACGGCGCGCCGCGGCTGGTCGTGCTCGACGAGCCGAACGCCCACCTCGACTCGGACGGCGAAAACGCGCTGGCCGCGGCGCTGGCCGCGCTGCGCGCGCTCGGCACGACGGTGGTGCTGATCTCGCACCGGCCCGCGCTGATGCGCCATGCCGATCTGCTGGCGGTGCTGCGCGACGGCGCGCTCGAGATCGTCGGTCCACGCGAGCAGGTGCTGGCGCGCCTGGCCGGGACCACGGTGCATCCACTTCGCCGCACGACCACGACGGCGTCCGATGGACCCGTTGCCGCTGTCGCCGCCACCCAAGGAGCCTGCGCATGAACGCCCCGACATCGATCTCCGTCCGCCCCACCCTGGCCGCCTGGCTGCTGACCTGCGCGCCCGATGACGAACAAGTCCGCACGCTGCGGCGGCTGCGCCGGCAGGTGGTCGCACCGCTGCTGCTCGTCAGCGTGCTGGTCGGGCTGTGGTGCGCCTGGGCGCCGCTGTCCGGCGCGGTGGTGGCGAGCGGCCAGGTGCAGGCCGCGCTCGGGCGCAAGGTCGTGCAGCACCAGGAAGGTGGGATCGTGCGCTCGCTGCTGGTGCGCCAAGGGCAGGCCGTCAGGCGCGGCGACCCGCTGCTGGTGGTGGGCGACGTGCGCAGCGACGCGGCGCTCGACATGCTGCGCAAGCAGACCGACGCCGAGCGGCTGCGCAGCGAGCGAGCCCGCGCCGAGATGAGCCTCGTGCCGGCGTTCACGCTGCCCGCCGATCTCACGGTCTCGCCGGAGATGCTCGCGCGCGAGCGTGCGCTCTTCGATTCGCGCCGGCGCACCCTCGACGAGCAGCTGGCGGCGATGCAGTCGCAGGCGCAGCAGGCACGCGCGCAGATCGCTGCGCTGAGCGGACAGCTTCAGGCGTCGCAGCGATCGGCACAGCTTGCGCGCGAAGAGCTGGGCATCAACAGCGAGCTCGTCGCGAGCGGCTTCGTGTCGAAGGCGCGGCTGCTGATGTTGGAACGCACCGTGGCCGACACGGCGATGCGCGCCGAGGCGTCGCGCGGCCAGATCGCCGAGGCGCAGCAACAGGTGAGCGCACTGGCCAACGCGATGGCGCAGGCGCGCGGCGCCTATCAGCAGCGTGCGGCCGACGAGCTGAAGGAGGCGAGCGCGCGCCTGCGCGAGCTGGAGGACCGGCTTCGCCCGTCGCAGGACCAGTTCGACCGCCAGACGGTGCGTGCGCCGGTCGACGGCACGGTGATGGCGTTGCGCGTCGGCGCGGTCGGCACCGCGGTCGGGCCGCGCGAGCCGCTGCTCGAGATCGCGCCGTCGCAAGAACGGCTGGTGGTCGAGCTGCGCATCGATCCACACGACATCGAGCATGTGCGCGAGGGCGATGCGGCCGAGGTGCGCCTGTCCGTCTTCGAGGCGCGCAGCACACCGCTGCTGCCGGCGGTGGTGACCTCGGTGTCGCCCGATGCGGTGACCGAATCCGGCGGCAAGCAGGCGTGGTACGCGGCGCAGGTGGAGGTGAAGGCCGAGGCGCTCGCCGCCCACCCGCAGTTGCGGCTGCAGGCCGGTATGCCGGCCGAAGTGTTCGTGACCACGCCGCCGCGCAGCCTGCTGCGCTACCTGCTGGAGCCGCTGGGCGTATTCGGGCGCCGCGCGTTGCGCGAGCCCTGAACGAATCCCCCGGTTGCCGGGGGTGCAAGGAGTCCCGGGTCGTGTCGGGTGCCAACCCGCCAGGTCCATGCGGACGCATTTTCGTGACTTTGTCTGTTTCCTCAACCTGACTGGAGAGATTCATCATGGCCATCAACATCTTCGGCGACGCCTTCAACAACGTGCTCACCGCCGGCTCGAACGCAGACCACAACATCTACGGCCTCGGCGGCAACGACACGCTGACCGGGCTGGGCGGCAACGACCTTCTCGACGGCGGCACGGGCGCCGACGCGATGGCGGGCGGCGGCGGCAACGACGTCTACATCGTGGACAACGTCGGCGACAACATCACCGAGAACTTCCTCGCCGGCACCGACCGCGTGGAGGCGTCGATCAGCTGGTCGCTCGCGCCCGACATCTGGGTCGAGAACCTGACGCTGACGGGCGTCGCGAACATCAACGCCACCGGCAACGGGCTGAACAACGTGCTGAAGGGCAACAGCGGCAACAACATCATCAACGGCGGTGCCGGCGCAGACACGATGGAAGGCGGCGCCGGCAACGATTCGTACCATGTCGACAACATCGGCGACACGGTCGTCGAGGGCGTGGGCGCGGGCACCGATTGGGTGTATTCGACCGTCACGCACACGCTGTCGGCCAACGTCGAGAACCTCGACCTCGACGGCGCGGCGGCGATCAACGGCTACGGCAACGAGTTGGCCAACACGATGTACGGCAACAACGCCAACAACATACTGGACGGCAAGTCCGGCGCCGACACGATGTACGGCCAGGGCGGCGACGACTCGTACTACGTCGACTCGTCGCTCGACGTCGCCAGCGAAGGGGTCGCGGCCGGCACCGACAAGGTGTTCTCGCGCGCGGCCAACTACACGCTGGGCAACAACGTCGAGAACATGAAGTTGCTCGATCAGAGCTTCGTGATCCTTCCCAACGGCCTGATCGGGCTGCTGCCCGCGGGCGTCAACGGCACCGGCAACAGCATGGCCAACGTGATGGAGGGCAACGCGGTAGCCAACTCGCTGAGGGGCATGGCAGGCAACGACACGATTTCGGGGCTGGGGGGCAACGACACGCTCGACGGCGGCACCGGCAACGACATGATGATCGGCGGCACCGGCAACGACACCTTCATCGTCGACTCGGCGCTCGACGTGGCGAGCGAGGCTGCCGGCGAAGGCACCGACCTCGTCCGGGCGTCGGTCAGCTACACGATCAGCGACGTCGACGTCGAGAACCTGACGCTGACCGGCGTGGGCAACATCAGCGGCACCGGCAACGCCGCCGCCAACACGATCATCGGCAACGCCGGCAGCAACTACATCAACGGCATGGCCGGCGGCGACTCGATGCAAGGCGGCCTGGGCGACGACACCTACGTCGTCGACAACGCATTCGACACGGTGACCGAGGCCGTGGGCGCGGGCACCGACTGGGTGTACGCGAGCATCAGCGAGACGCTCTCGGCCAACGTCGAGAACCTGGTGCTGACCGGCGCCGCTGCCACCAATGGCACCGGCAACGCGTCGGCCAACCAGTTGTCCGGCAACGCGGCGGCGAACGTGCTGATGGGGCTGTCGGGCAACGACTCCATCTTCGCGAACAGCGGCAACGACACGGTGCAGGGCGGCACCGGTTCGGACACGATCCATGGCGACCTCGGCAACGACACGCTGCGCGCGGTCGACAACGTGTTCTTCGTCGACGACTTCGCCGAGGACCGTTTCGTGTTCGACACGGCGCTGAACGCCGTCACCAACGTCGACCTGATCGACAAGGCCAACTTCACGGCGGCCGGCGGCGAAGGTGTCGACGACGAGATCCATCTCGACAACGACATCTTCACGGCCCTGCGTTCAGTGGGCGGCACCACCCTGGGCCAGTTGGGGGCGGGCTTCTATTTCGAGGGCGCCGGCCTCAGCGGCAACGGCGCCTTCGACCCGATCGGCATCTACAACAACACGACGACCGGCCAGCTCTTCTACAACTCGAGCTTCGGCGTGGCCGGCGACAGCGTGCTGTTCGCGGTGGTCAACGTTGCCGGCGTCGCGGGCGGCTCGGCGATCCTGTCGCCCGAGGAGTTCGAACTGATCGGGTGATGCGCTGATCTGGAGCCTAGCGCACCGCCCGGGAGGGGCGGTGCGCGTCCGCGCGAAGCTCGCACATTGCACGAGGACGAGAACCCCCGTGCGGTGTGCGGCGCGGGCGAGAGCGACGTTCGCACGAGTGAACAACCACATCCCGGTGTTGTTGAGCCCCTGAATCAGGGTGTCGCCACCTCGCTTGCGACATGGGAAGCTTGGTTTCCGCAAGCAGCCAGTCCTTCTCTGGGCGCCGCATCACCCAAAGGAACCTTCACCATGTCACTGTTTCAAGGCCTTTCGCAAGGCTCGTTGTTCAGCGATGAGAGCCTGCTGCAATCGAGAGACGGCTACCGTCCCATGTCCGACGCAACAAGCGACGAGCTGGCATTCGAGCAGTGGACACAGCGCGTCACTCATCAGCACGAGCTGAGCATCGCCCGCGAACTGGCCGGGTTGCCCGAGCCAGCCTTGGCGGGGCTGGCGTCGGTGTTCGCGCGCTCGCCCCGGCGACGCCGCACCGACAGGCTGCGCCATGCGATTCCGGCCGGAGCGGCATCGACGCTCATCGGCGCGCTGGTGCTGTGGGCGGGTACGAGCGTCGGCGGCGTGGCCGCGGCCTTGCTGCAGGTCGTGGGTGTCGGCGGCCTGGCGGTCGGCGTGATCGTGGCGAGCCTCGGCGTGCTCGCAGCCTTCAGCACGATGGCGCTGGAAGTCGCGCACGGGAAGCTGGGTCTTTGCACGGGGCTGCTGAACGAGCAGCACCCCTGGCTCTACAAGGCATCCCTCATGACGCGAGACCCCGCAGCCGAGGCATACAGGCGGCGCATCTTGAGCGAACGCGGGCCGTTGCGCGGCGCCGACTACCTGGTGATGCGCGAGATCGTGCGGGCGAACGATGCCATGGAAATGACACGCATCGCCCGCACCGTGGCGGAGCAGCTGAACAGGGTCGATGCAGCCGCACCCGACGCGGCACATGGCAAAGAGCCGCGGCTCGTGTCGGTGGCGAGCGCGAACGGCGCGTTCGGTCCGGGCTTGGTCGAACGGCGGCGACCCGGGTGATTCGCGGCCGACCGCGAAGGTCGGCGCCATGAACTGCGTGTCACCCGGAGAGAGGAACACTCCGGCCGGTCACTGGCGCATGCCGCGCCATCAACTCGACGACCCAGTCGATGAACACACGCAGTTTGGCGCTGACGTGCCGGTTCTGAGGAAACGCCAGGTACATCGGCATCGGATCGACGCGCCAGCCCTCGAAAAGAGACACCAGCTCGCCGCGCGCCAGGTAGGGCCTGCACATGTAGTCGGGCAGCCAGAGCACCCCGAGCCCCACCAGACCGGCCGCAAGGTAGGCGTTGCCGTCGTCGACGGCCAACACGTGGCGGCTGCGCACTTCGACGCGCTCGCCTTCGCGATGAATGGGATACGACAGCACCTCGCCGCTGCGCGACGACAGGAAGCCCACGGTGCAGTGTTGCGCGTCCTCCAGATCCCGCGGATGCGAGGGCATCCCCGCGCGTTCGAGGTAAGCCGGCGCCGCGCAGACCCGCAGCTGGAGGTCGCCGACGCGGCGCGCCATCAGGGACTGATGGGTGAGCTCGCCGCCCCGGATCACACAATCGACGTTGTCGCCGATCAGGTCCACCAGACGATCGCTGACGCCCATGTGGATCTGGATGTCGGGGTATTGGTCGAGGAATGCCGGCAATGCAGGAATCAGGATGAGGCGCGCCAGCGGGCTGGGCACATCCACGCGCAGCCGGCCCCTGGGGGACTTCGACGCGCTGGACAGGCTGGTTTCCGCGTCGTCCATGTCGGCCAGCAAGCGCACCACACGCTCGTAGTAGACCGCGCCGTCGGCCGTGACGTTGACCTTGCGCGTGGTGCGATTGAGCAGCTTGACGCGCAGCCGCGCCTCCAGCTGCTGCACCAGCTGCGTCACGCTGGTCTTGCTCATGTGCAGGGTCTCGGCCGCCTTGGTGAAGCTGCCCGCTTCCACCACGCGTGCGAAGGCCTGCATCGCATCGAAGCGGTCCATCGTTGCCCCCTGAAGCTCTGGTCGTTGTTTGGATTTCGCGAAAGGTGATTGTCGGCCAGGCCGATTTATCCGCACGACATGGTTCCGTAGAGTCCAATCATCGACATCACGGGCCAGATCGGCCCCACCCAAACCATGACTCACCGCGACGTCGTTTTCCCCGCCGGGCGCCAGGCGCTCTACGAGAAGAACCGCTATTCGCCGGCGATCCGGTCGAACGGCTTTCTGTTCGTTTCGGGCCAGGTCGGCAGCCGGCCGGATGGCTCGCCCGAGCCCGACCTGGAGGCGCAGGTCCGACTCGCCTTCGACAACCTGGACGCGATCCTGGCGTCTGCCGGCTGCACCTTCGACGACGTCATCGACGTCACGCTTTTCGTCGTCGATCCCGAATCGACCCTGGAGACGATCTCGAAGGTGTTGCCAGACTACTGGGGCAAGGCGCCGCACCCGACCTTGACCGGCATCGGCGTGACGTGGCTCTCCGGTTTCCAGTTCGAGATCAAGGTGATCGCGAAGATCCCCGAGCCTCGCGCGGCCTCGCCTGGCGGGTGACCGCCAACGCAATGCGCTTGCGCCCCGCCACCGTGCGCTAGTCGCGAGCGGGACCGGGCTGGGGGATGTCCATGTCCAGTCCCACCAAGGCCTTCCTGGAATACGAGACCAGGAAGTCCAAGAAGGCGCGAGTTCGTGCCGGCATGTACTTGCGGCTGGGCACCACCGCCACCAGCGTCAGCCGTGCCGTGATCCACGGCGCGAGCACACGCTGCACCTGCCCCGATTTCAGCAACGGGGCCAGCAGGTCCAGGGGCTGGCTGCTGATGCCGCCCCCCTCCAGCGTGGCGCGCAACAGCGTGTCGGTGTGGTTCGCCGTCAAGACGGTCTGGACATCCAACTCGACCGCCTCGTCATCCTTCGTCGGGTCCAGCAGGCGCAGCGGGCCGAGCCGGACCCCCGGCTTGCGCAGCCGCAGGCAACGATGCTGATGAAGAAGATCCTCCGGCCTCTTCGGCAGGCCATGCCGCTTCAGGTAGCCGGGTGCGGCACACAACACGGCCTGGCTGAGGATGACGGGCCGCGCGATCACGTCCTGATCGATGTCGGCGCTCCCGATCAGGACGGCCAGGTCGTACTCGTGGACCGCCGGGTCCGGCGTGTCCTCGACGTGGATCTCCACATGGACGCCGGCATGCAGCCGCTGGAACGCGACCGCGGCGGGCGCCAGGGTGTGGGCGGCGGCAACCGGGGGCGCCAGCACCCGCACGGTACCCTGCATCGACGTGGATTCCGACTGCACGACCGCGTGCGCATCGTCGATCTCGGCGAGGATGGTGCGCAGCCGTTCGAGATAGGTCTCGCCGGCCTGCGTCAACGACAGGCGGCGCGTGGTTCGCTGGAGCAGCCGCACGCCGAGATGCCCCTCGAGGTCGCTGACCAGGCGCGTCACGGCCGCCGGCGAGAGGTCCAGCTTGCGAGCGGCCGCCGCGAAGCCGCCTTCGTCCACGACCTGCTGGAACACCCGCATGGATTGAAGACGATCCATCCTGGTCACCTCTCGTGTGTACAAACGGATTGTCGCGAGCGCCGGCGCCTTGTCGCGCAAGCAACGGCGGAACCATCGGGTCGGCAGCGCGCGTGCCGACGATCCCCACCGCGCTTGGGGGTCCCGAGCTGGTCTATGGGTCGAGAAACGCCAGCCGCGGTCCGGCGGGCACGATGCGCGACGGATTGATGTGAGGATGGCTCATGTAGTAGTGCCGCTTGATGTGGTCGATGTCCACGGTCGGCGCGATGCCCGGTACGCGGTACAGGTCGCGCAGGTATCGCGACAGCCGGGGAAAGTCTTCGATGCGGTTGCGGTTGCACTTGAAGTGGCCGAAATAGACCGCGTCGAAACGCACCAGCGTCGTGAACAGGCGCCAGTCGGCTTCCGTCGGCCGATCGCCCACGAGGCAGGATCGCCCGGCGAGTTCGGCCTCCACCCGGTCGAGCGCGGAGAACAGCCGCTCGAACGCGCGCTCGTAGACTGCCTGGTCCGTGGCAAAGCCGCAGCGGTAGACGCCGTTGTTGATGTCTTCGTAGATGAACGTGTTGAAACGGTCGATCTCGTCCCGCGCAGCGGTGGGGTACAGGTCGGGGCCGCTTGCGAATCCGGCAAAGGCGTCGTTGAACATGCGCAGGATCTCGCTCGACTCGTTGCTGACGATCGTGCGCGTCTTCTTGTCCCACAGCACCGGCACCAGAACCCGGCCGCTGTACTGCGGATCCGCGAGCGCGTAGAGCTGGTGCAAGTGCTGCAAGCCGTGCAAGTGGTCCGGCATGGCCGCGCTGAAGCTCCAGCCCTGTGACATGACCGGTTCGACCACGGAGACCGAAACGACGTCTTGCAGCCCCTTCAACACGCGGCCGATCAGCGTGCGGTGGGCCCAGGGGCAGGCCAGCGACACGTAGAGGTGGTAGCGGCCGGCCTCTGCCGGAAACCCGCTGCTGCCGTCCGCGGTGATGCGGTGGCGAAAGGCCGAGTTCGTCCGCACGAACTCCCCTGCGGTGGCCCGCGTGTCGTACCAGCCTTCGTGCCACTGTCCGCGCTCCAGGTAGCCGCTCATCCCGCTCCTTTCCGAACGTTCCCCCAGGCCGGGCGCCACGTGGCGAACATCTTCAGTCGTTGCGAGGCAGCACGGTCAGCACGCGCACGATGAAGGCGTGCAGTTCCGTCATGTAGTTCTGCAGGAACTTCTTCGTGCCTTCGTCGGTGACCTCGCCGTCTTCCGAGATGAGCCCGGGCTTGAACTGGACATAGGCCTCGACCGTGTTCATCAGCGGCGAGTTGCAGAAGCACAGCACGCCGCGCAGGTTCTGCTGCGCCAACGCGGTGCCGATCGCGCCGGGCGAGGTCCCGATGACGCCCGACGGCTTGCGCGCAAACGAGTTCTTGCCCCACGGCCGGCTGGCCCAGTCGATGGCGTTCTTCAGGCCGCCGGGAATCGAGCGGTTGTACTCGGGCGTGACGAAGAGGACGGCATCGACGTCGGCGATCGCCTGCTTGAAGTCCCGCGCGACCGGCGGGTAGTCGGCGTCGTAGTCGGAGCTGTACAGCGGCAGATCCTTGATGGCGATCTCGGTCAGCGCCAACTCGGGGGGCGCCAACTTCACCAGTGCCTTGGCGAGCAGGCGGTTGATCGAGGTCGAGGCGAGGCTGCCGACGAAATATCCGACCTTGTAGGTGGCCATGTGTGTCTCCTGAAAGCGGTTGGCGAGTACCGCTTGTACGCCTGGACGCACGACCTTGCAAAAACGCGGTTGTCGCTCAACCGGCTGGAGTGTCAAGAGCGCCTACAGCTTCTTGCATACATAGGGTTTCCACCATCGCCGCCCGCCTTGCGTACGGCGCTTTGCCCGCCCACATGACGCATGAATTTCGCCTCGCTGGAGCCGCGCGGACCATGTGCGGCCAAGCCGCACGCGGCTGGCGCGTCCTCGTGGGCGTCGCCGTCGTCCTGGCGTTCTGGGCCTGCAGCGCGCCGCTGCAGGCGCAACCCGCCTCCTGGCCCACCAAGCCGGTCCGGGTCGTCGTCGGCTTTGCCCCTGGCGGCGGCACCGACGTGATGGCGCGCGTGGTGGCACAGGGCCTTTCCGACGCCCTGGGCAAGACTTTCATCGTCGACAACAAGCCCGGCGTCAGCGGCAACCTGGCCGTCGGCGAGGTGGTGCGCGCCGCGCCCGACGGCTATACGCTGATGGTGGCGCCGACCTCGGTCGAGACGGCCAACCCGTCGCTGTTCAAGGCCAACTTCCACCCGGCGAAAAGCTTGACGCCCGTGGGCAGCATCGGCGTGACCGCGATGTACATCGTGGCCCGACCGGACTTCGCTGCGAAGGACGCCAAGGAACTCGTCGACTACGGCAAGGCCAACCCGGGCAAGCTGTCCTATGCCTCCTCGGGCGCGGGCACGCCGCCGCACCTCGCGGCAGAGCTTTTCAAGTTGCGCACGGGCATCTTTGCCACCCACATCCCCTACCGCGGCTCCGCTCCCGCCCTGCAGGACGTGATGGCAAGCCAGGCCGACTACGTGTTCGATGGCTCGAAAAGGAACACGGCGTGGTCACCGGCGACTACGCATCGTTGTGGCGCTGGTCGATCGAGGACATCGATCGGTTCTGGCAGTCCATCTGGAGCTTCTTCGACGTGCAGGCCGACGGAAGCCGCGAGCCGGCGCTGGGCCGTCGCACAATGCCGGGGGCCGAATGGTTCCCGAATGCGCGGCTGAACTTCGCCGAGCATGTGTTCCGCCATGCGACGGCGCAGCGGCCCGCGGTCATCGCACGCGGCGAGGACGGCCCGGTGCAGCACATCTCGTGGGCCGAGCTGGAGCGATCCACCGCCGCGCTCGCCGCCACCTTGCGCGGCTGGGGCGTGAAACCCGGCGACCGGGTCGCGAGCTACATGCCGAACCGTCCCGAGACGCTGATCGCCTTCCTGGCCTGCGCCAGCATCGGCGCCGTCTGGTCGAGCTGTGCGCCGGACATGGGGGCCTCGGTCGTGCTGGACCGCCTGCGCCAGACCGAGCCGAAGGTCCTGTTCGCCATCGACAGCTACAGCTACAAGGGCAAACACCACGACCGCTGCGGCGTCGTCAACGAACTGCTGGCAGGTCTGCCCAGCGTCGAGCGCGTGGTGCAGGTGGACGGACCGCTGGCCGGCGGCCGCGAGGTCGACTGGCGAAACCATTCGCGCTGGGCGGCCGCGCTGCGCGACGATGCCACGCCGCGCTACGAACGCCTTGCGTTCCAGCACCCGCTGTGGATCCTGTACTCGTCGGGGACCACGGGGTTGCCCAAGGCGATGGTGCACAGCCAGGGCGGCATCCTGCTCACCCATCTCAAGGAGATGGCGCTGCAGAACGATCTGCGCCCCGGAGACCGCCTGCTCTTCCTCGGAAGCACGAGCTGGGCCGTGTGGAACCTGCTGGTGGGCGCCATGGTGAGCGGCGCATCGATCGTTCTGTATGACGGCCACCCGTCGTGGCCCGACGGCGACGCGTTGTGGCGCTTCATGGCCGAACACGAGGTCGCGGTCTTCGGCTGCGGCGCTGCCTTCCTCATCGGCTGCATGAAGGAGGGGCTGAAGCCACGCGACCATGCCCCGCTCATGAAGCTGCGCAGCATCCTGTCCACGGGGTCTCCGCTGCCGGTCGACGCATTCGAATGGGTCTACCGCGACGTCAAGCCCGACGTCTGGCTTGCCTCGGTCAGCGGGGGCACGGACATCGCCTCGTGCTTCGTCGCCTGCGCGCCGACGCTGCCGGTGCACGCGGGCGAGATCCAGTGCGCGGAGCTGGGGGTGGCGGCGTATGCGTTCGACGCCACCGGGCATCCCGTGGTCGACGAGGTGGGCGAACTGGTCATCACCCAGCCAGGTGGTCAGCGCCGGCGCGATGCTGAGCCCCTCCAGCCTGGACTTCTTCGCCGAGTACGCCAAGGCGGTGCCGCGCGAGTGACGCGGCGGCACCGCGTGGCGGCAGGCCCTTGGCCAAGGGCCTGCCGCCACGCGGTGCCGCCGCGTCACTCGCGCGGCACCGCCTTGGCGTACTCGGCGAAG
>DASWVR010000269.1:0-3718 GCA_036401155.1 Piscinibacter sp. | reverse complement strand
CCGGTGGCGACCGCGCCGCCGGTCGCGAGCGCCGACGCGATCAGCACCTGCCGGCGCCGGCGCGTCACCGGCACGCCGAGCGTGGCGGCCCAGGCGTCGCCACGCGCCAGCCAGTCGAGCTGGTGCGCCCAGGGCCAGCTCATCGCAAGCGCCGCCGCGAGCGCCACCCACACCGCCAGCCAGTGCGTGGCGCCATTCAGGTCGCCGAGCAGCCAGAACACCATGCCGCGCAGCTGCGCCTCGGGCGCGAAGGTCAGCAGCAGCGTCACGACCGCCGACCCGGCCGAGCCGATCATCACGCCGATCAGCAGCAAGGACACCGGCGCCTCCTGCGTGCCCGACAGCCCGGAGCGCGCGAGCACCCGCCACGACAAGGCCAGCAACAGGGCCGTCGCCACCATCGCACCCAGCGCCGCGCCGCCGGCCAGGCCCCATTCGATCCACCAGGCGGTGCCGCCCGCCGCGCCGAGCAGCATGGCCGACAGCGCGCCGACCGAGGCCCCGCTCGACACGCCCAGCACGTAGGGATCGGCCAGCGCATTGCGCGTGAGCAGCTGCATCAGCGCACCCGAGAGCGCGAGCGCCGCCCCCGCGCCGAAGCCCGCGAGCACACGCGGCACGCGGATCTGCCAGACGATGTCGGGCGTGGCGAAGCCGAGCCCCGAACTGCCGGCGGCGAGGCCGAACAACAGCGCGCCCGCGGCCATGGCCACGAGGCCGGCCAGAAGGGCGAGCGGACGCGCTGGGGTGCTCATGGCCGAGGTCAGCTGCGCGGCGCCCAACTCAGGCCCACGAACACGCCGCGTGGCCGGCCGTTGTAGCCGGCGGTCGGCTCGTAGCGGCGATCGAAGAGGTTGTCGATGCGCGCCGACCAGGTCCAGTCGGGCGTCATCATCCAGTGCGCCGAGGCATCGACGACGCTGTAGGCGGGCAGCGTTCGGCCCGCGTTGTCGGGCCGGTTGCCAATGTGGCGAACACCCGCGCCCGCCGACCAGCGTGCCTGCTGGTAGTCCACGCGCAAGGCCAGTTGCTCGCGGGCACGGCGGATCGGGCGAGCGCCGGTCACCTCGTCCTTGGGATCCTGAAAGGTGACTTCGCCAAGCAGGGTCCAGTCGCCCAGCACCCGCCGCGCGGACAGTTCGAGCCCGTTGTTCTTCACGCGGTTGGGCGTGTTCTGCGGAACGAAGCTGGCATCGTTGGCGATCTTGTCGCGATAGCGCACCGAGAACAGCGTCGCGCGGTACAGCGCCGTCGCATTCTTCCACTGCAGGCCGCCCTCGATGTTGCGCGCCCGCTCGGGGCGCAGGTTCGGGTTGCTGCAGGGGAAGCCGGGCCCGCAGTCGTAGAACAGGAAGTCGAGCGTGGGCGGCGTGAAGCTGGCCGACACCATGGCAAACGCGCTGAGCGCGTCGCCGAGCCTGACGCTGCCCCCCAGCAGCCCGGTGCTCGCATCGCCGAAGTCGCTGGTCTTGTCGTGCCTCAGGTTGGCCTGCACGGCCCCCCAGGACGCGTCGTAGGTCGTGCCGAGCCGCAGCACGTCGGTGTCGCGCTCGTTGCGCACATAGCTCGCGCTGTCGGTCGATTGGGCCAGGCGCTCGATGCCCGCCTGCGCCCGCCACCCTTCACCGAGGACCGCCTCCAGCTGGATCATCGCGCCATCGTTCTTCAGGGTGTTGTCGTTGACGAAGCTGAAGCCACCGACCACCGTGTCGGTGCGCTTCTCTGTCGATTGCGCCCAGCGCCACGACAGGCTCAGCTCGGGCCGCAACGCGTGCGTGCCGCGCAGCGTGGCGCCGCTTTGCACCAGGTGCTGGCGATGCGTGTCGGCTGGCGAGGCGAACGACGACGGGTTGTCGTAGTCCACCATGCCGTCGACGTGCCGCAGGTCGATGCCGAGCTGGTGGCCCGCCGCGGGCTGCAGGTCGACGCCCAGCGACGCATGCTTGCGCCGGTTGCCGTCCGCATCGGGATTCGCCGTCGCGCTGTTGGATGCGCTGAAGCCGTCGGTGCGCTCGGTCCCGACGGTGACGCGCCCGCGCACGGTCTCGCTGCCGCCCGCGAGGCTCGCACTCGCCGCGCGTGTTCCCTGGCTGCCGGCACCGGCGGAAACCCGCGGCTGCCATCCGCCGGGGACGCCGCGCCGGGTGAAAATCTGGATCACGCCGCCCGTCGCATTGGCGCCGTAGAGCGCCGACAGGTTGCCGCGCACCACCTCCACCCGTTCGATCATCTCGGCGGGCATCTGCTGCATCAGCGCCTGGCCGCTCGCCACGTCGTTCAGCGGCACGCCGTCGACCAGCACCAGCGTGTCGCGCGAATCCGCGCCGCGCATGCGCACCGAGGCGAGCGTGCCCGCCCCGCCCTGCTGCTCGACCAGTGCCGTGCCCAGCAGGTTGAGCACCTGCACCGCATCGCGCGCGGCCGAGCGCTCGATGTCGCCGCGGGTCAGCACGCTGGTGGCGGCGATCTCGCTGCCCAGCGTGCGCGGCATGCCGCTGCCGGTCACGGTGACGGGTTGGAGTTGGAAGGCAGGCGCTTGCGCTTGCGCGACGAGGCTGGTCGAGGACAGGACGGACAAGGCTGCGCCGAGCCACACCGGCCGCGCGACGGACATCATGGTTGTCATTGGAATCAAACGGACTGAAGCGCCCTCGCCTGCTTCCCCGCAGGCGTGGACCATATGGCGCGAAACCCCTCGGAATCACACCGCCCGTTGGCCGGTATCCGGGCTGGCGGAGCAACCCTTGCGACCTTCCCAGAGACCGGTCGTCTCCAGTGGCGTGTGCACAAGGGCGGACGCGTGAACGCGAGTTCTCTTCGTCCGCCGTACCGTTGCGGGGGCAGCGCAGTTTCAGGATCGCTTCGTGCGGCCCTTCCTGCTTCCCGTTTAACTGTGCCGGAATGAACACCCGGCACGGGCACCAACGGTTCGCATTGTAAGCACCACCTACAATGAAGCTCCTTTCCGGCACAGGGCAAGGCGCATGTCGAAGATCGAAGAACTGGCCGAACGAGTCGAGCGGCTGCTGCTGCGGCACGAGGAAGTCAAGCGCACCAACGCGCTGCTCGAGCAGCAGCTGGCCGCCGTCGTTCAAGAGCGAGACAGCCTGCGCTCGCGGCTCAACGCGGCTCGTTCGCGCCTCGACGCGCTGCTCGAGCGGCTGCCCGACGACAAGTCGATGCCCGCCACGTCCGACAGCGGAGACGGCACACGATGAAGCAGATGGAAGTGACCATCATGGGTCAGAGCTACATCCTGGGCTGCCCCGAGGGGGGCGAGCAGTCGCTGCTCGAAGCGGTGGGCAACGTCGACCGCGAGATGAGCGCCATTCGCGACGGCGGAAAGGTCAAGGCGCGCGAACGCATCGCCGTGCTCGCCGCGTTGAATCTGGCCTACGCGCTCGCCGAACGTCCGCTGGCCGCGCCGCCGCGCGCCGCCGGCGGCGTGACCTCTAGCACGGACGTCGACGCCTTGATTCGCCGCATCGATCAAGCCCTCGGTGCCGATGGTCAATTGCTGTGATCGCCGCGCATGCGCGGCGTAGAATGAATTCGTCCGCCGCGTTCGCGTGAGTCCTATATTTCCTTGAACCGATGCTCCTGCGAGCAAGGGCTTGGAAAATGCCTGGCAGGTGTGATCGTCTCGCGTCAGATGAACCCGAAGCCTTGCTGACCTCGCCCACCTGAATCCCCTGGGTTCAGGAATGCGGCTCACGGT
>DASWVR010000268.1:0-16760 GCA_036401155.1 Piscinibacter sp. | reverse complement strand
CACCATCACGAGCGAGCTCTGCACGCTCATCATCGAGCGGTAGCCCGAGTCGACCCGCTCGACCTCGCGTGCGACCAGGCCGTAGCAGACGTAGTTCAGCCCGGCGCCGCCGTAGGCCTCGGGGATGGTCGGCCCGAGCAGACCGAGCTCGCCCATCTCGCGGAAGATCGCCGGGTCGGTCCGTTCGTGGCGGAATGCGTCGAGCACGCGCGGCGCAAGGCGCTCCTGGCTGTAGGCGCGGGCGGCGTCGCGCACTGCCCGTTCGTCGTCGGCAAGCTGCTGGTCGAGCAGCAGGGGATCGTCCCACTGGAATGAGGCTTTGATGTTCGAAGAATGCATATCTGCTCCAGTGTGTGATGAACCGCGTCTGGCCTGCTCGGCCCGCCTCTTGCGCAGGCAGCGCGCGCATCAATGTAAGATCGTCGGGCCCGCGGCGCAAACGACTTGTAGGCACGCGCTTGTGCGCTTCTCGAACTCCGTGAGCGCCACTTGGCCACCGACGCCCGACCTGCCATGCGCCGAAAGATCCCCTCCACCGCCGCGCTGTCCGCATTCGAGTCGGCGGCACGCCACCAGAGCTTCACGCGCGCGGCCGGCGAGCTGTCGGTCACGCAAAGCGCAGTATGCCGCCAGGTCGCCGGGCTGGAGCAGTTCCTCGGCGTCAAGCTGTTCCGCCGCACCAAGCGGGGCATCACGCTCACGGAAGCCGGCGTGAGCTACCACCACCAGGTCGCTGCGCGGCTGGACGAACTGGAGCGCGACACGCTGGAGCTGATGGCGCAGGCCGGCAGCGGCGGCACGCTCGAACTCGGCGTCGTGCCCACCTTCGGCACCAGGTGGCTGTTGCCGCGGCTCGCGGCCTTTCAACGCGAACACCCGGGCGTCACCGTGAACCTCGTGCCGCGCACCCGGCCCTTCCTCTTCGACGAGACCTCGCTCGATGCGGCCATCTACGCCGGCGAGTCCGCCTGGCCCGGGACCGAGGTGCACTTCCTGATGCGCGAGAACCTGATCGCGGTGGCCAGCCCCGCGCTGATCGCACCGCACCGAACGCTCAAACCCGCCTCGCTCAAGCGCCACGTGCTGCTGCAGCAGAGCACGCGGCCCTACGCGTGGCGGCACTGGTTCGCCTCGCTCGACATGGAGGTCGACAACGACATGGTCGGCCCGCGTCTCGAGCTGTTCTCGATGCTCACCGAGGCCGCCATCCAGGGTCTGGGCGTCGCGCTCATCCCGCGCTTCCTGATCGAAGACGAACTGGCCGCCGGCCGGCTGGTGGAGGTGGTGCGCCACCCGTACCTCAGCGATCGCTCGTACTACCTGCTCTACCCCGAGTACAAGTCCGACAATCCGACACTCGCCACCTTTCGCGACTGGCTGATCGGCGAAGCGCGCCGCTACCGCGACGCGGCGGGACTGGCTTGAGCCGACGGAGCGAAGCACCTATGCAATCGTGCAGCGCAGTCGGCTCACCTCAGAGGCCAACCGACGATTGCGAAGCAACCAATGCCTCACGGCCTCTGAGCCTACGGAGCGAAGCACCTGTGCAATCGTGCAGCGCAGTCGGCTCACTCAGAGGCCAACCGACGATTGCGAGGCGGCCAAAAGCCTCACGGCCTCTGACGCCGTTCAGCGGCCGTTCAGCGCGGCGGCGCCAGCGGTTCGCCGCGCACGCGGCGCGACAGCCAGTCGAGCATGGCGCCGATGTCGCCGCGTGAGCCGGCTGCACGTGGCGGCGAGACCGGCCTGACGGCATCGCCGTGCCGCCGCGCGACCACGAAGGAGAAGCTGTAGTGCGGCTCCTGGCCCATGCGCAGGTCGCTGATCAGCACCTGCTCGCCTTGCTGCGACAGCTTGAAGAAGCCGCGGCTGAACCAGGCGATGCGTCCCACCGGCGCATGGCCCGCCAGCGCGTCATGCAGCTCGCTGCCGCGGTCGAACCGATCGAAGCGGATCTGCGACCCGCGATCGAGCAGCGAGCGAAAGCCTTCGAGATGGCCGTCCGGCGTGACCGCGACGATTCGCCACAGCACCGTGTTGAAAGGCGTCGGCGTGACGAGCAGCGCCTGTGCGGCAACGCCCTCGGCCGCCAGCGACGCACGCGCCAGCTGCGCCACGTGCTGCTGCGCGGCCACGCTCCAGCCGAGGTAGGCGGTGCTCAGCAGCAACCCCGCGCGGTTCCAGCCCAGGCCCCGGCCCCCGCGAAACGAGACGGCGGCGATCACGCCGGCCACCAGCGGCAGCGTGTACAGCGGGTCGATGATGAAGATGCTGCCGACCGCGAACGGCCGGTCGGTGAAGGGCCGCGCGAGCTGGGTGCCGTAGACGGTCATCAGGTCGAGCAAGGGATGGGTGATCAGCGCGAGCCACAGTGCCAGCCACCAGCGCCTGAACAGCTGCGGTTCACCGTTCAGCCGCGCCGCCACCCAGCCGATGGCAGGCGACACGAGCGTGAGCCAGAACAGCGCATGGCTGTCGGCGCGGTGCAGCGTCATGTTGCTCACCGGGTCGCCGTGGTTGATGAACGAATCGAGGTCGGGCAGCGTGCCGCACAGCCCGCCCCACAGCACGGCCTTCCACACGGCGGTGCGCCGGCCCATCACCGCCACGCCGACGGCGGCACCCAGAGCAAGCTGCGAAACCGAGTCCATGAATGTGCCGCACCGAATGCCAAAGGGGGCATTCTCCTCGTGACGCAACTCCCCCTGGCCGCGTACGGCCGAAACACAAATCACGGGCCGTTACCCGGCGGCGGGCTCTTGCGGCGGGCAGATTTGCCGAGGGAGCGGAAAGAAGTTCCGCGGTAGTCGACGCAGACTCGGCTCACCCTGGGAAAAACACGATTGGGGTCGCGGGCATTGCGCTTGCCAACGAACTCCTGACCGAGTGGACACGGGCCGCGCAGACCAGCAAGTTTGTATCGGCGGTCCTCTCGGCAAGACACAACCTCTTCTGAAGGACCCACGAATGAAACGAAAAATCCAGGCCCTCGCAGGTGCTGCATTTCTGGCGATGGCCGGAAGCGCCATGGCCGTGCCGGTCAACATCGGCGGCCTCAACCTGACCACCGGCCCGACCTTCGGCGTCGCCTCGGTCTACGAGAACGTGATCACCGGCACCGGGCAGACCCTGTCGGGCTTCGGCGAAGTCACGCAGATCAACGGCATGTCGCTGTCGGAACTGTGCGCAGGCTGCGAGCTGACTTATCGCTTCGGTGGTTACGAGGTGACGGCCCTCAGCCCGACGAGCGTCAGCTTCACGGGCGGCTGGGTCAACTTCTACCTCGGCTTCGGCGCCGACAACGATTTCAACCCGTTCACGAGCGGCAGCTCGGCGGCCGACCTGGCTGCGGCCACCAACGGCTCGCTGTTCCTGACGTTGGCGGGTCACGACATCGACGCCGCGGGCAACACCTTCGCCGGCTCCGGCGCCAACATCGGCACGCCTTCGGCGGTCGGATTCGGCGCTGGCCTGCTCGACGTGGATAACACCGGGGCCATGAACGGGAATACCGCCGGCGCCGGTGCGCTGGCCAATGCGTTTTTCGATACCAACGGCATCGCCGCCGCCTTCGGCGGCACGGCCGATTTCCAGATCGGCGCGTCGTTCAGCAGCGCGCTGGTGCCGCACCCCGGCGAGTGCCCGCAAGGCCCGGCCTGCCTGGCCGGCAGCGTCGACATTCGCGGCACGGTCGCTGCGATTCCCGAGCCCGAGACCTACGCGCTGATGCTCGCGGGCCTCGGTGTCATCGGCTTCGTGGCGCGCCGCCGCAGGGCCTGATCCGCAAGCACCGCGGCCCGTCCAGGACCGCGACCAGACAGCCCGGAATCCCCGGGCTGTTTTTCTTTGGCTGGAGCGCCGAGGAGCTGAAGAATCTACACGGGAAGACTTCTTCGAGAAGAGTTCGACATTTATTGAGTAACGGCGGAACAAGCGCAACGGTCTGTAGTCGGAACCGGCCAAGCGCGTCGGCCTTACCGGTCACGCGCGCTGTGTTGTCGTTTCTACAACCCGCAGTCCCCCGATGCTCAAGAACGCCTTCTTCGCCGCCCTGCTGCTCAGCCTGTGCTCCGTCGCCTGGAGCGCCGTTTCCATCGGCTCAGCCCATGCACTGGTGGTGGATGAAGAAACCGGCGAAGTGCTGCTCGAGAAGGACGCCAGCACTGCGGCGCCGATTGCGTCGATGACGAAGCTGATGACCGCGATGGTCGTGCTCGACGCGCGCCTGGCGCCCGACCAGACGATCACCATCGACGTCGCCGACCTCGACCGGCTGAAGCAAACCCAGTCCGGTGTGCCCGTGGGATCGAGCTTCAAGCGCCGCACGCTGATCGAACTCGCGCTGATGTCTTCCGACAATCGTGCAGCGGCTGCCCTCGCCCGCACCTACACCGGCGGCCACGCCGGCTTCCTCGCCGCCACGCGCCGCAAGATCGAATCGCTCGGGCTGGAGGATACGGTGCTCGTCGAACCGACCGGCCTGTCGCCGAACAATCGGGCCACGGCGCACGACATTGCGAAGATCCTGAAGGCCGCCTCGGCCTACCCGGAGATCGTCGCCGCGACCAGCCAGTCGAGCAACCGCATCCGCGTCAACGGCAAGCCGCGCGTGTTTCGCAACACCAACCGCCTGGTCGGCATGCCCGGCTGGGACATCAGCGTGTCCAAGACCGGATTCACGCGCGAAGCAGGCCGTTGCGTGACGATGCGCATCGAAGCCGCCGGGCGCAAGCTGCTGGTCGTGCTGATGGGCGCGGTCGCGGGATCGGAGCGCGTGCTCGACGCGTACAGCGTCCAGCGCCTGGTCGGCGTCGACCTGCCGATGGCCGCGCCGGCGCCGAAGGCGCCTCAGGCTCGGGCCAAGCGCGTCACGATCCGCCGCCGCTGAGCGCCGAGGCGGGCAGGCGCACCGCGAACTCGCTGCCCGCCCCGGCCCCATCGCTGTGGCCGTGCACGCGGCCGCCGTGCAGCTCGACGAGTCGCCGAGCCAGCGTGAGGCCGATGCCCAGGCCACCGTGCAACGGTGCCTGCCCCTCGTCCAGCTGCTCGAACATGCGGAACACCTGGTGCAGCTTGTCGGGTGCGATGCCGATCCCTTCGTCGCGCACGGCGATGGTCACGCCGTCCGCATCGGCCTGCGCGCGCAGCCAGATGCGCAGCCCACGCTCGCTGTAGCGCGACGCATTGCCGAGCAGGTTGCACAGCACCTGGGTGAGGCGCGCCCGATCGACATGCAGCCACACCGGCGCGTCGGGCAACTCCACCAGCAGGCGCTGGTCCTTGTCTCCGATCGCCGGGCCGACCGTCTCCACCGCCGCATCGACCAGTTCGCGCAGCCCGCAGCGCTCGCGCACGAGCTCGATCTTGCCGGTGCCGATGCGCGAGATGTCGAGCAGCTCGTCGATCAGCCGCACCATCTGCGTCACCTGGCGCGCCATGATCTCGCGCGCCCGCTCCTTGGTCTCCTCCGCGATGCTCGGCCGCCTCTGCAGTTCCAGCGAGGTGCGCAGCGGAGCCAGCGGGTTGCGCAATTCGTGCGCCAGCGTGGCGAGGAATTCGTCCTTGCGCCGGCTCGCCGCGGCGAGTTCGCGATGGCGCCGCTCGAGTTCGTCCTCGGCCTGCCTGCGCTGCGTGACGTCATGCCACTGCAGCACCGCCCCGCCGTCCGGCAGCGGGGCCATGTGGACCTCGAAGCGCCGGGCACCCGCGGCCAGGTCCACACGGCCAGGCGCACGCCGCACCAGCGCCGATTGCAGTTCGGCCTCGGCGCCGCGCAGCGATGGAATCAGGCCCACGGCCGGTTCGCCGACAGCCGACGAGGCCGAAATGTCGAACAGCGATCGAGCCACCGGGTTGAGATGCACGATGCGCCCGGCCGCGTCGAGCACGGCCGCGCCGTGATCGAGCGCGTCCAGCAAAGCGGCGGTGGAAGGAAGATTCATGGCGAACGGAAAGTCCTCTGGACTGTGCCACACACAGCGCACCTCCCTTCCGCGGACGGTGGCGCGTTGCGCCGCCACCGGGAAACGGCAGGTCTCAGGTGCCGACGGCGATGCCGGCGCAGCGGTCGGCGAGGACGGTGGAGAGATCGATCGTGCCGCGTTCGAGTTCCAGCATCGTCACGCGGTCGATCTGCACGAACAGCGGATGGCTGCCCGCCACGTCGCCTTCCACGCTGACGCCGACCACCGGCCGCTCCGCGGCATCGTTGGCGAGCACGACACGCGCGTCGCCGCATTCGAGAAGGGTCTGCCGGATGGTGATGGCGTCCATGATGTTGGTTATGCCTCTGTCATCGATGGTGTCTACTGTATCCAAACGAAACACGTTGCGGCTAGACAGAAACGGCCTGCCGACGACGCTGCAACGTCCTTCGTGACCGATTTGACGCCGCGGCCGAACCCGACTTGCGCCGGGCAACCCGCCTTTGAGCCCGGTCAACCGCTGGCCGCGGCGGGGCTTGACCCGACCCCTGGCGCGGTTCCAAGAACGCGCAGCTGTTCGGTGGGCACGCTGCCTGCCAGATGCCGGCCAGGAATCAAGCTTACGGAGGCGGCCACTGTCGGCAAAGAACAAGCGCAAGCTCTGGCTCGCCGCGATGGGCGGTGCCGCACTGGCGGCCGCCGTGCTGGTGTGGGTGCCGGGCACCTCCGAGAAGAAGATCGAGCAGCGGCTGGAGCGCCTCTACGACACCGCCGACCCCCAGTTCCGCCGTTCGATGGGGGTGCTGCTGGGCCCGCCCCTTCTCGAGGGCAACCAGGTCGAGGTGCTGCTCAACGGCGACCAGATCTTTCCGGCCATGCTGGCCGACATCCGCCGCGCGCAACGCAGCATCACCTTCGAGACCTACATCTACTGGTCGGGCTCGATCGGGCAGGAGTTCGCCGACGCCTTGAGCGAACGTGCCCGCGCGGGCGTGAAGGTGCACGTGCTGCTCGACTGGGTGGGCAGCGTGAAGATGGATCCCGCCCTGCTCGACCAGATGAAGCAATCCGGCGTGCAGTTGCAGCGCTATCACAAGCCGGATTGGTGGAACTTCAGGCGGCTCAACAACCGCACGCACCGCAAGGTGCTGGTGATCGACGGCTTGGTCGGTTTCACCGGAGGCGTAGGCGTCGCGGACCAGTGGCGCGGCAACGCGCAGGACGCGGAGCATTGGCGCGACACCCACTTCCGCGCGCAAGGGCCGGTCGTGGCCCAGATGCAGGCCGTGTTCAACGACAACTGGGTCAAGGCCACCGGGCGCGTGCTCGACGGCGAAAGCTACTTCCCGCAGCTCGAGCCGCGTGGCACGCAGCTGGCGCAGATGTTCAGCAGTTCACCGTCGGGCGGCAGCGAGAGCATGCACTTGATGTACCTGATGGTGATCACCGCGGCGCGCCACACCATCCACTTGTCGAGTTCGTACTTCGTCCCCGACGAGCTGGCGATCGAGGCGCTCGTGGCCGCCGCGCGGCGCGGCGTGAAGGTCCGAATCATCACGCCGGGGACCAAGATCGACTCGGAGACCGTTCGCAAGGCCTCGCGTGCGCTGTGGGAACCGCTGCTCGCCGCCGGCATCGAGATCGCCGAGTACCAGCCGACGATGTTCCACTGCAAGGTGCTGGTGGCCGACGGGCTGCTCGTTTCCGTCGGCTCGACCAACTTCGACAACCGCTCGTTCAGCCTCAACGACGAAGCCAACCTCAACGTGCTGGATGCCGACTTCGCGCGTCAGCAGATCGCCGTCTTCGAGGAGGACATGAAACACGCGCGGCGCATCACGCTGCAAGACTGGCAGCACCGGCCCTGGCGCGAGAAGGCGCTGGAGAGACTCGCCTCGGTGATCGGCTCGCAGCTGTGATGGTCAGTGCTCGGCGCGTGCGCCGTTGTCGCCCGCGTGTTCGCCCGGGATGCGGCTCTGGAGTTTGCGCACGTGGTATTCGCGCGTGCGCTCGGCGGCCGCGAGCTGCTCCTTGGTCAGGCGCATGCTGTACGCCCACGCCGGGAGCGCAGGCGCCGTTCCTGCATCGGGTTCGCGTTCGGGTCTTTCTGCCATGGGTTCCTCCGTTGGACTGGTGCAATGGCAGCAAGCAGCGTGCCGCAGTGCAGCAGTGTGTATACCTTGCAGTGGCGGGAGCGACGCGTGGCCACACCGGGGAACGCGGGCGGGGCACAGATGCGGCTGCGCAGGCGAGCGGTGTGGCGTCACGAAACCGCGCGCAAACCTTGCAGCAAGCCTGCGCATGGCCTTGCGCTCACGCTCGGGTCTGCGCCCGAGCAAGGCATCATTGCCCTCCATGGCTGTGATCGTCTGGCGCCTGGTCGCCGTCATTTGCGTGCTGCTCGCCATCGTCGGCGTCGTGCTGCCGGTGCTGCCGACCGTGCCGTTCCTGCTCGTGGCCGCCGCCGCGGCCAGCCGGGGCTGGCCGTGGCTGGACGACCAGCTCACCTCGCACGAGCTGTTCGGGCCGCACATCGTGCGCTGGCGCGAACGAGGCGCCGTGCCGCGCCGCGCCAAATGGTTCGCGACGGCCGGCATGAGTTTCAGCGCGGTGATGCTGTGGTTCCTGCCGCTGCCGCAATGGCTGCAGCTCTTGGTGCCCCTGCTGCTGCTGGCAGTGGGGTGGTGGATCTGGCTGCGGCCGGAGGAGTAGACAAACACGCTGCGCCCCGCACCCGGATTTGCGGAGAAGCGTCAGGCGTTTCCCACACGCGAATCGGCCTCGCGCGACTATCCCCCGCGCACGTCGACATGCACGATTGCTGCGTTGCACAACCGTGTTGATTCAAGGGGAAGCTTGATGAGCAGTACCACGCCCGACGGGTCTTACGGCGCGCCGCCGCTCGCGTTGCTGGGTGTCGAGCCGCTGCGCGCCGTTCTCGAATACGCGAGCATGCGCTTGATGAACAAGGACGCGCTGCCGGCAGGCGACGGCCACCCAGTGGTGATCTTTCCGGGCCTGGCCACCGACCGCCACTCGATCGGTCCGCTGAAGGGCTTCTGGCTGGACGAGTTGTCGCGCCACGTCTGCGAGTTGACCTCGGAGCACGACGACAGCGTGAGCCTCGTCGGCTGGAGCCTGGGCGGCATCTATGCACGCGAGCTCGCGAAGAAGCTGCCGCGCCGCGTTCGCCAGGTGGTGACGATCGGCACCCCCTTCGCCGGCACCGCCGAGCAGACGAACGTGGCGTGGGTCTACCGCCTCGTCAACGGCCAGAAGCCGGCACTCGACGAGGCGCTGGTCGAGCGGCTGCGCACGCCGCCCGCGGTGCCGACCACGTCGATCTACAGCCGCACCGACGGTGTGGTCGCGTGGCAGGCCTGCCTCAACCCCGAGCCGCTGCCGCACGTCGAGAACATCGAGGTCGACGGCAGCCACTGCGGACTCGGCTGGAACCCGAAGGTGCTGTCGATCGTCGCCGATCGGCTGCGCCAGCCCGAGGGCGCATGGCGGCCGCACGCGAGCGCGGCCGCGCACTGACGGGCATCGAGCCCTCAGTTCATCACAGGTGGCCAGCGGTGTGTCTCCTGCTGGCACGAGACGCACCATGCGTACAGCGCGTCGTACATGACCATGCCGTGCGCGAGCATTTGGTGGTCGTCGGCGAAGTTCTTCGACAGGCCCAGCGACAGCGCATACAGGCCCGCCGACTGCGGCGTCAGATCGAGCCGCGAGGTGTCGGCGCCGCGCACGATCAGCGCCAGCTGCTGCAGCGCGGGGTCGTCGAGGCGGTACTTCGCCAGGAAGGCATCGAAGCTGCAGCGCTCGCCTTCATGCGACATCTCCACGCCGGGGATGTCGTAGGGCACGGCGTCGCGCTCCTGCGCGACCCTCAGCACGTCGGCGGGCGGGACGTAGATGAACTCGGGCTCGCGGTCGATGAACCGCGCGATCAGCCACGGGCAGGCGATGCGGTCGATCTTCGGCCGCTCACGGGTCACCCATTTCATGTCGTCTCTCCTTTCATGCGCAGCGGGCGGCCGGCGCGCTGCCAGCCGTCGATGCCGCCTTCCAGAAAGTGCGCGTCGACGCCGAGCGCGCGCAGCCGCATCGCCGTGCGTCGCCCGACCTCGTGGCCGTAGACGCAGTACACGAGCACCTCTCGGCCGGGCTGCAGCTCGGCTGACCACTCGTCGACCTGCGCGGGGTCGTGCCATGCGGCGCCGGGGATCATCGTGTCGGCCTGCTCGAACACGCCGGCACGCCGCACGTCGAGCACCAGCGCGCGCTCCGCCGCGTCGGCGCCCGCGGCCAGCGCCGCGCTCGCGGCGTGCACCGCATGCTGGTAGCGCTCATAGACGCTTTCCCAGTCGATATCGCCCAGCGCCGATGGCGCCTCGATCGACAGCAGTTCGACGCCGTCATCGTCGCCTGGTGCATCGCCACGCCGTGCGACCACGAGGCTGGCGCTTGCCGAGTCGAAACACAGGCGCACCGGAGAACCGGGTGTCGGCGCCAGCGCCACGCAGCGCTCGCGCCACTGCGCGACGCTGCCGAAGCAGGCGCTGAGCGCGAGCGCCATCGCGGGGTGCATCTCGGTGTCCATGTGATCTCTCCTCATCGAAGCAAGGGTTGCAGCAGCGTGACGGCCAGGCCCACCGCGGCGCAGGCGCCGAGCAGCGGCATCACGCCGACCTTGAAGCGGAACAGCGCCGCCCCCGCCGCCGCGGCGATCAGCGCCGAGACCAGATCGAAGTGCCCGCCGAAACCCTGCGGCCACAGCACGTGGTAGGCGAAGAACAGCGCGAGGTTGAGGATCACGCCGACCACGGCCGCCGTGATCGCCGTCAGCGGCGCGGTGAACCTCAGGTTGCCGTGCGTCGACTCGACCAGCGGGCCGCCCGCCAGAATGAACACGAACGACGGCAGGAAGGTGAAAAACGTCACCACGACGGCCGCCAGCGCGCCGCCCATGAACAGCGCCTGCGGTCCGAGCACCTGCTGCAACCAGCCGCCGACGAAGGCGACGAAGGCGACCACCATGATCAGCGGGCCGGGCGTCGTTTCGCCGAGCGCGAGCCCGTCGATCATCTGCGCGCCCGACAGCCATTGATGCTGCTCGACCGCGCCCTGGTACACGTAGGGCAGCACGGCGTAGGCGCCACCGAAGGTGACGAGCGCGGCCTTGCTGAAGAACCAGCCCATCTGCGTGAGCGTCGAGTGCAAGCCTCCCTGGGCGACGAGCAGCGCCATCGCCGCAAGCCACAGGCCCGCGCCGCTCAGCACAACCCCGACCAGGCGCGAACGCGAGAAGGCGGCATGGGGCGGGGGCGGCGTGTCGTCGCCGATGATGGCCGGCCCGTAGCCCGCCTGCGCGGCGCCATGGCCGCCGCCGACGGTGAACACGCGCGGCGCGGCGCGCCCGCCCCCATAACCGATCAGCGCCGCTGCCAGCACGATCAGCGGGAACGGGACGTCGAAGGCGAAGATCGCGACGAAGGCCGCCGCCGCGATGCCCCACAGCCAGCCGTTCTTCAGCGCGCGCGTGCCGATGCGGTGCGCCGCGTGCAGCACGAGCGCCGTCACCGCCGGCTTGATGCCGTAGAACAGGCCCGCCACGGCCGGCACGTCGCCGAAGGCGATGTAGATCCACGACAGCGCGATGAGGATGAACAGCGAGGGCAGCACGAACAGGGCACCCGCCACGATGCCGCCCCAGCCGCGGTGCATCAGCCAGCCGATGTAGGTGGCGAGCTGCTGCGCCTCGGGACCGGGCAGCACCATGCAGTAGTTGAGTGCATGCAGGAAGCGCTTCTCGCTGATCCAGCGCCGCCGCTCGACCAGCTCGCTGTGCATGATCGAGATCTGCCCGGCCGGCCCGCCGAAGCTGATGAACCCGAGCTTGAGCCAGAACCAGAATGCCTCGGCGAAAGGGACAGGTGCCGGTGCCTCGGCAGCGCCGTCCAGCGGTGTCGCGGTCGAAGCAGCATGTCTCATCGACGCTCACCCTGGGCAGCGTGCGCCGCGTACATCGCATCGAACACGGTATTGCTTGCCGCGACCAGCGCGTCGTCGTCGGCATGCAGGTCGCGCAGGCCGCACAGGATGGTCTCGAGCCCCGCGGCCTCGGGCGCGGGGATGCCGCCGACGTCGAGGTAGTGGACGGCCGCGGCGATTCGCTGCAGCGGCAGGTCGTCGTCCAGGCCGAAGCTCGCCATCATCACCTCGAAGCTCACCAGCGTGTCGACGTGCGTGAACGCGGCACCATCGAAATCGAAGCCGACCGCGCCGCGCGGCAGCTTCGCCACGTCGTCGAG
Organism: Piscinibacter sp.; assembly: GCA_036401155.1. Taxonomy (GTDB): domain Bacteria; phylum Pseudomonadota; class Gammaproteobacteria; order Burkholderiales; family Burkholderiaceae_C; genus Albitalea. The sequence continues at coordinate 4,519 of DASWVR010000268.1, read as the reverse complement.
CCAGACGAAGCTCGGCTGCGGGTCGATGAAGCGCACGATCAGCCAGCAGCATGCCAGCCGGTCGACCCAGGGCCTCGCTCGCGTGGCCCAGCGCCGGGCGCTGTACTTGCGCCGATCGAGCCGCTTGACCGCGCCGATGCCGGCATGCGGTTCGTCGGCCGAGAAGCGCGCATCGAGCTCGAGCCGCAAGGCGGCGAGATCGGCCTGCGCCTGCTGCTGCGCGGTGCCCGGCACGTAGTCGATGCGCACGATTGCCTGCAACGCCTCGGCCACGGCGCGCAGGCGCCGCCGCGCCTCGGTTTCGCCGAGCGACGCAAGTTCAGCGCGCAGCTGCTGCAGCGAACCGCGCCATTCGCCGTAGGCCGCCGCGCGGTCGAACAGCGCGCCGATCTCCGCCTCCTGCTCCGGCGTGCGGCTGCGCAGCTCCAGCACCGAAGCGCTGCCGGCGTGCGCCCTCACCTCCTCGGCCAGCTTGTCGAGTTCGCCCGCGTGCGACGACGGCAGCACGTACGCGCCGTCGCGCAGTGCGCCGCAGCCGAGTGCCTTGAGCGCGCGCCAGATGCGCAGCCGCACGGCGCCCGGCTGCGTGGGCAGGGTGACGATGAGAACGGACCACATTGATGAAGTATATGCATCATCTCATGATATATATACTTCATCCAAAAAAATGGGCGCGCGCGGTCCTGCCCACCCGGTTGGCCATCGGGAGGACAGGTTCAGCGTCGGGCTTGCTGCGCCGTCCAGCGCTCGGCGGCGGCGTGCGGGTCGAGCGCGCGCCACTCCGGCTGCTCCCACAGGCTGCGCGCAATCTCGTTCGCGTCGTGGCTGCGGTTCTCGTCCGCGAACTCGCGCCGCTGCAGGCGCAGCCGGTCGGCAAAGCGGCTGATCCAGTCGAGCTGGTCCTGCTCGAGCGCCGTGAATGGTTCGTGCGGCATGGCGGCGAAGGTCGTCGAAGGTCTTGATCGACGCAGGAGCGGCCGTGGCCGCTCCCCTCAGTGGCTCATTCGCTCAGTCGCAAGCCGTCAACGGCTGCGGCCGCTCTGGCCGCTGCCGCTGCCGCGTTGGCCGCTGCTGCCCTGATCCAGGTCGCTCTGGTCGCCCTGCCCGCTGCGCCCGCCTTGCAGGCCGCGCTCGCCCTCTTCGCTCATGCCGCCTTCGCTGCCTTGGCCAAAGCCGCCTTGCGCGCCGCTGCGTTCGCGCTGCTGGCCGAGGTCGTCGCGGTCGCTGCGCCGGCCGTCCTGCGCGCCGCTGCGGTCCTGATCGCTGCGCTGGCCCATGCCGCTGCGCTCGCCCTGATCCACGTCCTGTTCGAAGCCGGTCGGGCTCGGCGAGCCGGTTTGTCCGCGCTGGCCGCTGTTCGCCTGGCCACGTTCGTTGGTCTGCGATTGATCGCCCTGGTTCTGGCCCTGCTTGCCGGTGCCTTGATTGCTGGAAGCCATCGTGAACTCCTAGGTGGTGACTGGGGAATGCCTTGCGGCGGTTCGGTCGCGGAGCAACGCTCCACGGCCGCACCGACTGGACGGCAAGCGCGGTGCCCATCGGCTGGGCAGAGCGAAGCCGTAGTCGATCACCACGACAGACCAGGCACGCGCATTGAGCGATTCGTTCGTGACGCTTCCGTCACGCATGTCACCTTTGGGTACCGTGTCAGGCATGCATACTGCCCGCGGAACGCTCGGCCCACCACGGAGCGAGTCCCTTCGCCGCTCGTGGTGAACCGCAATCGCTCGCCGCTCCCTCGCGGAGCATTCTTACAAGGAAATTCAGGATGAACGTTCTCAAAATTGCGCAGATTAGCGCCGTAGCCTTCGCCGCCGCCGTCTCGTTGAGCGCTTGCCAACAGCGTGAAGAGACTCCGGACAGCACCGCCGGCACGACGGCCGGCAGCAGCACCGGCACCAGCACCTCGGGCACCGGGTCGAGCACCAGTGCCGACACGACCAATCCGTCGCAGTCGGGCACCACCGGCAGCCCGGCAGGAACGATGTCGACCAGCCCGACCGAGGCGTCTCCCGCCGCGAGCGCCGCGAGCAACTGACCTCGAGGCGCGTGCAAGGCGGGCACGGACCCGCCTTCACTGCCATTCATCGAGCGTTCCTGCTCAGGCGTCCCCGTGGCGCCTTCTTCATGCCTCAACGCGGCGCCGAGGCCTTCTTGCGCGCCGCCTTCGGCTTGCGTTTGGACGTGCCGGCTTCGCCGGCGGGCGGACACGCCGCGCCGGGCTTCAGCTTCCAGTCCACGTCATCCTTGCCGGTAGCGACCCGGCGTTCGGCATGCATCGCCGCACTCGGCGAGATCGGGTCGCTCGCCGGAAAGGTTTCGTCCAGCGCCTCGTCGAGCAGTTCCTGGTAGGTCGGCACCTTCGCTCCCGGCTGCCGCGCCTTGCCTTCGAGTCTCTTCGCTTCCTTGTCTCGCGGATCCGGATCTTTCATGGTCCTCCTGTCGGCGACTTGCGCCCCGAGCCGCTGCCCGGGCTCGTGCCGTGAACAAGCAGCCGTCATGCCCGCCGAGACCACTTCCCGGCGGGCACGTTGTCTGCCTCAGGTTCGTGGGCGCTGTCGCGCGCGCCCACGCCCATGAATGCCCATCGCTCGATCTCGCTCGTCTGCGCCATCGCCACTGCGGGCTGCTCCGGCCAGCCCGGGCCTGCCGACGCAGCGCTGCCGGCCGAGACCGCAGAGCACACGCCTGCTGTCGACCCGCCACGCACGATGCTCATTGCCGTCGGCATCGACGATCCGCTGATCGCCACCGAATCCCTGAGCAGGCTCGACAGCGGCGCGCGCGGCGAAGGCATCCGGCCCACACGCGGCGCGTCAGGCTTGCAGCCCTGACGCCTTCGCCGGCGCGGCGGGCACACTCATTGCCGTTGCCCGGGATCGGTGCGCCGCGGCGATCCCGCAGCGCGCCGCGTCAAGGCCAACCCGTGGACTTCGCCGACTTCTTCACCTGCAGCGCCCGCGAGGCCGTGCGCCTCGCGTGGGGACGCGGACTGCTGGTGCTCTTCGACTGCCGCGGCCCGCCGATCGATGTCGACGCCGACGAGCCGGCTTTGCGGCGCGCGCTGTCGCGGCTCTCGCACGCCGCCGTCACGATGGTGGACGAAGGTTCGTTGTTCATCACCGCCCACGCGGGCTGGAACGACGGCGGCCTGGCCGACGTGTCGATCAGCATCGCCGGCACGGGCGGCTGCGTCACTCCCGACGAGCTGAGCAACGCTTTGCGGCAGCTGGAACTGGCCGAGCGCTGTCCGGCAACCGACGCGCCACCGGGCTCGCGCGTCGCGCACGGCGTCTGTCCGATCACCGGCGCGCCCATCTCCTTCGGCGCCGAGGGCGATCAGGGCATCCTGTTCGCGCTCGATCTGGTCATGCCGGCGCGGCTGCAGCCCGCCGTGCCGTTGCCCAGCGCCGGCGGCGCCACAGCCTGGCTGCTCAGCAGCACGCCGCAGGCCTCGTGGTCGCTCGCGCGCCGCCTGCAGCGGCTCGGCTGGCGCACGGCGCACGTCGAGTCGGCGCGGCAGGCGGTGCAGCAACTGCGCGAAGGCGGGCCCGCCGCCGCACCGGCGCTCGTCGTCGGCATCGCGTCCGACGAGCTCCAGGCCGAAGACCTGCAGCCGCTGCGGCCGCTGCTCGGCGCCGACGTGCCGCTGATTCTCGGCGCGCTGGAGCACGCCGCGATGCCCGGCGACGTCGAATGCCGTCCCTGGCCATTCAGCCCCGCCGATCTGCTCGCGCTGACGCAGCAGGTGTCGCGGCGCGAACGATTGGCCGACGACACGCAGCCCGCGGCGCTGATCTCCAGCGGATGGCTCGGCCGGCCGCGTGCCGTGGTGGTCGACGACAACGAGGTCAACCTGCTGGTGGCCAGCGGCCTGCTGCAACTCGCGGGCTTCGACGTGCAGACCGCGCGCAGCGGCGAGGAAGGCATCGAACGCTGCCGCACGCACCTGCCGCAATGGGTCCTGATGGACGTGCACATGCCCGGCATGGACGGGCTGGAGACCACGCGCCGCCTGCGCCGCATGCAGCACGAGGGCACGCTGGCGCACTTTCCGATCGTCGCCGCGACGGCGGACACGCTCGCCACCATCGGCCCGGCCTGTCGCGAGGCGGGCATGGACGGCGCGCTCGGCAAGCCGCTGAACCTGCGCGCCATCGAACGTGAAATCGACAGGCTGCTGCCGGGGCTGCGCAGCGTGGCCACGACACGGTGAGGGGGCTCGGACCGCATGCGGGTCGGAGCCGGCCTACAGCAGCAAGCGACACGCGCCGATGGGCAGCGGCGGCCGCTGCGCGTGAAATCGAGATACCTCGCCATCTTCTGCGGCGAGCCCATCGTCATGAACAGGAGACCGTCATGAACCAGGACAGACCCGTCGCCAAGGGCGAAGTGAAAGTTCCCGTCGATCGCGATCGAGACGACGACCGCAACCCGCTCGGCGCGCACCCGGTGGGCACGGCCGCCGGTGCCACCGCCGGCGCGGTGGCCGCAGGCGCCGCGGTGGGCAGCGTGGCCG
>DASWVR010000267.1:0-6591 GCA_036401155.1 Piscinibacter sp. | reverse complement strand
GGTGGCCGCGGCGCCCGGGCCTTCGCCCGCCGCAGCCCGGCGCGACCCGGCGGAGATCCTGGGCGACAAGCCGCCCGCCACACAGACGGCGACGGCACCGCGCGCGTCCACCAAACCGGGCACCGATCCGTTCAGTTACTTCGTCCAGGTCGGCGCGTTCGCGCGCCCGGAAGACGCCGAAGCCCAGCGTGCCAAGCTCGCGATGCTCGGCATGGGCGCCAAGGTCACGGAACGCGAACAGGCCGGACGCACGGTGTACCGGGTGCGGGTCGGTCCGTTCGAGAGCAGGGACGACGCCGACGTCGCCAAGGACAGGCTCGAAGCGTCGGGCATGGAATCGTCGCTGGTGCGGGTGCAACGTTGAACCAGGCGGCCTGAAGCACACTCTGCTTCGGGACCGCTGCCTTTCAAGGAACCAAGAATGAATCGTCGAGAGTTCTCCGCCCAGCTGGCCGTCGCCGGACTGGCCGCCACCGGCCTGCCCGCCGCCTTCGCGCAAGGTGCGCCGGTCGAAGGCACGCACTACGTCAAGCTGAGCCAGCCGGTGCCGGTCGCGGCGGGCAAGATCGAGGTGATCGAGTTCTTCTGGTACGGCTGCCCGCACTGCAACGTGTTCGAGCCGGCGCTGGACGCCTGGACCAAGAAGCTGCCCGCCGACGTCGCCTTCCGCCGCGTGCCGGTCGCCTTCCGCGAGGAGCCGTTCGTCGCGCACCAGAAGATCTACTACGCGCTCGAAGCCATGGGGCTGATCCCGACGATGCACCGCAAGGTGTTCTACGCCATCCACAGCGAGCGCCAGCGGCTCGACAAACCGGCCGAGATCGCCGCGTTCATGCAGAAGAACGGCGTCGACAGCGCCAAGTTCATGGACCAGTACAACTCGTTCAGCGTGCAGACCAAGGTGCGCCAGGCCTCCAAGGCCGCCGCCGACTACAAGATCGACGGCGTGCCGGCGATCGGCGTGCATGGAAAGTTCTATACCTCGGGCACGCTGGCCGGCAGCCTCGACGCCTCGCTGGCGGTGGCCGACCACCTGATCCAGCGCGCTCGCAAGGGCGGCTGAAGGCGCGTCGAAACGGGACATTCGGCGGCGAATTCCCGCTTTTCTCCATCGGCATGAAAGTCTTCGGGCTAGAATGGCCTGCAAGTTTCATGCCTCTATGACACAACTGCGCTTCCCCCTGCTGAAAGGCGTCTGCCGGGCCGCTCCCGCGGCGCTTTTGGCGTTGACGCTCGCTCAACCGGCGCAGGCCGAAAGGGCCGACCGGACCAAGCCGCTGAATGTTGCGGCCGACCGCCAGGGCACCTTCGACCTGCTCAAGCAGGTGATCGTCTTCAGCGGCAACGTGATCATCACCAAGGGCAGCATCGTCATCAAGGCGGACCGCGTCGAAGTGCGCGAGAGCCCGGACGGCTTCTATACCGCGATTGCGCTGGGCAGCAAGGCCCAGCCCGCCACGTTCCGCCAGAAGCGCGACGGCGTCGACGAGTACATCGACGGCCAAGCCGACCGGCTCGAATACGAGGAGAGGGCCGACACGGTTCGCTTTGTCGACAACGCGATCGTGCGGCGCCTGCGCGGCGCCACCATCGGCGACGAAATCACCGGCAGCCTGATCACCTACGACAACACCACCGAGGTGTTCAGCGTCTCCGGCGGCCCCGGACCGACCCCGGGAAGCCCCGGCGGGCGCGTGCGCGCCGTGCTGACGCCGCGCGAAGGCACCCCGGCGGCGGCCGCAGCGGCCTCGGCGGCCGGCGTTCCGCTCAAGCCCAGCACCTCGCTCGGGGACAAGAAGTGAGAACCCCGCAGACGAACCACCGCCTGCGGGCGGGGCTGCAGTGAGCGCGGCGGCAGCGGCTGTCGCGGCGGCGCCGCGCACCGTGGGCCGGCTGTCGGCCCAGGGGCTGCAGAAGACCTACGGCGTGCGCAAGGTGGTCAAGGACGTGCACCTGGCCGTCGATGCGGGCGAGGTCGTCGGCCTGCTCGGGCCCAACGGCGCCGGCAAGACGACGAGCTTCTACATGATCGTGGGGCTGGTGCGTGCCGACGCCGGCGAGATCACCATCGACGGCGAGGCCGTCGAGCGGCTGCCGATCCATCGGCGCTCGCGGCTCGGTCTGTCGTATCTGCCGCAGGAAGCGTCGATCTTCCGCAAGCTGACCGTCGAGGAGAACATCCGCGCGGTCCTGGAGCTGCAGCTCGACGCGCAGGGCAAGCCGCTCAAGCCCCAACTGATCGAGGAGTTGCTGAACGGGCTGCTGCACGACCTCAGCATCGAGAAGCTGCGCCACTCGCCGGCGCCCGCGCTGTCGGGCGGCGAGCGCAGACGTGTCGAGATCGCGCGGGCGCTGGCCACCCAGCCGCGCTTCATCCTGCTCGACGAGCCGTTCGCCGGCGTCGACCCCATCGCGGTGATCGAGATCCAGCGCATCATCAGCTTCCTGAAGGCACGCGGCATCGGCGTGCTGATCACCGACCACAACGTGCGCGAGACGCTGGGCATCTGCGACCGCGCCTACATCATCAGCGAGGGCCGCGTGCTGGCCGAAGGCACGCCGGTCGAGATCGTCGAGAACCCGGATGTGCGCAAGGTCTATCTCGGCGAACACTTCCGCATGTGACGCGATGACGAGAGCCGCATGAAGCCGTCGTTGCAAGTCCGCCTCTCGCAGCACCTGGCGCTCACGCCGCAGCTGCAGCAGTCGATCCGGCTGCTGCAGCTGTCGACGCTCGAGCTGCACCAGGAAGTCGAGCAGATGCTCGAACAGAACCCGTTCCTGGAAGCCGAGGAAGACAACACGCCGGTGTTCGAGCCGCTGGCCGAACGATCGAGCCCCGCCGAGCGGGCCGGCGAACGCGAGACCGAGGCGGCCGGCGAAGCCGCCAGCGGCACGGCCGAGGACACCCCCGGCGTCGACAGCGCCGAGTTCGGCGCGACCGAGCGCGAGGATTGGGAAAACGGCACCGAGCGCGACGATTTCGACGGCATCCGCGAAACGCCCAGCGGCAGCGGCACGGGCAGCGCCGACAACGAGGACTTCGACCCGCAGGACCGCAACCCGGCGGCGCAGACGCTGCAGGAGTTCCTGCGCGAGCAGTTGCCCGGCATGCGGCTGTCGCCCGAAGACGCGGCCGCCCTGCACGTGCTGATCGAGTCGCTGAACGAGGACGGCTACCTCGCCGACACGCTGGAGGAGATCGCCGCCGAACTCGCCGGCGACGAGGACGACGAAACCCGCGCCGAGCTGCTCGAACGCCTGCAGTGCGCGCTCAAGTGGCTGCAGAGCATGGAGCCGACCGGCGTCGGCGCGCGCTCGCTGTCGGAGTGCCTGATCCTGCAGCTGCGCCTGATGCCGCGCAGCGAGGCGCAGATGATCGCGATCATGGTCTGCAAGCAGCACCTGGAGCTGCTCGCGCGGCGCGACCTGAAGCGGCTGATGGCCGCCACCGGCGCCGACGAGGCGCTGCTCAAGGAGGCGCAGGCGCTGATCACCTCGCTCGAGCCCAAGCCGGCGCGGCCTTTCGCGCGCGCCGAGGCCAACATCATCGTGCCCGACGTGGTGGTGCAGAAGGCCGGCCGCAACTGGAAGGTCGTGCTCAACCAGGACGTGATGCCCAAGCTGCGCATCAACGACCTGTACGCGCAGGCGATCCGCCAGACCCGCGGCGCGGCCAACGGCAGCGGTCCCGGACTCAGCTCTCGGTTGCAGGAGGCGCGCTGGTTCATGAAGAACATCCAGCAGCGCTTCGACACCATCCAGCGCGTGTCGCAGGCCATCGTCGAGCGCCAGAAGAGCTTCTTCACCCACGGCGAGATCGCGATGAAGCCGCTGGTGCTGCGCGAGATCGCCGACGAGCTGGGACTGCACGAGTCGACGATCTCGCGCGTGACCACCGCCAAGTACATGTCGACGCCCTTCGGCACCTTCGAGCTGAAGTATTTCTTCGGCTCCTCGCTCAACACCGAGGCGGGCGGCAACGCGTCGAGCACCGCGGTGCGCGCGCTGATCAAGCAGCTGGTGTCGGCCGAAGACCCGGCCAAGCCGCTGTCGGACAGCCAGCTCTCGCAGATGCTCGAGGAGCAGGGCATTCAGGTGGCGCGCCGCACCGTCGCCAAGTACCGCGAAGCGCTGAAGATCGGGCCGGCCAACCTGCGCAAGGCGATGTGATGGCATTGCCGCTGTTCCTGCCCTGCGCCGCCGGCGTCGAGGGCTTTCTCGCCGACGAAGTACAACGCATCTTGCCGGACGTACCCGTGCACAAGGCGCGCGGCGGCGTCTCCCTCGAGGGTGGGCCCGACGAGGTGATGCAGTTGAACCTGGAGTGCCGGCTGCCGCAGCGCGTGCTGGTCGAGGTGGGAGAAGGCGCCTACCACGACGAAAACGACCTCTACGAACTCGGCCGCAGCGTCGACTGGACGCAGTGGATCACGCCGCAGCACACGCTGCGGGTGGACACCACCGCGCAGCGCAGTCCGCTGAAGAGCCTGAACTTCGCCGCGCTGCGCATCAAGGACGCGGTGTGCGACGTGATGCGCGAGGCGACCGGCGAGCGCCCGAGCGTCGACACGCAGCGCCCCGATCTGCCGCTGGTGCTGTACCTCGGCCCCGAGCGGGCCTCCTTGTACATCGACAGTTCCGGCGAGCCGCTGTTCAAGCGCGGCTGGCGCGAAGACAAGGGCGATGCGCCGCTGAAGGAGACGCTGGCAGCCGCCATGCTCGCCGCCGCCGGCTGGCGCGGCACACCCGAACACGGCGGCGCCCTGCACGACCCCTGCTGCGGCTCCGGCACCATCGCCATCGAAGCCGCGCAGATTGCCTGCGGCATCGTGCCCGGCCTGAAGCGCCGCTTCGCCTTCGAGCGGCTGCTGCCCTTCGCGAGCCCCGAGATGCGCGCGCAGTGGCAGCGCCTGAGGAGCCATGCGCAGTCGCGCATCCATGCAAGCGCGGTGCCGATCGTCGCGAGCGACGTGTCCTTCCGCATGGTCGACTTCGCGCGCCGCAATGCGCAGCGTGCCGGCGTCGAAGCCGCCATCACCTTCCACGGCGGCGACGCGCTGGAGCGCCCGGCGCCGGCGCTGCCGCCCGACCTGCCCGGCACGCTGATGCTGAATCCGCCCTACGGCGAGCGCATCGAGGTCGGCGGCAAGGCGGCGCGGCCGTCGGCGCAGGATCGTGACACGCCGCAAGACTTCTTCGCGCGCCTCGCCTCGCACTGGAAACGCGCCTACACGCATCACCCCGCCGGCTGGACGGCCTACGTGCTGAGCCCCGACATGCGGCTGCCGAGCGAGATGCGGCTGAAGGAAAGCCGGCGTGTGCCGATGTGGAACGGGCCGATCGAGTGCCGGCTGTTCCGCTTCGACCTCGTGGCCGGCACGATGCGCTGAGCAGCGGAGCGAAGCACCTGCGCAATCGTGCAGCGCAGGCGGCTCGCTCAGCGGAAGACCGACGGCTGTGAGGCAGCCCATGCTTCACAGCCGCTGAGCGCGCGCCGTCGCGCGCTGCGTACGCTCAGTCCGAGCTCGCCAGTCCGATGGCGGCCAGCACCGCGAGCGGCGCCGTATCGGCCCGCAGCACCCGCGGCCCGAGCGACACCGGCTGAAAGCCGGCTGCCCGTGCCGCATCCTCCTCCGCGCTGCTCAGGCCGCCTTCGGGACCGCTGAGGAAGACGGCACGCTCGAGTGCCGCCGGCGGTCGAAACGGCGTCGCTTCACGCAGGCTCAGCACCAAGCGTTGCGCGCCACCACCCGCATCGGCGAGCGCCGCCAGCCAGCCCGGCAAGGACATCACCTCGGCAATCCGCGGCACCCGCGTGCGTCCGCTCTGTTCGCTCGCCGCCACCGCCACCCCGCGCCAGTGCTCGAGCTTCTTGTGCGCGCGCTCGGCGCTCAGCCGCAACACCGAGCGCTCGCAATGCAAGGGCTGGATGGCCGCGACGCCGAGCTCGGTCGCCTTCTCGATCAGGCTGTCCATGCGCTCGTTGGCCGGCATGCCAAGCGCGAGCGTGACATGGCACGGCAGTTCGCGCTCAACCGCCTCATGCGTGCCGACCTCGACCTCGACGTCGCTGCGGCCCATGCGGCGAACGGTGGCGGACCACTCGCCGTCGCGGCCGTCGAACAGGGTCAGCGGGGCGCCGGGCTGCAGCCGCAGCACCTGCACATGGCGGGCCGCGCCGGGCGGCAGCGAGAAGATTTCTCCGGCAGACAGCGGACGATCGATGTGGAGTCGGGCAGGCATGGTGCGCGGCAGTGTAGGGCGCCAGCGGCGCTAGCCGAGCGCGCAGGCCGCGCAAGGTGTCAGCCGCTCAGCGCGGGAACAGCGCGCGCCGCGCCGCTTCCGCGGCCGACGCGCCCTTCTTCTCGCGAATCTGCTCGATGGTCCGCTTGGCCACGTCCTTCAGCGCCTCGGGGGTGTTTGCCTTTTCGACCGCCAGCGTCAGCGTGAAGCCGCGCAGCCCCAGTTCCTTGGCGATCAGCTCCGTCAGGGTCTCGGCGAAGCGCAGGTAGTCGACCTGACTCTCGGCCGCCGCAGCGGGCTCGTCGGCGCCCAGCGGTGCGTGCGCGCTGCTGCGCGCCAGGCGGT
>DASWVR010000266.1:0-10583 GCA_036401155.1 Piscinibacter sp. | reverse complement strand
GTCGCTTCGCTCCTGCCCCCCGAGGGGGCGCACGGCCGCCTTGGGGCGGCCCGGCGCCGGCCGTGATGAAGCCCCACGTCGCTTCGCTCCTGCCCCCCGAGGGGGCGCACGGCCGCCTTGGGGCGGCCCGGCGGCGGCCGTGAGAGAGCTGTCTCTCCTCGAAGCCCGCGTGCTGGGCGTCCTCATCGAGAAGGCGCACACCGTGCCGGACAGCTATCCGCTGTCCTTGAACGCGCTGGTTTCGGGCTGCAACCAGAAGACCGCGCGCGACCCCGTGCTCAACGCGACCGAGGCCGAGGTGCAGGTGGCGGTGGATGCACTCAAATCACTCAACCTCGCCTTCGAATCGAGCGGCTCGCGGGTCAGCCGCTACGAGCACAACCTCGGGCGGGCGCTGGCGCTGCCCTCGCAATCGGTCGCGGTGCTTGCGGTGCTGATGCTGCGCGGGCCGCAGACCAGCGCCGAACTGCGCATGAACTGCGAGCGGCTGCACCGATTCGCCGACGTCTCCTCGGTCGAGGCCTTCCTTGTCGAACTGGCCGAGCGCTCGCCGGAGAAGGGTGGCCCGCTCGTGGTCAAGCTGCCGCGTGCCGCAGGCGCGCGCGAACCGCGCTGGGCGCATCTGCTGTGCGGCGCGGTCGACGCGGGCGCGCTGGCCGCCTCGGTGGATGCCGAGGACTTCGTCGCCGCCAGCGAACTCGCGACGCTGAAGTCGCGCCAGGCGGCGATGCAGGCCGAACTCGACGAACTGCGCGGCCTGGTCGAGCGGCTGTACGCCGAGCTGGGCGTCAACCGATCTGCCTGAACGGCCTCATCGAACGAAACGAACGCGACCCATGCGCATCGACATTCCCGACGAGAAGAAGCTCGTGTACGAGATGGTCATCCCGCTTCGCTGGGGCGACATGGACGCGATGGGCCACGTCAACAACACGCTGTACTTCCGGTACTTCGAGATCATTCGCATCGAATGGCTGCACAAGCTGGGCGGGGCGCCCGATCCGCGCGGGCAGGGGCCGGTGATCGTCAACGCCTTCTGCAACTTCATCCGCCAGCTGGAGTACCCCGGCGACGTGCTCGCGAAGCACTACGTCGCCAACCCCGGGCGCACGAGCTTCGACACCTTCATCACGCTGGAGCGCACCGACGAGCCGGGTGTGTTGTACGCGACCGGCGGCGCGACGACGGTATGGATCGATTTCCCCAAGCAGCAGTCCGTGCCGCTGCCCGACTGGCTGCGGGCGGTCTTCTGATGTCATCCCGGCGGATGCCGGGATCCACGCATGCCGCCACGGCCACCCGTGGTTCCCGGCATTCGCCGGGATGACGGCTCAGGCGCTCAGCAGCTTCTGCACCAGCAGCGGCGTCGTCGCCGCATCGTACTTTCGCATCAGGCGCGCCCGGTAGACGTCGACGGTGCGCGGGCTGATCTCCAGCCGACGACCGATCTGCTTGCTGGTGAGCCCTTCGATCAGCAGCGCCGCGATTTCGCGTTCGCGCGCGGTCAGGTCGGCCTTCAGCTGGCGCCGCGCCGACAAGTCCTCGAAGCTCCAGATGCCGGCCGCGTGCGGCTGTCGCGGGTCGAGCGCGCGGCCCGACACGTGGCACCAGAACAGCTCGCCCCGGCGCGCCCCGCCGGTGCGCTTCATCACCCGCTCGTCGGCATACCAGCCGCTTGCGTTGAGGCTCGCGACGATGCGCGCGCCGGTGCGCTCGAATTCGTCATGGGTCGGGTACAGCACCTCGAAGGATTGGCCGACCAGCTGCTCACGCGTGGCGCCGAACATGTCGAGCACCTGCTGGTTGCAGTCGACCATCAGGCGGTTGCGGGAGATCACGAGGCCGATCGGCGCCATGTCGAACGCGGTGCGGTAGTCCAGCAACTGCGACGTTTCGCTCAACTCGGGCTTCTCCGGAGGCGGTTTAGTCAATTCTACGTAACGCTACTTAATGGGTTACGTAGTACGCTCCCGGCTTCGATCAAATCCACGCGGAGACGGCGAATGAACAAGGTGTATCCGAGCGCGGCCGAAGCGCTCAAGGGAATCGTCAAGGACGACCAGTTGCTGGCAGTCGGCGGCTTCGGCCTGTGCGGCATTCCCGAGGCGCTGATCGCGGCGCTGCGCGACACGGGCGTGAAGAACCTGACGGTGATCTCCAACAACGCGGGGGTCGACGGCTTCGGGCTCGGCCAGCTGCTGGAGACGCGGCAGATCAAGAAGATGATCTCCAGCTACGTGGGCGAGAACAAGGAGTTCGAGCGCCAGTACCTGGCGGGCGAGCTCGAGCTCGAGTTCACGCCGCAGGGCACCCTGGCCGAGAAGTTGCGTGCGGGCGGGGCCGGCATCCCGGCCTTCTTCACCCGCACGGGGGTCGGCACCATCGTCGCCGAAGGCAAGGAAACGCGCGAGTTCGACGGCCACCTGTACGTGATGGAACGTGCATTGAAGCCTGAGGTGTCGCTCGTCAAGGCCCACAAGGCCGACCGCAGCGGCAACCTCGTGTTCCGCCGCACCGCGCGCAACTTCAACCCGGCGGCCGCGATGGCGGGCCACATCACCGTGGTCGAGGTCGAGCAACTGGTGGAGGTCGGCGAGATCGATCCGGACGACGTGCACCTGGCCGGCATCTACGTTCACCGCATCGTGGTGAACGCCCACCCCGAGAAGCGCATCGAGAAGCGCACGATCCGCACCGCCTGACCGAACCCCGGAGACTCACCATGCCCTGGACTCAAGATCAAATGGCCGCCAAGGCCGCGCAGGAACTCAAGGACGGCTACTACGTCAACCTCGGCATCGGCATCCCGACGCTGGTGGCCAACTTCGTGCCCAAGGACATCGAGGTCTGGCTGCAGAGCGAAAACGGCATGCTGGGCATCGGCCCGTTCCCGACCGACGACGAAGTCGACGCCGACCTCATCAATGCCGGCAAGCAGACGGTGACGACCATCCCCGGCTCGTCGATCTTCGGCTCGCACGATTCGTTCGCGATGATCCGCGGCGGCAAGATCAACCTCAGCATCCTCGGCGCGATGCAGGTCAGTGAAAAGGGCGACCTGGCGAACTGGATGATCCCCGGCAAGATGGTCAAGGGCATGGGCGGCGCGATGGACCTGGTGGCCGGCGTCGAACGCTGCATCGTGGTGATGGAGCACGTCGCCAAGAAGAAGGACGGGAGCACCGACCTCAAGATCCTGCCCAAGTGCACGCTGCCGCTGACCGGCGTGGGGGTGGTCAACCGCATCATCACCGACCTGGCGGTGATGGACGTGACGCCCGAGGGCCTGAAGGTGGTCGAGATGGCCCCGGGGGTGACCCGCGAGGAGCTGCAGCAGAAGACCGGCGTTCCCCTGCACTGAAAAGGGCACGCCGACCCGTCATCACGGCGAATGCCCGGATCCATCGTGCATGGGCATCGAGCGTGGAAACCGGCCGTCGCCGGGAGACCGACGCTTGGAGGTGACCCTCAGTCGGCTTTCGCGGTGTGCGTGTCCGCGCGCAGGCGCGCAACTTCCTTGCGCTTCATCGAGAGGTACTCCGCCAGCTCCATTTCGTGCAGCTGGCGCGGGTAGCGCTCCGTGGCGGTGAACCACTCGCGCATGCGGCGCTCGCGCCGCTCGTGCGGGGGCGCAGCCAACGAGTCGAGGTAGGCGTCGATCGCGAGGTAGTAGCGCATCGTGTTGCGCTCGATCACCCCGCGCATGTCGCCGACATGCACCGGCTGTCCGTCGGGTCGGCGGTCGACGACGGTGAAGCCGATCTTGTCGCGCCCGACGGTGCCGAGGTAGCCCTTCATCGCCAGACGGGCCGCGAAGCCGAATCCGTAGGAATACGAGATGTGCATGAACGAGCGCTTCGCATCGAGCGCCACCGCCTCGAAGCTGATGCGGTAGTCGTGCGTGCCCATCGGACCGGTCGGCGCAGTCAGCAGGACCTCCAGGTGCTCCGGGCTGGCGGCGGCCAGACGATAGGCGAAATTCACCTGGTACGCGCTGGACACCGGTTGGTCATGCTTGCGCCCGATGTGCAGCGCAAGCTTCTGCGCGTCCGCCTCGCGGCCGGCGCGGCAATGCTTCACGTTGAACGGCAGGATCAATACCTCGCACCACTGGTCCGCCGCGCGCAGCGCCCGCTCGACGGTGCCGAACGGGTGATCGACGACGGCGTACACCTCGCCGCGCAGGTTGCCCGCGCCATGGCTGGAGCGGATCACGAGCGGCCGCTGGAACGCGTTGCGCTCCAACTCGGCCGAAAGCGCCGCGTATTTCGTGCGCAGCGCATCGCCGGGGCCGGCCGCCTGCGCCGCTGTCACGGTGACGCACATGGCGGCTGCGAGCAGCACCCGGCTCAGGAAGCGGGCAGGGGGGCGGGGCGGCGAATCGTGCATGGCCTCGCTCGGACCCCGCGCAGCGGCGTCGGTTCCTCCCGGCGGCCGGCGATGCGTTACCTGCTGTTGGAAGGGTGGGTGTGTGGGTTGGCGCGCAACCATGGCGTGATTCACAGCCAGTTCACAGCCAGTACTCCCACAACCGCGCGAGGCTCTCCTTCAGCCGTGGCGCCAGCGGGCGCTGTTCCCACGCTTCCAGCGTGATCGGCGTGGAGGCCGCCAGGTCACGCTCGAAGACGGCACGCATCTGGGCTGCGAAGTCCGCGCTCAGCACGACGGCGTTGACTTCCTGGTTGTGCAGGAAGCTGCGCCAGTCCAGGTTGGTCGAGCCGATGGTCGACCACACGCCGTCGATGACCGCAGTCTTGGCATGCAGCAGCGCGTCGCGCCGCTCGTAGATCTTGATGCCTGCGCGCAGCATCTCGTCGTAGTAGGAGCGTCCGGCGTGGAAGATGAGCCCCGAGTCGGTCTTGCTGGGCAGGATCAGCTTCACGTCGACGCCGCGACGGACCGCATCCATCAGCGCCTGTCGCAACTGCGGGTCGGGTGCGAAGTAGGCGTTGGTGAGCAGGACCTCGGTCTCGGCGTTGTTGATCGCCGAGATCAATGTCGCGTAGATCGCACTGAAGGGCTCGTCGGGCGCACCGCCGACCGCACGAACGATTTCGTTGCCGCGCGGCGCCAGCGGCGGGAAGTAGTCGCGCTGCGGCAGCGCATCGCCTTTCTGCTTGTTCCACGTGTCCAGGTACATCTTCTGGAACTCGCCCACCACCGGGCCCTCGATCTGCAGGTGGGTGTCGCGCCAGGGCAGTCCCTGTTCCTTCGGCCGGCGGGGTTTCAGCGAACTGCCGGAGTACACGCCGCTGATGTTGATGCCGCCCAGGAAGGCGATTCGTCCGTCGGCGATCAGCAGCTTGCGGTGGTCGCGCTGGTTCACGTTCCAGCCGGCCTTGGCGAGCAGCGGGTTGACCGGGTTGAACTGCAGCAGCTTGACGCCGGCGTCGGCCAGCGGCTTGAAGAACTCGGCCGGCGTGGAGAGCGTGCCGACGGCGTCGTAGATGATGCTGACGGGCACGCCCTCGCGCTGCTTGGCGATCAGCGCCTCGGAGAAGCGGCGGCCCACCTCGTCGTCCTCGATGATGTAGGTCTCCATGTTGATGTGGTCGCGTGCGCCGGCGATCGCCGCGAGCATGGCGCGGTAGGTGTTGTCGCCGTCGATCAGCAGCGTCACCTTGTTGCCGGCCACCAGCGGGCTGTCGACCACCGCCTGCTCGATCGCGAGGTGGCGCTCGAGGATGTTGGTTTGCGGGGAGCGCCGCTTGAGTTCGTCGATGATCGCCTTGCTGCGCACCGGCGAGAGCGGCCCGCGGGCGGTTTCGACCTGCGGCCGCACGCTGGGCGGGGCGGCCATGTCGGGATGGATCTGCGGCAGCGAACGGCAACCGGAAAGAACGGCGAAGCCGAGGGCGAGAGCCCAGGGGATCAGATGGCGAGAAGGCGGCGGGTCGTGGTCCATGCGGGCTCGGCCACGTCACGCACGGGCCGCGTCGCGGTCCCATGAGGTGGCGTTACCAGCCGCCGGCAAACCTCGTGCCCGCCGCGGAGTCAGCTGCTGCTGGC
Source organism: Piscinibacter sp. (assembly GCA_036401155.1). GTDB lineage: Bacteria > Pseudomonadota > Gammaproteobacteria > Burkholderiales > Burkholderiaceae_C > Albitalea. Next base: position 4,574 of record DASWVR010000266.1, on the reverse strand, counting down.
GATCGCGCGGGCCGCTTCGGTCACCAATGCCGGACCGCGGTAAATGAAGCCGGTGTAGATCTGCACGAGGTCGGCGCCGGCCTCGATCTTGGCCGCGGCGTCGGCGCCGTCGAGCACCCCGCCGACGCCGATGATCGGCACGCCCGGGCCCAGCAGCGCGCGCAGCTGGCGGATCACGCGGTTCGACGCTTCGAACACCGGCGCACCGCTCAGGCCGCCTGCCTCGCCGCCATGCGGAAGGTGCTGCACCGCATCGCGCGCGATCGTCGTGTTGGTCGCGACGACGCCGGCCATGCCGCATCGGCGCAAGGTGGTGGCGATCACGCGCACCTGGTCCTGGTCGAGGTCGGGCGCGATCTTGACGAAGATCGGGACGGCGCGGCCGTGGCGTTGCGCGAGCTCGGCGTCGCGCTCGTGGATCGCCGAGAGCAGTTGTTCGAGCGCTTCGTCCGACTGCAAGGCGCGCAGGTTCTTCGTGTTGGGCGAGGAGATGTTGACCGTCACGTAGTCGGCGTGCGGATAGACGCCTTCGAGGCAGGCCAGGTAGTCGTCGACGGCACGCTCGATCGGCGTGGCGGCGTTCTTGCCGATGTTCAGGCCGAGGATGCCGCCGCGTTCGCGGTACTTCGCGCGTTTCACGTTGGCGACGAAGGCATCCAGCCCCTCGTTGTTGAAGCCCAGCCGGTTGATCAGCGCCTTCGCCTGCGGCAGGCGGAACAGGCGCGGCTTGGGGTTGCCCGGCTGAGCCAGCGGCGTGACCGTGCCGACCTCGATGAAGCCGAAGCCCATGGCGCCGAATCCATCGATGCAGCGCCCGTTCTTGTCCAGCCCAGCCGCCAGGCCGACGCGGTTGGGAAAGCGCAGGCCGGCGACGGTGACCGGGTCGTCGACACGCGCCTGCGCGACGCTGAGCACGAGCGGCGTGTGCTGGATGCGCGCGAGCGTGGAGAGCGTGAGGTCGTGGGCGGCTTCCGCGTCCAGTCCGAACAGAAAGGGCCGAGCCAGCGCGTAGGGGACGAGAGCCATCGGAATCAGTCTTGGATAATCGCCGGATTGTCTCAAACGCCCCTGGGCGGCTTCCTCATGACGCAAGACGAACTGAAGGCGCTGGTCGGCCAGGCCGCGCTCGCCTATGTGCCGGCCGGCGGCGTGATCGGCGTGGGCACCGGCTCGACGGTGAATTGCTTCATCGATGCGTTGGCGACGATGAAGGACCGCATCGCAGGGGCCGTCTCGAGCAGCGAGCGCAGCTCCGAGCGGCTGCGTGCACACGGCATCGCGGTGCTGGACAGCAATGCGGTCGAAAGCATCCCGGTCTACATCGACGGCGCCGACGAGATCGATCTCCAGGGAAACATGATCAAGGGCGGCGGCGCGGCGCTGACGCGCGAGAAGATCGTGGCCGACACCGCAGAGCGCTTCATCTGCATCGCCGACGAGTCCAAGCTCGTCGACACGTTGGGACGTTTCCCGCTGCCGATCGAGGTGATTCCGATGGCAGCGGCGCAAATCGAACGCAAGTTGCGCGCGCTCGGCGGCGAGCCGTCTCTGCGGGCCGGCGTGGTGACCGACAACGGCGGCCACATCATCGACGTGCGCGGCCTCTCGATCGCCGATCCGGCCGCCATGGAGCGCGAGATCAACCAGTGGCCCGGCGTGGTGACGGTGGGCATTTTCGCCCGCAATCGAGCCAGCGTGTGTCTGCTCGGCACGCCGCAGGGGGTCAGGACGCTCGAGTTCTGACCCGGCGGGGCCTGCAGGAAAACAGCGTACCCTCACGGGTGTTGCACCAGACAAAGGACGGCCCATGGCCAAGCCCAACTACTCGTTCGAAAAGCGCCAGCGCGAGCTGGCAAAGAAGAAGAAGAAGGAAGAAAAGCTGCAGGAGAAGGCCGCTCGCAAGGTGGGCGGCCCCGGGTCCGGCGAACCGGACACCGAGCCCGATCAGGGCCCGGCACCTGCCGACGTGGCGCCGCCCGTCGACCAGAAGACAAGCTGAAGGCCGTCATGCCGCGACGCGTCGAACGCACCGCCCGCGGCCATGCTGCGCCGGCCGCGCCGGATGATCCTTCCGCCCGCGCCGGCATTCCACCCGCGCTGAACGCGGGCCTGCGAGCCGGCAGCCATCGAGTGCAGGAGATGCATCAGGCGATTGCCGGCAAGACCTTCAGGGCGCTCGAGCGCGTGCCGCTGATCGCGGCGCCCGCAGCCCTCGTCGAGGCGGTGCACGACACGATCACCAAAGGCGTCTATGGCGCGGTGCGCCACGGCGGGTCGGCCCTGCTCTCGCTGGCGGGGCGAGCCGACGCCTTGGCGGCTCGATCGCCGCAGCAAGCCAGCCGCAGCGAGATGGCCTGGCGCGGCGCGCTCAGCGGCGTGTTCGGCGATTCGCTGCATGCCGCCGGCAACCCGCTGGCCTTGACGATGGGCTTTCACGCCCATGGCCGAGTGCTGGCCCTGGCGCCCGAGTCGCTGCGCGGCCTGAAGCCCCATGTGGCGGTCTTCATCCACGGGCTGGCCTGCGACGAACGCAGCTGGCAGCGACGGCCCGAGGTGTGGGACGGCGCGGCTCACGCCGATGGCCTTGGCCGCAGCTATGGCGAGCGGCTGGAGAACGAACTGGGCTTGAGCGCCATCTACCTGCGCTACAACAGCGGCCTCGCCGTCGAGGACAACGCGCGCGAATTCGCACGGCAGCTGGCGTGCCTGCTCGACGCCGCGCCGCAGGTGCGCGAGCTGTCGCTGGTGGGTCACAGCATGGGCGGCCTGATCGCGCGCAGCGCGTGCGGGCACGCGAAAGACGCCGACCACGCCTGGCTGAAGCGCGTGCGCGTGCTGGTGTGCATCGGCACGCCGCACCAAGGTGCGCCGCTCGAAAAACTGGGCCAGCTCGCAACGCTCGCTCTGGGCTTGTCCCGAGTGACGCAGCCGCTTAAACAGATCGCCGAGGCCCGCAGCCGCGGCATCAAGGACCTGCGGCACGGTCTGCCGGCCGAAGAGCCGGCCCTCGACATCCCCCTGCGCCTGATCGCCGGCAGCCTTTCCGGCAAGCACGCGAACTCGACCGGGCTGGCCGGCGCGATGTTCGGCGACGGCCTCGTGATGCCGGGCAGCGCCTCGGACCGCGCGCGCAGTGGCGACGTGCAACGGGTCGAACTGCGCGGCCTCGGCCACATGACCCTGCTGAACCATCCGCGTGTCTACGCGGTGCTTCGCCCCTGGCTGCAGGCGGCGGGCACGTGCTGATCAGCCGCTGCGCGGCCGGCGCGATTCGCGCGACAGGAAACGCGCCGGGTCGATGGCATCCAGCAGGCTCGCTTCCAGCGGCGCGGGCGCCCCGGTGATCGCTGCCGCCAGCGTCTGCGCGCCGAGCGCCGACCAGCCGATCCCGCGCGAGGCGAGGCCGGTGAACACGTAGGCGCCGGGAATCCGCGGCACGAAACGCGGTTGGTCCAGGCGTGTGCCGGCTGCTGCGGCCACGGGGTCCGGCACCGGACCGATCAGCGGCAGGCGGTCGGTGCAAGTCCAGCGCCAGCCGACACGGCCCTGCAGCGAGGCCGTGTCCACGTGCGGCGTGCGGCCGGTGAGCACGGCCCACTGGGCGAGGTTGTGAGCATGGTCGGCGGCGCGCAGCCGCGCGTCGCTGTCGCCCGGCTGCGCGGTCGCGCCGAAGATCGCGCGGCCGTCGAGCTCGGGCAGCAGATAGCCCACTCCGGCGATCGGCAGGCGCGGCAGCGGCCTCAGTCGCTGCGCTTCGGCGATGCTGATCTGGCCGCGCACGGCGGTCATCGGCCACGGGGCCTGGCCGAGCAGACGCGCGGCGTCTTCGGCATGCGCGAGCACCACGGCGTCGGCAGATCCGACGACCGCGCCGGTGCCGTCGAGTGCCTGCCAGCGGTCCTGCACGCGGCGCAGCGCCTGCACATGCACGCCGCCCCGGAAACAAGTCCTATCGCCCGCCATGCGCAGCCAGGCGGCCGCGAGGCCGGCCGGCGACACCCAGCCGCCGCCGGCATAGAACCAGGCGGGATGCGGCAGCGCGATACCGGCCAGCGTGCTCGCCTCTTGCGCGTCGACGGCGCGCACATAGTCGGGTGGCAGGCCCAGCCGATGCAGCACCTGCTGCATCGCCCTCGCGTCGGCGCCGGAGGTTTCGAGCCGCAAGAGGCCGTCGAGACGTCCCGCGACACCCTGCTCGGACAGCATGCGGCCAATCACACGCTGTGCCTCCAGCGCCGCCGCGCGGTTGAAGCGGGCATGTGCACCATCCTGCGGATTGACCGTGCCATGGAACAGACCGGCCGGATTGCCGGACGCTTCCTGCGCCGGCATCGCGTGCCGCTCCAGCAGCGTGCTGCGCCAGCCGTGTTCGGCGAGCGCCCAGGCGGCCGCGCAGCCGGCCAGCCCCGCGCCGACGATCAGGGCATGCCGCTCGTCGCCGCCTGCGGCGCTGTTTCGCGACGGCGAGCGCCGCGGCACGAAGGCCGGTGCGAAGCGCGCCACGATGTTGTCGCGTTTGCCGCCCTGGCCGGGCGCCAGCCGGACCTCGAATCCCGCCGCGGCGAGCCCGTCGC
>DASWVR010000265.1:0-1746 GCA_036401155.1 Piscinibacter sp. | reverse complement strand
CGCCCAGCTTCTTGTGCAGCGGGCTCTCGTCGGCGATGAAGATGAAGGCCGGCTCGCTCGCCGAGCGGTTCTTCAGCGTCACGGGCGTATAGCCGGGCGCGCAGCAGGTATCGGCCGGCGACAGCGCGAACCGGTTCTCCTTAACCGCGACCTCGGCGCCCCCCTCGATCAGGTGGAACACCATCGCCGGCGAACGCGCGGGCAGATTCAGCGTCTCGCCCGGGCGCAGCATCAGCGCGGAGAAGCCGAGGATGTTCTGGCAGTCCGCGCCGTTCTCGGGATTCACGTAGGCGACCTGCACGGCCTCGATGTCAGGCTGGGTCTCGGCCAGGTTCAGGAGCGCGGCGCGGGCATCGGCCCAGGGGTAGCGCAGCATCGGGTAGCGGCGGGCGCTGCCGCGCGAGAACACCGGCGAAGGCACGACGCCGCCACGGACGTAGTTGCGCTCGAGACGGGTGCCGGTCACCTCCTGCTCCTTGCCTTCGACGGCGTAGGAGGTTTCCGTGTAATACACCAGCGGCAGGTCCAGCACGTCGAGCCACACCACCGGCTCCTTGCCGTCGTGGCCGTGCTCGTGCCACAGGCCGGTCGGGGTCAGGATCAGGTCGCCGCGGCTCATCGGGCACTTCTCGCCATCGACGGTCGTGTAGGCGCCCTCGCCTTCCACAATCATGCGCACCGCGTTCGGGGTATGCTTGTGCGACGGTGCCCATTCGCCCGGCAGCAGCAGCTGCATGCCGAGGTAGATCGCGGCGCTCGCCTGCATCTTCTCGAGGCCATGGCCGGGGTTCGCAAGCACCAGCACGCGGCGCTCCGCCTTCTCGATCGGGGTCAGCTCGCCGGCCTGCATCAGCAGCGGGCGCAGCGCCTCGTACGACCACATCACGGGCCGGGTGCGGCGGGCCGGCGTACCGGGGGGCAACACCGCACGCAGGCTGGGCCACAGCGGCACCAGGTTTTGCGCGCCGAGCGACTCGCGGTAGGCGAGCGGCAGATCATCGAGACGACCAAGTTCCTGCATTCCTGACTCCTCCATCGGGATATCGCCGCCGGTTAGGTGAAAAACCTTTGCGCCAGATCAAGGCGAACGGCAATTCGTTGTGATGGAGCGCAATTTATCGAGGGATAATTATTCCGTCGATGCAATGCATGGAATAATGTGTATTCGACTTTCGAATACTCGTCGCGCAATGAGCACTCCCGACCTTCGCCTGCTGCAGGTCTTCGATGCCGTCCACAAGACCCGCAGCGTGAGCCGTGCCGCCGATCTGCTGGAGCTCGGCCAACCCGCAGTCAGCATCGCGCTGGGCAAGCTGCGCGAACATTTTTCCGATCCCCTGTTCGTGCGCACCTCCAGCGGCATGGAGCCGACCCCGCTCGCCGACGAGCTGGTCCAGCCGATCCGCACTGCGCTCGATGCGCTCGACGCCGCCCTGGGCCACCGCAGCAGCTTCGACCCCGCCACGTCGGAGCGCAGCTTCCGCATCTGCATGACGGACATCACCCATCTGGTGCTGTTGCCGCGGCTGTGGGGCGAGCTGCGCGCGACCGCGCCGGGCATCCGCATCCAGATCGCCCCGCTGGACGACGACACCGGCCGCAAGCTCGAATCGGGCGAGGCCGACCTCGCCGTCGGCTTCATCCCCATCCTGGAGGCCGGCTTCTACCAGCAGGCCTTGTTCCGCCAGCACTACGTGTGCCTCGCGAGCGCCGACCACCCCCGCATCCACGGCGGCCTGACGCGGG
>DASWVR010000264.1:0-26495 GCA_036401155.1 Piscinibacter sp. | reverse complement strand
GGCTCGAACCCGAGGTCGATGCCCTGTTCGCGCGCCTGCGACCACCACTGCCGCGTGACGGCCTCGGCCAGCGCGCCGGCGTCGACCGCTTCCGGCTCGAGCTCGACGCTGTCCGCACGCGCCAGCGCGAGCATCTGGTTGGTCTGGCGCACGGTCTCGTCGAGCTGCGTCCTGATGGCCGCCAGCGCCTCGCGCTGGGCCGCCGGGTCGGTTTCGCGCAGGGCGAAGCCCACCTGCGTGGCGAGCGTGGTGAGCGGGGTGCGCAGCTGGTGCGAGGCATCGTCGACGAAACGCCGGCGCGCCTCGGCCTGGCGCCGGTTGCGTTCGACATGCTGGTTGATCGCATCGACCAGCGGCCGCACGTCGGCCGGGATCTCGGTGCCCGAGATCGGCCCCAGGTCCTGCGGCGAGCGCGCCTGCACCTCGCTGCGCAGCCGCGCCAGCGGCCGCAATGCCCAGCCCACGGCGAGCACCAGCATTGCCGTGGCCGCCATCACCAGCAACAGATCGCGCGCCACCGCCTGCAGCACCAGGGCGTGCGTGAACTGCTGGCGCGACCCCAGCGTTTCGGCCACCTGGATGACCACGCGCTGCGTCGCCGGCTGCCCCGCCAGCGGCGGGTTCAGCACCCGCGCATACGAGCCGACGCGCACCGGCTCGCCGTAGTAGACCGCGTCGCTGAACTGCGGCTTGCCTGTGAGCAGCGTGGCCGGCGGCGGGGGAAGGTCGGCGTTGCCGATCTCCACCAGGCCGTCTTCGGTCGCCACGCGGTAGTAGACCTGCCCGCTGGCCGTCAGCTCGAAGAACTCGAGCATGCGGTACGGCAGCTCGACTCCCAGGCCGCCGCTGGCGGTGGAGATGTTGGCGTCCATCGACTTGATCGCGCCGAGCAGCGAGCGGTCGTAGGCGGCGTTGGCCGCGTCGAGCGCGGTGCGCCAGGTCAGCCACAGCTGCGCGCCCACGACCAGCAGCATGCCCGGCAGCAACACCAGCAGCAGCGTGCGCCGCAAGCTGACACGGTGCCACGCGTCCAGCGTCATGGTTCGCCTCGGCGCCGGCTCAAGCTCCTTCCTCCAGCACGTAGCCCAGTCCGCGCAGCGTCGTGATGTGCACGGTGCTCGCGGCCAGGCGCTTGCGCAGGCGGTGCACCAGCACCTCGACCGCCTCGGGGTTCACGTCCTGGTCGTCGGAGAAGACACGGTCGAGGATCTCCTGCTTCGACAGCGGCTCGCCGCTGCGCTGGATCAAGGCGCGCAGCACGCCGTGTTCGCGCGGCGTCAGCGTGAGCGCGTCATGGCCGAGCGTGAACTGCTTGGTCGCCGAGTCGTAGCGCAGCGGTCCGCAGGCGAAACGCGGATGGTCGCTGCCGCGCGCGCGCCGGATCAGCGCGATCAGGCGCGCCTCCAGCTCGGCCAGCTCGAAGGGTTTGGCGAGGAAGTCGTCGGCGCCTTCGTGCAGGCTGCTCACGCGTTCGATCAGCGAGTCGCGCGCGGTCAGGATCAGCACCGGCAGCCGCTGGTCCGCGCTGCGCAGCTCGGTCAGCACGTCGTGTCCGCCCACGCCGGGCAGGCCAAGGTCGAGGATCAGCGCGTCGTAGCGTGTGTCCCTCAGGCTGCGGCGCACCAGCCGCCCGTCGTCCACCCAGTCGACCTGGAAGCCGCCCTGCTCGAGCGCGCGAACCAGCCAGTTCGCCAGTTCGCGTTCGTCTTCAGCCAGCAGGATGCGCATTGCCGGGGTGCCTTTCGCAAGCAGGGCAGTCAATCATCGAGCCGGCCGGCCGAAGGTGGCCCGCCGCGTGCCGCCGCATCGTCCTCCTGCCGGGCAGACCGGCGCAATCCCTGATCGTCCCAATAGGGCGTTGGCGCGGTCCGCGCGAAGGGGTTCGCTGCATCGCGCGTGATGGGCCGGCGCCGCGGCCGTCGTGCTCGACATCAACACCTTCGGCGGCCGGGTCGACGCCGCGGTGCAGTTCGCGACGTGCTGCTGAACTCGCCCGTCAAGACGGTGGCCTTCGTCAACAAGCAAAACGCGATCTCCGCCGGAGCCCTGATCAGCCTGGCGGCGCCCGGCGCACCCTCGGAGAAGCAGGTGATCCGGATGGACTGGTCGGCGCCGGTTCGTGCCTTCGTCGAGCAGCTGGGTCGCTCCGAAGCGCCTCCCGCGGAGCGCCCCGCGCGGGCGCCGCACCGCTATTCGAGGCAGACGTTGATGGGCACCAAGCGCCATGTGCAGAACGCCGTCGTCATCGCGACCATCCTCGGCCCATGCCGGGCGCTGAGCCGGCCGACGCTGACCGGCGGCGAAGGTGTCGGCGCGGGCGTCGGCGGCCGCGGCCCGACAAGCGGCCGCCGCACGTTCACTTTTTAACGCCGCGGCCGCCCGTGTGCTGCGCGCGCGCAGCACGGCCGCCGAGTCGCGCGCTGGGCGGACTAAGATGCTGCTGCGCAGCAAAGCGCTGGGGGAAGCTGGATGGAATTCACGAACAGAGTGGCCGTCATCACCGGCGGCGCGAGCGGCATCGGCCGCGCAGTGGCAGCGGCGATGGCGCGGCGCGGCGTGGCCGCCGTGGCGCTGGTCGACGTGAGCGAGGCGGTCGAGGACGTGGCCGGGAAGCTCAATGCCGAAGCGGGGCGCGTGGTCGCGATCCCGTTCCAGGGCAACACCACCGACGAGAAGTTTCGCGCCTCGGTGTTCGATGCGATGAGCCGCAAGCACGGCGCGGTGACGCTGTGCGTGCCTGCCGCCGGCATCACGCGCGACGACCTGGCGATACGCATCGACAAGGTGACGGGCAAGGCCCGCATCTATCCGCTCGAGCAGTTCAAGCTGGTCGTCGACGTGAACCTCATCGCGCCGGTGTACTGGGCGCTGGAGATGATCGGGCGGCTGGCCGAGAATCGCGCCGCCCAGGGCCTCAAGCGCTGGACGCCCGACGAAGGCATGCAGGGTTCGGTGGTGTTCATCGGCTCGATCTCGTCGCAGGGCAACCGCGGGCAGATCTCCTATGCGAGCACCAAGGCCGGCCTCGAGGGGGCCGCGGCGACGATCATGAAGGAGGCGATGTACCACGGTGTTCGCTGCGGCGTCATCCACCCCGGCTTCACCGACACGCCGATGGTCCGAGCGATGGGTGAAGACTACGTCACCCGCAACATCCTGCCGTACACGCAGCTCGGCCGGCTGATCAAGCCCGACGAGATCGCCGATGCGATCTGCTTCATGCTCGCCAACTCGGCCGTCAGCGGCGAGCTGTGGGTGGACGCGGGCTGGCACGCGCCGGCGTAGCGTCCGCACGGCAACTGCCCGCAGGGGCGGGCGTGGCCCCGCCCCAGGTCGTCCCGCCGGGGCACGGCGCCGACGATCGGCGCCGGCTTGGCGCCGGTGCTGGCGCGGCCCAAACTTCTCAAACGTCGGCAAACGGCGGATGATCGCCACGCTCGCCCCTCACCCGTGCGCGCATCCGATGCCCTCCGCCACTGCCGACCCCCCGCTGTGCTTCGGCCGTTTCGAGATCCGCCCGGCCGAGCGGCTGCTGTGCGTGAACGGCATGCCCGCTGCGCTGGGGGCTCGCGCCTTCGACCTGTTGCTGGCACTGGCTCAGCGCCGCGGGCGGCTGGTCGGCAAGCAGGAACTGCTCGACCTCGTCTGGCCCGGCGTGGTGGTCGAGGAGCACAACATCGCGGCGCAGATCAGCAGCCTGCGCAAGCTGCTGGGTTCCGGGGTGATCGCCACCGTGCCGGGGCGCGGTTATCGGTTCGTGGCAACGCCCGATGCGCCGGCGCAGGAGGGCCCGTCCGCAGGGGGTGCCCCGGCGCCGCCGCGCCATAACCTGCCGGAGCAGCGCACCCGCTTCATCGGGCGCACGGCGGCGCTCGCCGAACTCGAGCGGCTGCTTGCCCAATCGCGGCTGCTCACGCTCACCGGCATCGGCGGCTGCGGCAAGACCCGGCTCGCGCTGCAACTCGCGCGGCAGCGGCTCGGCGACTTCCCCGATGGGGTCTGGTTCGTCGACCTCGCGCCGCTGCAGACCCCCGAGCGCGTGGCGGCCGCCTGCGCCGCCGCGCTCGCGCTCGGTACGGAGTCCGAGGCGCCGCCGGTGGACCGGCTGGTGTCGCATCTGGCCGAACGGCAGGCGCTGATCGTGCTGGACAACTGCGAACATCTGCGCGAGGGCGCGGCCGCACTCGCCGACGCGCTGCTCGCGCGCCCTGGCCGCACTAACGTGCTCGCCACCAGCCGCGAGCCGCTCGCCGTGGCGGGCGAACAGCTCTATCCGGTGCGCTCCTTGTCGCTGCCGACGACGCCGGATCTGGAGGACGTGCGCGCGGCCGACGCGGTGCGCGTGTTCGTCGATCGCGCGCGCCTGACCTTGCCGGAGTTCGAGGTCGACGCCCACAACGCCGCCGCGTTGGTCGAGATCTGCCGGCGGCTCGACGGCATTGCACTGGCGATCGAGCTGGCCGCCGCGCGTGTGCCGATGCTCTCCGTGGCCGACATCGCGGCGCGCCTCGAGGACCGCTTCCGCCTGCTGACCGGCGGCAGTTCGCCGGCGGCGCGCCAGCAGACGCTGCATGCGGCAATGCAGTGGAGCTACGACCTGATCGAGCCCGCGCAGCAGCGCATGCTGCGCCAGCTGGCGGTGTTTGCCGGCGGTTGCACGCTGGCGGCGGCGCAGGCGGTGGCGCAGGCCGCGGACGAATACGACGCGCTGATGCGTCTGACGGCGTTGCACGACAAGTCGCTGCTGGTGGTCGAGCGCGGCGCCGGCGGCAGCCCGCCGCGCTACCGGATGCTCGAGACCGTGCGCCAGTACGCGCAGCACCGGCTCGACGACAGCGGCGAAGCCGATGCCGCACGGACACGCCACGCCGAGCACTTCCTGGCGCTGGCCGAAAGCGCGGCGCCCCACCTGCGCGGGCCGCAGCAAGTGCACTGGATGGGGCGGCTGCGCGAGGAGCAGGAAAACCTCGTCGCCGCGATCGCCTGGTGCGTCGGCGACCGGTCGCCCGTCGACCGCGAGTGGGGCCTGCGCCTGACGGCCGCGACGGCGCGCTACTGGGTCTTCAACGACATCGAGCTGGGGCACCGCCTTGCGCTGGCGGCACTGGCGCACGACCGCGACGGCGCCGACGGCCGGGCGCGCTGGGAGACGCTGCAGGGCCTGGCCACCATGTGCATGCATCGCGGGCAGGCTGACGAAGGCGCGGCGCACGCGCGCATGGCGCTGGAGGTGGCGCAGCGCCTGGGTTCCGTCGAATGGCAGGCGATGGCGCTCACCGGCATCGGCGCCTGCATGGAGCGAAGCGGCGACGAGGACGCGGCGCTTCGCCACTTCGAACAGGCGCGCGACCTGGCTCGGGCCGGCGGCAATGCCACGACGCTGTCGTACATCCTGAACAATGTGGCGGGGATCGAGTTCGGCCAGGGCAAGCTCGAGTCCGCCGAGCGGGGATTCCGGCAGGCGCTGCACCTCTCGCGCGGCCAGGGCGACATCCACGGAACCTTGATCGTCCTGTGCAACCTCGTCCGGGTGGAGGTCGCCGCAGGCCGATACGACGACGCGCGTGCGTGTGCGGCCGAAGCAGAAGCCGTGCTGCGCGGCATGGGCGACAGCGTGATGCGGCTGGAGTTGCTCGAGGTGGCCGCGGGCCTCGCGTCGAGCCTCGGCGAACATGCCGTCGCAGCGCGCTGGTGGGGAGCGATGCGCTCGCGCTTCATCGATGCGGGCTATGCCCGGCCGGCGGTGGACCAGGCGCAGCTCGATCGCCTGTCGGCCAACACACGACAGGCACTCGGAGACGCCGCCTTCGAAGCCGCCGAAGGCGCCGGCCGGGCGCTCGACCTCGACGTGGCGATGCACGAGCTCAGGCAGTGGCTGCAGCGCGGCGCGCAGCCGATCGACCCCGCGCTTCGAGGGGGCGTGGCTCAGTGAGTTTCTTCAGCAGTCGATGACAGCCTGAGGGTGTAAGCGGCCGCGACGACCCCCTTCGCCGACCCGGCGCTGTGCAAGGCCGCGGCCGACAGCGCGCCCTGCTCGAGACGGCGCAGCGCCTGCACGTCGTAGCCGCTGGCGACGACGATCCAGTCCGCCGCGCGGTCGGCGAGCTGGCGGATGCGCTGTTCGGTGGTCGGTGCGATCGCCGGCGCGTCGGTCCGGAGCAGGTGCACGCCGGACAGGCCCGGCTGCGCGGGCAGCTCCTGCACCAGGGTGCGCAGGTGGCTGCGCAGTCGCTCGTGCGCACCCGCGGCCGGCGAGAAGCGCACGGTCATGGCATGACCCGCCACGGCGCTGCCGCGGCTTTCCAGGACGCGGCACGGGCTGCGCACCATGTTGCGGTGATGCGGCATCATCTTCGTCGACCATGCGCTGGGCGCGTTCAGGCTCGCCAGGTACTCCGGCGAGACCAGCGCTTCCCAGGTGGCCAGCTCGTACAGCACGAAGAAGCCTTCGCCGCCGCCGGCATCGGCCCAGCGCGAGGCCCGCTGGAAGCCCGGCAGCGCCAGCCGCTCGGGGAAGTGCTCGTGCGAGTGCCAGTGCTCGAATTCCGTGCGCATCTCGGGCGCCATGTCCCACCACATCGCCAGTGCGGCCTGTCCAAGCATCATGGTCTCCCATCCGGGGCGCCGGCGGCGCCCGTCGTCTGATCGGTGATGCGGCCCGGCTCGGCCAGCAGCCGCCGCAGGTGTCGTTCCATGCGCGCGGCATCGGCTTTCATGCCGGTGAACAGCTCGAACGCGCCGACGGCCTGGCCCACCGCCATGCGGCCGCCGTCCATCGTGGGGCAAGCGAGGGTGCGTGCGGCTTTCAGCAGCTCGGTCTCGATCGGAACGTAGACGGCCTCCGACACCCACATCGAGGGTCGAAGCAGGCTGGCGGGCATCGGCAGGCCCGGCAGCGTGGCCATGCCGGTCGGCGTGGCGTGGATCAGCCCGGTGGCGCCGGCCAGCGCCTGCACCGCGTCGCCGGACGCCGTCGCGCGGGCGCCGTAACGGGCATTGAGCGCATCGGCCAGTGCCTGTGCTCGCGCATGGTCCACGTCCACCACGCACAGGCACTGCGCGCCGAGACGCAGCACCGCATCGGCGATGGCCGAGCCGGCGCCGCCGGCGCCCAGCAGCGCGACACGGCTCAGGTCGGCGCCAGGCAGGGCGCGGCGAAAGCCCCAGGCCCAGCCCGAGCCGTCGGTGTTGTGGCCGATCATCCGCCCGCGTTGGATCACGACGGTGTTCACGGCGCCGATGGCCTTCGCCTCGGGTGAGAGTTCGTCCAGCAGCGGGACCACCGCCTGTTTGAACGGGTAGGTGATGTTCAGGCCGGCGAAGCCCATGATGCGCGCCGCGCCGAGCAGGTTCGGCAACTGCGCGATCGCGCCCGGCGTGCGATCCAGGTCGATCAGCTGGTAATGCAGGCGCAGCGCGTGATGGCGCGCCTCTTCCTCCTGCATCGCCGGGGTGAGCGAGCGCTGGATGCCGCAGCCGATCAAGCCGGCGAGGAGTTTGTCCGCCGGCATCGTCACCCCGAGTAACCCGCGAGGCGGGGCAGGAACAGCACGATGCCCGGCCACGCCGTGACCAGCGCGAGGGCGCCCAGCATGACCAGCAGGAACGGAAAGGCCTCGCGCACCAGTTCCCTCAGCGACACGTTGGCGATCCTGGTCATCATGAACAGCAGCAGGCCGTAGGGAGGGGTCACCAGGCCGATCATGATGTTGAGCACTGCCATCACGCCGAAGTGGACCGGGTCGACGCCCAGCGCCGCCGCGGTCGGCAGCAGCACCGGCAGCACGATCAGGATGATGGTCGAGCCCTCGAGGACCGCGCCCAGCACCAGCAGGACCAGGTTGACCAGCAGCAGGAAGCCCAGGGGCGACAGCTCCAGGCCGCTCATCGCCGCACTGAGCGAGGCGGGGATGTTCTCGGAAGTGATCACGTAGTTGAACACCATCGCTCCGGCGATCAGCATCCCGATGGAGATGCTCATGCGCGCGCTGGACAGCAGCGCGTGGTACAGCTCCGTCCAGCGCATGCTGCGGTACAGGGCGACCGAAATCAGCAGGGCGTACGCGGCGGCGACGCCGGCTGCCTCGGTGGGCGTCGTGATGCCGCTGTAAAGGCAGCCCAGCAAGATGAGCGGCAGCATGAGCGCGGGGAAGGCCTCGCGGGTGATGCGAGGCATCTCGCGCAGCGGCACCTTCGGCTCCACCGGAAAGCCGCGCCGCTTGGCCAGCAGGAAAATCAGCCCCATTTGCACGGCGCCCAGCAGCAGCCCCGGCAGCACCCCGCCGATGAACAGATAGCCGATCGACGTGCCGGACACCAGCGCGTACAGCACGAGCGGAATGGATGGCGGCAGGATCGGGCCGATCACGGCCGACACGGCGCTCAGCGCCGCCGCGAAGCCGGGCGTGTATTTGCCGTCCCTGGTCATCATCGCCTGCATCAGCCGGCCGGAGCCGGCCGCGTCCGCCAGGGCCGAGCCCGACATGCTGGCGAAGACGATGCTTTGCAGCACGTTCACCTGCGCCAGCCCGCCGGGGAACCGACCCACGATCGCATTGCTGAAGCGCAGCAGCCGCTCGAGGATGCTGCCCGAACTCATGATCGTCGCCGCCAGGACGAACAACGGGATCGCGAGCAGCAGGAAGCTGGAGTAGGTGCCGTTGAGGAGCTGCTCCGCCGCGGTGCCCATGTCCATGCCCTTGAGCCCCAGGTACAGGACGGAGCCGCCGATCATGGCATGGCCGATGGGCACGCCGAGCAGGCTGAGCGCCACGATGGTGTACACCGCCAGCGAGAACGGGCTGGCGAAGTTCACGGCGCCGTCGAGGAGGCGGGCGAGCTGCCGTCCACCGGCCCGCGCGGGCGGACGAGCTGGACCAGCTGGCGCAGGCTGCGCGCGATCACGGCGACGGCAAACACCAGGTAGATGGCGTACATCGCATCCATGCGTATGCCCATGTAGGCACTCTTCTCGACCTTCATGAAGCTCACGTAGGCGTACGCCGCGGGCAGCGACATGCCGAACAGCACGATCACGCTCAGAGCGCCGACGGCGCCCATGACGCGGCGTGTGCGTGGCCCGGCATTCGCCGTGACGATGTCGAGCCGGATCTCTTCTTCATCCCGCAGCACGAACGCCGCGCCCCAGAGCACCAGCCACAGCCAGGCCGCGAGCGACACCTCGGTGGTCCAGCCCACCGGCCAGCTGAACACGTAGCGCAACGTGATCTGCACGATGAAGGCGACGAAGATCACCGCGAGCAACGCCGCCGCGACCGCTTCGGCGAAGCGGTGCAGCGACGGCAGCGAGCGGCGCAGCATGCCCCGTCACTTCATCGCGTTGATCTTGTCGAGCATGCCGGGCGGCCAGTTCCGCGCGTCGTCGGAGGCGAGGTAGACCTTCTGCGCGTGCTCGCGGAAGGCGGCGACGTCGGGCACGTACACCTGCAGCCCCTGCTGGCGGAAGGTCTCCGCCAGTTCGGCCTCGCGCTTCTGGTGTTCGGCCGCGCTCCAGGCGATGGCCTTGTCCGCGGCCGCCTGGAACTCGCGTTGCTTGGCGGGCGTCATGTTTTGCCAGGTCTTCATGTTCACGGTGAGCAGGTCGAACGCCACCAGGTGCGAGGTCAGGACGATCTGCGACATCACTTCGTAGAACTTCATGTTCTGCACGTTCGGCAGCGGATTGTCCTGCCCATCCACGGCCCCCGTCTGCAGGCCGGTGTAGGTTTCGGCGTAGGCCATGGGGGTGGGGTTGGCGCCGATCGCGCGGCCCAGCATCTGCCAGCTCTCGCCGGGCGGCATGCGCAGCTTCACGCCGGCAAGGTCCGCGGGCACGTTGATCCGCTTCTTCGTCTTCAGTCCCACATGGCGCGTGCCGAAGAAGGTCGGGCCGAGGATCTTCACCTTCACCTGGTCTTCCACCATCTTCTTCATCTGCGCGCCGAGATCGCTGGCGAAGAAGCGGTTGAGGTGGTCGGCGTCGCGAAACAGATAGGCCGACGTCAGCAGCGACCAGGCAGGCACCTGTTTGGCGATGTCCTGCGGCGCGATGTTGCCCATCTCCAGGTTGTCCCGCTGCAGGGCCACCAGTTCGGTGCCCTGGCGGAACAGGGTCGAGTTGAGGTGCACCTCGACCTTGAAGTCCGACTCGATGTCTTTCGCGAACATCTTCATCATGTCGGCGCGGATGTCCTTGTCGGAGAACACGGCGGCGAAGCGCAGCGTCGGCGGCGTCTGCGCCTGGGCCGGCAGCAGGGCGCCGGCGGCCAGCGCGGCACCCCCCGCGAGCAGCGTGCGGCGATGAATGGAACGGTTCATGGTGTCTCCTTCGGGGTTGGTGAGCAGGGCGCGTCGATCAGCGCGCGGCGTCAGGCAGGGTCAGGCGCTGCGCCAGTGCGCGGATCGCCAATTCGTAGCCGAAGGCGCCGAAGCCGCAGATGACACCGGTGGCTGCGAGCGACACGAGCGAATGCTGGTAGAGCGGGTCGCGCCGATGGATGTTGGTCAGATGGATCTCCACGATCGGCTGATCGACGGCCTTCAGTGCATCCAGCAGCGGGATCGAGTGGAACGACAGGCCGGCGGGATTGATGGCAATGGCCGCGGCGCGCTCGCGTGCTTCCTGCACCCAGTCCACCATCACGCCCTCGTGGTTGGTCTGGCGGAAATCGCAGCCCAGCCCGAGTTCGCCGGCCACGCGACGGCACAGCTGGTCCACCTGCGCGAGCGTCGTGCTGCCGTACAGGTGCGGCTCGCGCACGCCGAGCAGGTTGAGGTTGGGGCCGTTGAGGACAAAGACGGTGGTGCTCATTAGCATGCCTTCGCGCTGCGCTGCCGTCGGGCCGAGGCCCTCCTGGCGTGCTCATGCGGCGGATTCTTGGGCCGCGTGGCGAAAGTCTTTCTGATCTGGAAACACGTTTCATAATGCAGTAGATGAGCATTGCCCTCGAGCGCGGCCTGTCGGTGCTGGAACACCTCGTTCAGCACCCGCAGGGCCTGCCCCTCACCCTGATCGCGTCCGAGCTGGACATGCCGCTCAGTGCGTGCCACCGCCTGCTGACGGAACTGCAGCGGCACGGCTACGTCCGCCAGGCACGCAAGCAGGGCGACTACGTGCTCACGATGAAGGTCGTGTCACTGGGGTTGGGCTTGCTCAGCAGCGCGGGCATCGTGGACGTGGCCGAGCCGCTGCTGGAGCGGCTGGCCCAGACGTCGGGGGAACTGGTTCGCCTGTCGATCGTCGACGAGGGCCGACTCACCTGGGTGGCGAAGGCGCAAGGCATGCGGCAGACCGGCCTGCGCTACGACCCCGACATGGGGATGGACGCGCGGCTGTCGTGCACGGCATCGGGGCACGCCTGGTTGATGACGCTGAGCGACGAGCGCGCGTTGGAACTCGTCTCGCGGCAGGGTTTCGGCAAGCCCGCCGAGTACGGGCCGAAGGCACCCACCACGATCAAGGCTCTGTTGGGTTTTCTGCATGCGGCGCGCGTGCGCGGCTACGCGATGATCGACGAGGTTTTCGCGCCCGGCATGGCGGCCATGGCCGCTCCGGTGGTGCGACGAAACGAAGCGATCGGCGTCATCAGCATCGCCGGCCCCCGCGTGCGCCTGAGCGCCGCGCGGACCCACGATCTGGCTCCCGCGCTGCTCGCCGCCGCCGCCGAGCTCGGGCCGATCAGCAATGCATCGGGCCTGTTCGGCCGGCCGGCACTGGGCAAGGGCTGATCGCGAGCACAGCGCCGACGCGGCTCTGCGCCGCGTCCGCGCTTTCGCGGTAGATTTGTGCCTCACCCACCGCACCGGCCTTCGCCATGGACCCGCAAAACCTTCGCATCGTCCCCACCTTCTCCCTCGACGACCAGGCGTGGATTCGCCGCTCGTCGACGGTGGTCCCCAAGTTCTGGGCCGGCCACTCGGTTGCACCGCAGGTCGGTGACGCGCTGCGCGTCGGCGGCCGACAGTTCACGGTCAAGGCGAGAGTCTGGGAGCACGACGGCAGCACCCCCATCCTGCGGCTGTTTCTCGGCAGCGGCATGGCCGAGAGCGACACGGTGTTCGGGGAGCCGTGAACGTGCGGCAACGACGGACGAAGTCGCCCTCGTGATCCGCATCCGCGAGATCGATCACCTGGTCTTGCGTGTCGTGGACCTCGAACCCATGCTTCGCTTCTACTGCGACGCGCTGGGCTGTGCCGTCGAGCGTCGGCAGGAGGCCATCGGCCTGGTGCAGCTGCGCGCCGGCCGCTCGCTGCTGGACCTCGTCCCGGTCGACGGCAAGCTGGGCCGGGCCGGCGGAGCCGCGCCGGGGGCCGAGGGCCGCAACGTCGATCACTTCTGCTTCCGGGTCGAGCCCTTCGACGAAGCGGCGCTGCGGGGCCACCTTCAGGCGCGCGGTGTCGCCGCCGGCCCGACCGAACAGCGCTACGGCGCCGAAGGCGAGGGCCCTTCCATCTACATCACGGACCCGGAAGGCAACGTCGTCGAACTCAAGGGCCCGCCCACCGCGTCAGGCAGGGTCGACTGACGCCAGTTCGCCGCATCGCTCGGCCGCGAAGGCACCCCCCGGCACGCAACGGATGCGAAGGTGGCCTCAGCGCTTGCGGGTCGGCTTGGTGGTCGGCCGCGGCGCCTGGGCCTGCGCCAGGGTGTAGTAGCGGAACTCCGAGGCGAGTTCGTCGAAGCTCGGAGGCACCGGGTCTTCGAACACCACGCGCCCGCTCGGATCGATGACCTCCACCTGCGCCGCCGTGGCGGCATTGCCGCCGTCTGTCGTCGCGCTCGCGTGCGTGCCCGCTACCCGCTCGCCGGCCTCCTCTGGCGCTGCGGCCTCGTCCAGCTCCCGCGACAGCGCCGTGGTGACGCGCTCCACCCACGGATCCAACCCCGCTGCGGCGCCTTTCTCGCGCGACCCCTTGCCGATGTCCATGCGGAAGTAGCCTGTCGCGTCGGTCTTCGCAGTCGTCGTGCGGGCCGCCTGCTGCTTCGTGTCGGACGCGCCGCGCAGCGCCAGGCGCACGGTGTGGCCCGCTGCCGGCGTGGCGTCCGCATGATGCACGTAGCCATGGAAGATGCCCTCGATCCGAAACGTCTGCGCCAAGCGGTCCGCCACCTCGGCCTGGGCCACGGTCTGCATGCGCAGCTCGTCGAACCGCAGTGCGCGGTTCGAAGCGCGCGCAATGCGCGGATCGTTTTCGCCGTGGCGCGCCTTCAGCCGCTCGGCTTCGCGGTTCTGCGAACGTGCGAGGCCCTCGAGCACCGCCTTCTGCAGCGCCAGCACCTGCGGCGCGAGACCCACCGCTTCCGACAACGCGTCCGCGATGCCCGCCTGATGCGCCGCCTGCTCGACCTTCGCCTGGTCGTCACGGGCGGCGCGGCTGCGCTTGGTTTCATCGGTTGCCATGACCTGCTCCTGCTCAAGTGTGATGCGTCACCGCGACCCGCGCGCCGACGGCCAGGTTGCCCACGACAGCGGCCTGGTCGCCGCAGGCATTGGCGCAGAACGCCTGCGCGAGCACCAGGTTGTGGTGCACCGCGCGCCGCAAGCCCAGTGCGGTGATGCAGTGTGTCGACTGGTTGTCGGCCGCGGTGTTCATGAGCGCTGCGCTGAAGATCGAGCGCACCGCGCGGCCCCAGGTCTCCGCCAGCCGGTTGTCGTTGGTGCGGGTCGTGGCGGCCAGCACCAGCAGGTCGCCGAGCACGAGCCGCTGCTGCGTGTGGTACTCGAGCTGGTTGTCGCAGGCCGCCACGTCGTCGAGCGAGAACAGCAGCACCGACGACAGGTCCAGGCCGCGTGGCGCATCGCGCATCAGGAAACTCGCCTGGTTGTCGTTGAACATTAGCTTGCCCGTGGGAAGGCGCGGCCACAGGCCCGGCATGAAGCGCGCGGCACGCGACAGGTTGCAGATGGCGTTGGCGACCGAGCCGCTGGCGCCTTGTCCGAACAAGCTGACGTAGACGAGGTACAGCAGCGCCGCGAGCAGGCCCGCCGTCCACTCGCGGCTGACGCCGAAGTTCGCCACCAGCACCGTGCTCGCGATGGCGTCGGTGGCGGGCCGGCCGGTGCCTTCGCTGACCAGGCGGTTGTCGGTGATGTGCATGGGGCCTGCGCCCAGCATGCACAGCGCGCGGCCGAGCGGCTGCTCGATGCGGTTGCCGTGCACACGCAGCTGGTCGATGCCCGAGCGCACCGTGCGCTGTGCCGGCGCCGCCGTGAGGTTGCCGGTGGACGTGGCGCCTGACTGCATGCTCAGCGCGAGCCACACGTGCACGCCGGCGCGGATGCCGGGCTGGGCGCTCTCCACCGGCTCGCCGTTGCGTTCGCCGTTGGCGCGGATCAGGTTGTGCTCGATGCGCAGGCCGTCGGCGGCGAGCACGAACACGCCGCAGACGGGGCTCAGCCAGTCGCGTCCGTTGCCGTCGATGACGTTGGTGTCGATCTCCAGCTCGGTCACGAAGGCGAGCGAGATGCCGCCGTAGCCGAGCAGCAGTGCCGCGGCAGAGGGTGTCTGCGCCACGGCGCGCCGCAGGCAGCGCGTGATGCGGTTGCAGGTGATGCGCAGGCCGTGCACGGTGACGAGCGGCAGCCCGCCCGCCGCCGAGAAGCCGAAGAAGCGCACCACCGCGATGCCGTTGGCGCCGTGGCGCGTGATCACGTTGTCGTCGATGTCGATGTCGTACAGGTCGCCGCCCGACTCGTAGCGCACGCGGCCGTCGCCGTCGTCCTCCGGCGGGCCGCTGTCGGTGGGGTCGCAGGGCGCGCACGGGTCGTCGATGGTGATGTCGGGGATGTCCTCGCCATCGGGGTTGCGCTCGTCGATGCGCACGATGCTGCCGAGGGTGATGCCGTTGCCCGCACCGCCGACGATCACGTTGCCCGCCACGCGCACGTGCTCGCAGCCGCCCGCGAGCTGGATGCCGCCGCGTGCCGCGTTGGCCTGCGCGCCGCGCAGGGCGGCGGCCACCTTGTGGAAGACGCGGTGCAGGTCGTCGGGCAGCGGCTCGACGATGTTGCCTTCGATCTCGACCATCTCGCCCTGCACGAAGATCGCCGGCCACGGCGAGAAGAGTTCGCGCCGGTCGCGCGGCTGCACCAGGTTGCCGGCGATGCGCACCGCCGCGCTGCGCCGCACCTCGACCACCGCCGCGCTGCCGCCTTCGAGCGCCAGCGATTCCACCACCACGTCGGTGCTGTCTGCGATCAGCAGCGCGGTGGAGTTCGCGCCCTGCTGCGCCGGCGCGGCGATGCGCGAGCGCGGCCCGCAGCCGTGCAGCGTGACGTTGCGCCGCGACTGCACCCGCACCGCTTCTTCGTAGCGCCCCGGCAGGATGCAGACCGTGCCGCCCGACGCAGGCAGCGCGTTGATCGCCGCCTGGATCGAGCTGAACATGCCGAAGCTCTGGTTGCCGTCGCCCACCGTCACGCTGCAACAGTTGCGTATGCGTGTCAGCGGCAGGAAGGGCGGCCGGCAGTCGTGCAGCACGGCGCCGGTGGTGACACCGCCGGTCGTCGTCCAGCGCAGCAGCGCGAGCGGGGCGCGGTAGCGCCGCAGTCCGTGCGGCGCCGCGCCGCCCGCCAGCTCCAGCACCCAGGGCACGATCACGTCGGGGGCGGCAGGGCGGGCCGCGATGATCCAGTGGTCCGCGGCGCGCAGCGGGCCGCCGCCGAAGGCAACCTGCAGGCCGGTGTTGCCGAGCGCGGCCGTGGCGATCGGTATCGATGCCGGCGAGGCCAGGTCGTCGCCCCGGTTCCACACCCGAAGGTAGAAGAAGTTCTGCTCGGGCGTGCCGTCGAAGAACTCCGCCTGGTCGCTGCGTGCCTGCCACTGGGTGCCGAAGCCGGCCGGCACCGGCGTGTCGATCTGCAGCGTGTGGTCGTCCGGGTTGTAGCTCACCGACACCTTGCACAGATGGCCGGCGACCTCGGCCACGCGCTCGCCGTTGGCAAGCGCCGCCGACCACGGCAGCAGCTCCACCACCTGGTCGCGCAGCGGCCAGTGCACCGCGTCCTTGGGCTGGTTCAGCAGCGTCAGGCGGACCAGCTGCCCGTTGTCGGCGCTCAGCTGCGCGCGGTACAACGGCGCGGCGTTGTCGAAGCCCCAGGTGTAGTGCGTCGCGTCCACCATCTGCACGCGGATGGCCTGGTTCTCGGCGCCGAGGTAGCCGCCGGCCTGCGGCGGCGAGCAGAGGTCGCCGGTCGCAGGCGGCGCGGTGAAGCTCACGGTCAGGCGGGCGGTGGTCGCGAGTTCCATGTCGGCGGCCAGCACGCCCAGGCCGACGAAACCGGCCGAGACGTCCGCCCAGGCATCGGCGCATTCGCTATCCACGACACCCTGCGCCACATGCACCCGTCGCATCGTGCGCCAGCGCGTGCTCGTGTCCGGCCCGCCGAGTGCCACCTCGAACAGCTCGCTGTCTTCGACGGCCGTGACCGGCTGCTGCCACGCCTCGATCCACACCAAGTCGGTGCGGCTTTGCCCATTCGGCGGCGGGTTCGGTGCACCCGTGACGTCGAAGTTGAGCCAGTCCTTCTGCAGCAGAAAGCGGTCCTCGGAGCCCATCTCCAGGCGCAGCCCGCCCAGGTACAGGTGGCCGTTGGACAGCGTGAAGTCGAGCTTGCCGCCCACCACGGCGAAGTTGGCCGGCAGGAAGCCCGCATCCGGCGAACCGTAAGCGCCGATGGCATGCAGCCGCGTGCGGCGCCGCTCCTCGTCGTCGAGCGCGGCGGCCTCGTTGAAGTCATCGTCGGTCAGCACGCGGCCCTGCTGCATGCGCACGCCGGCGTAGTGCTTGCGCGGGTCGGTCGCGTGGCGCGACAGGTCGATGGTGGACATGCTAGTTCTCCAGGATGTAGCTCGGGAGTCGCCCAAACGGCATGTACTCCTCGACCTTGGTGCGCAGGCTGTCGAACTTGATCGGCCAGCGTACGTCGCAGAAGGCGCCGATCTCGCTGCCGATCTCCGAGCCGGTGATCAGGGCGGCGGGTGCGCGCGCTGCCAAGGTCGCGTATGCGGGGTCGCCGAAGCGGCGCGACGCGAACAGCCGTTCGAGGTCGTCGACGATGTGCGACGCATAGGGGTAGGGCACACGCGACAGCGGTCCGCGCGCGCCGAAGCGGAAGCAGCCGCTTTGCAGATCGGTCACGTCGGCACGGCCGGCGACCAGCGTGTCGGTGGCATTCAGCGATTCGACGTCGATGCACAACGCGTCGATGTCGGCGCCGATAGCCGTGCAGCGGGACATCACGAGGTGGCTGTGCGGCGCGGCGATGCCGGCGCTGCCGGGCCGGCTCGCATCGATGATCGAATCGCTGATGTCGACGCGGTCGATGCCGGCGTTGACGCCTTGAAGGCGAAGGCTCGGCAGGATGCAGCGCTCGATCACCAGCTCGTCGATGCTGCCGGTGACCACCAGCTCGCACGGCGGCAGCACGCCGCCCATCGCGTCGAGGCCGCCGGGGTCGAGCGTGCAATAGCGCAGCGTCACGCGACGCCAGTCGCCGCCGAGCCGCAGGTTGCCACCGGGGCGTGCGCCGATCCACAGGCCGTCGAGCAGCAGCGTGCGGTTGCTGCCCGCGGCAGTCAGGCGCCAGTCGGCCAGCAGGCGCAGGTAGGGGCGTTGTCCTTCGGCCGCACGCAGCGTGGTGTCGACGATCGCGAGCTGGTCGGGTGGCGCGTCGAACGTGCTGCTGTCGTCGACTTCGGCGATGCCGTTGGCCGGCACGCCCGCCGCCGACGAGCGTTGCTGCCAGTGAACCGTCGCCGGGGCCGGGTCGATTTCGCGGGCGAACGCGCCGGCGCCGATGCGACCCGCCATGCCGATCCGGTAGCGCACGCGCAGGTCGTTCGGGTCGGCCGCGCCGGTGTCGAACAGAAAGCGCCCGCGCGCCGGATCGATGAGCAGATCGACCTCGGGCACCACCGGCGTCGGCCAGGTCTCGAGGTTGGCGCCGCGGGTCCGGTCGCGAACGACAGGCGGCGCCGCCAGGAAACCGACCTGCATCGCGGGCTCGCCGAAGGCGGCCTGGCCACTCGCGGCGGGCAGCAGCGCGGCGCTGCCGCACTCGGCGATGAGCGCGCGCTCGAACAGGCCGGCGAGCACGCCGGGCGCGGTGAGCGTCGCGGCCTCGGGCATGCCGGCGAGCACGCGGCGCAGGCTGTCGCGGCCGGTGAAGCGCTGCCCCACCAGCCGGCGCAAGTCGGCGGCGGCGTTCTGCCGATCGACGAGGTTGGCGATCGGCGCGCCATTGAGGATCCATGCGATCTCCTGATCGGCGATCTGCAGCAACGCCTCGTTGAGCAGCCGGCAGTCGATCTCGCGCGGCAGCGCCCACTCGTCGGCGCTGCGCCACGAGGCCCAGTTGCGCGACGGTGCTTGCGTCGGGGAGACAGAGAGGTCGTGCAGCGGCGCGTCAGACGCGAACAGCGGCACGTCGCGGCCGCTCGGGTCCATCGTGAAGCCGTCGCGTGTGCCGGCGAGGTTGTTGATCCGCCGAGGCAGCACGCCGTTGAACTCGACCGACTGCAGCCGGTACAGGTGAAAGCCGAGCGTGCAGATGCCGCGCAGCCCGAGCCGGCGGCGGGGCCGCCGCGTCTCGGGCGTGTAGTGGAACTCGTCGAAAGGGTCGCCGGCGAGGCGCGCACCCCGCACGCTGCGCAGATCGGCGAGGCCGCCTTCGGGCGTCAGCGTCACGCGGCCGGTGCGCGCCGGGCCGTCGAGCCCGTGGCGCATGCGCGCGAGACGGCGGAACTGCTCGACCACCTTGCCGTTCCAGCCGCTCATGTCGGCCACCAGCTGCTCGAGCACCGCGAGTGTGCCCTTGCGGCGCCGGTAGTAGATGGTCTTGGCGACATCGGCGCGGCGCGCGCGCGGGTTCAATGCCGAGACCAGGCGCGTGGCGACCAGCTCGGCGATGTAGGGCACGGCCCAGTCGTCGGCCAGCTCGACGAACATGTCGTCCCACAGGCGGTCCTGGCTGCGCTTTGCGACAGCCGCCTCGGCGCCGATGGCGCGCAGCAAGGCGCGCAGGGTGTCGCCGCCTTCGAGCGCGTCGAGTTCCCGGTGATACGCGGGAACCCAGTCCCACAGGCGTTCGGCGAAGTACTCGCGGTAGTGGTCGCGTGCGGTGGACATCGTGGTGCTTCCTTGTTCGACCTATTCGGCGCGCTGGCCGTCGACCAAGACGCCGCCGCCCGCGAAATCGAAGTACGCGCCGGCGGCGGGCACGCGGCCTGTCTCGACGAACGGCGTGCCGTCGAAGCCGAGCGCGTGCAGCGCGGCCACGCCGGGCACCTGCATCACCGCATGCACGACGACGCTCTGGAACACCACGCCGTCGGGTCCGAGCCGCTCGGGGCGCAGCAGCCCGCCGGTGCCCGGCGGGGTGACTGCGCCGAACAGCACCTCGCCCACGGCGGCGGCCACGTCTTTCGGGTCGTGCCGCTCGTCGACTGCCAGGTCGACGTCGAGGCGCGCCGATTGCGCGGCTGCGCTGTGTACGTCGATCGGCGCGTCGTGTTCGGCCAAGGCGCGCAGCGCCGCCGCGATCGTCGGCGCGAGCTGCGGGTCGCCGATATAGCGCACGGCGACCGACGGGCGCAGGCCGAGCGCGTCCCAGCGCCAGGCGGCGCGTGCGGCGCGCACACCGGGCTGTTCGGCCGCCGCGGTCTCGATGTCGACCAGCGAGATCGCGCGCCCCAGCAGCAGCGCCGAACGCGGGCCGCGCGTGGCGAGTTCGGCGGGGCTTTCGGCGTCGGCGCCGCCGAAAGCCGGCAGCACGTTGCGCAGCTTGCGCAAACCGGCCACCGGGCGAGTCACCTGCTTGACCGAATCGGCCGGCGGCACGGCGGCGCCGGCGCCGAAGCGGTAGTCGGCGACCACCGCGGCGCCGCTCGGCAGGCGTGCGGCGCCGCCGAACTGCACGTCGGTGTGGCCCTCGTCGTCGTGGCGCACGATGTAGACCATCGCGTCGGCGTCGACGCCGTGGAAGCTCGCCACTTCCTCCCAGCGCACGCCGCCGACGCGGATGGTCAGCGTGCTCTTGCGGCCGGCCGCGTTGGCCGCGCTCAGGTAGGTCAGCGGCTTCTTCTTCAGGCGGAAGGTCTGCAGCGTCGCCGACGCGTCGCCGGTGCCCAGCAGCTCGCCGCGCACGCTTTCGCCGCGCGAGGCGCGCATCACGTTGCCGTACAGCCGCACCGGCGCCCACAGCTCGCGGCCCCAGGCCGGCGCCGATGACAGCGCCGCGGAATGCGTGCTGTGGTCGAGGATGCCGGTCGTGACGACGCCGTCGCCGTGCACGTCTTCGAGCATCAGGTCGGTGACGTCGACCCGCGGCTCGTCGAACAGGCCGCTCGTCACCACCGGGTCGTCCTGCTCCAGCGTGTCCTTCAGCGGCGCATGCAGCAGCGCGGCATCGACCATCGTGTGGTGCACGACGAGCTGCGCCGCCGACGCGGCCGCGAAGGGCAGCGCCGAATCGAGCGTGATGCGCGTGACGCCGATCTTGATCGGCGGGCTGAGCAGCTGGCTCTCGTTGCCGTCGCTGTCGGTGATGGTGCTTGCTAGCGGCGCCAGCAGCGTGTACTGCACTTCCGTCACCGCGTTGACGCGCCGCGCCACCGGCGCGCTGCCGTCGTCGATGGCAACGATGTCGCCGGGGTGGATGGCGAGCCGCGTGTCGAGCGACAGCTGCGCGCCGGACAGCACGGCAGGCTCGCCGCTCGCGGGCGTGAGTTTGAATGCGCCGCAGGTGGCGCCGCCCTTGAGCAGGCGCGCACCGGCGTAGGTGGCGCCGGCGGCGGGCAGCAGCGCGCTCGTGAAACTCAGCTGCGTCACGGCGTCGCGGATGCGCAGCAGCAGCGGCTGGGTGGCGGCAATGTGTGTGGTCGCGAGTGCGCCGCCGGCCGACAGCACCACGAGGTCGCCGGCCCGCACGCGCACGCTGCCGCCGCGCACCGATACCGATGCCAGCGGCGAGGGCAGCTCGGTCGCGCGCACACGCTGCACGTCCATGAGGTTGACGCGCGGCTCGACCGACGCATCGGCATCGAGCTCGAACACCTGCGGCGGGTTGCCCTCGAACTCGCCGCTGCGGATGGCGGTGCCCGCGGGCAGCTCGACGACGCGGGTGCCGTCGGCCTCGGCCACCAGCCAGACGCTGCCGCCCACCGCCGGCCGCGGCTGGTAGCCGAGCAGCGACACGTGGCGCCGCTGCGCGCCGGCGAGCCGCGCGGTGGGCAGGTAGCTTTGATTGGCGACCAGCTGGTCGTAGAAGCTCGTCACGTCGAGCACGTAGGCGCCCATCTCGACGAGCATCAGCCCGAGGTCGCCCGGCTCGCGCGCACGCCAGTCGTCGAGCGCCGGCTCGCGTCCGACGGCGGCGAGCACGCTGCGGCGCCAGTCGGGGAACAGGCCGGGCGCGCGCGGCAGCAACGCGAGTCCCGCCGCGATGGCCAGCGGCGTGGGGCAATGGTGTTCGTCGCAGCGGCAGGTCATGGGGTTCTCCGTGCTGCGAGCCGGGCCTTCGACAAGCTCAGGCCGAACGGAGGTCCTGGCATGCGAGGAAACCTCACGCCATTGCCGAGCGAGGGCTTCGATACCTCAGCCCCTTCGACAAGCTCAGGACCCGCGGGGGCTTCGACAAGCTCAGCCCGGCCCTTCGATACCTCAGGGCGAGCGGGTTCGGGCCTGGACCCGTTCATCACGCACCTCCTTCCATCACCAGACGCACCGCCCCGCGCTCGGGCAGGTCGCGGTCGTTGGCGACGCGCACCAGTTCGTTCACGCCCACCGGCAGCAGGAATTCGTCGAAGTCGCGCCAGTCGAACCAGCCGCGGCGGCGCACCTTCATGCCTTCGACGGCGCGCACCCCCGGCACCGCCTGAAGCGCCGCGATCAGCGCGGCGCGCGACAGCGGGGTGCCGAAGCGGAAGTTGTCGGGGTCGAAGAAGCCTTCGCCGCCATGCGGGCCGAACAGCGCCACCAGTGCCGCCTGCTTCACCTCGCCGCGATAGGCGTTGGGGGCGACACACAGCCGGATCTCGAGATCGATGTCGGCATAGCGCGGGTCCATCACCTTGGCTTCGCGGCCGGCCATGCGCACACGGTCGATCAGCTCCTCCAGCTCCAGGCGGTGCGCGCTCGACAGGCCGAACTCGTCGCGCGGGTCCGGCGTGACGAAGACGGTGGACCAGCTGCCGGTCCAGCGCACCGCGGCGCCGGCCTGCTGGACCCACGGCAGGCGGCCGGCGATCTCCTCGTAGTCGGCCGGCTGCACCGCGCGGTAGGTCAGCGCGCGAAACGCCTGCGGCGCGTGGGTGCGGATGTGCTCGGCGGTCTCGGGGTCGCGCCCGCCCGCGGCGGCCAGCGGATTGATCACCGCCGCGACGCCGGGCGGTACGCCGTCAGGGAACTGCACCAGCGTGTCGGGTGCGACGTTCATGCGGCTGCCGTTGCCGAGCCGGTGGCGCAGCGTGAAACGCGAGCCTTCGGTGGGCACCATGCCGAATTCGCCGTCGCCGAAGCGCAACGTGTGGCCCTCGCCGCTCGCGTAGTCGGCGAGCTGCGTGAGCCGGCCCATGCGCTCGAAGCCGACCACCCGCTCGTACGTCCCGTCCTCGAGCGTGTAGACCTGGTGCGTGGGCTTGGCCGTTTCCTCGCCCACCAGTGCATCGAGCCAGTCCCACGGCCCGTCGCCGTCGCGAACGAGGTCGACTTCGGGCCGCATGCGGATGCCGCCGGCGCTGGCGATCGGCAGCCACACGAGCGGCGTGCTCCTGGAACCCGGCAGCGAAAACAGGAACTTCACGCGCGAGGCGTTGTCCTCGGCGCTGCCCGCCTGCGGGTAGCACAACGTGCTGTTGGTGCCGATGCGCTCCAGCGCGAGCGGCAGCTCGGGTTCGGGGTCGAGCGGATCCGTCACAGGCCCGATGCGGAACCGCTGCGTCAGCGTGCGGCCCGAGGTCGCGGGCAGCAGGTTGCCACGCAGCACCAGCGTGTCGAGATCGAGGTCGAACGGCGTGGGCACGTCCCATGCGATGCGCGTGATCGGCAGCGCCAGCAAGGGGTCGACGTCGTCGCGCGCATCGACGATGCGCACGGCGAGGCGGCGCTCGGGCACGTCGGGCGACGTGGGTTGCGTGCGCAGCAGCACCCAGCGGCCGGCCTCGTCGATCAGCGGCTCGGGCTGCAGGTCGACCGCGTGTGCGCCTTGCAGCGTCAGCGTGGTGCTGCCGGCCGGCAGGCAGGTGTCGTCTTCGTCCCAGATGTAGGCGTCGAGCTGGTTGCGCGCCGGCGACACGGGGTAGGCCACCGGCGGCACGGGCGGCAGCGGCGGCGCGGCCAGCGGCATGTCGCGCAGCCCCTTGCCGACCTCGAAGAACACCTGCGCATGCGCGTCGCACACCGGCGTGCCGGCATCGACGGTGACCACGGCGCTGGCTTCCACATCGAGCCAGGCGAAGGCGCCCGAGCCATCGTCCAGGCGGTAGTCCACGAGGCGCGCAAGGTGCCGCAGCGAACGGCGCTGCGTGGCGGAGTCGAGCGTGGATTCGCGCGCGAGGCGGTCCTGCGAGTAGGCGAACTCGTCGCCAAGCGCGGCGAGCAACTCCAGCACCATCATGCCGACGTCGGCCTCGACGCGGTCCTGCCAGTCGGGGTAGCGCTGCGATGCGAAATCCATCAGCGCCTGCCGGAAGCTCCAGAAATCGCGCGCACGGTAGTCGACGGGAAAGTCGACCGGCGCTTCGTCGGGGCAGGGCGGTTCGGGCTGCCGGCAATCGAGCTCGCTGTCGCACGCTGCCTTGAACGAAAAGCGGACGTCGTTGAAGTACGGGTCAATCGCGGGCGAATCGATGCGCAGCCGGTAGTGTCCGAAGCCGCCGGGTGTGTCGACCGTCAGCCGCAGCACCGCGCGGCCGTCCACGGGCGGCGGCAGCGGTGACTCGTTCTGCAGCACCTGCACGAGCGGGGGATCGACCTGGCCGATGCCGTCGATGCTGAAGTCGGAGGCGGCGAGCGCGGCCAGCGTGTTGGCGAGCCCGGCAGGCAGCACGTCGTGCTGCAGGAACACGAGCAGCTCGGTCTGCGACGGCGCGACCTGGATGAAGTCGATCCCCGTCAACGTGGCCGACGCACGCAGCAGGTCGACGCGGTCAACCGCCATGGGGAGCTCCTCCGGCTGCAAGGCTGCCGGCCGAAGCCCGACAGCCTTGCAGCCTCCGGCTCTTTTCGCACCGCTCCCCCAGCCCCCTCCAAGAAGGGGCTCCAGTTCGTTCGACAACTCCCCCATGTCCCCCTCCCGGAGGGGGACCTGGGGGAGCCGTCTGACATTCTGGAGCCCCTTCTTGGAGGGGGCTGGGGGAGCGGTGCGATAAGTCATGCCGTCCGACGGACGGCTTAGCAACGGTCGCATGCATCGGCCGACTGCCTATTTGCCTTTTTTTCCTCATGGTGCCACCTGCAGATTCAAATAGCGCCGCTCGCCGCGCGCCTTGATCACGTAGCCGATGCGGATGTGCAGCAGTGCGTCGTCGGCACGTGCCGTGACCTCGTTGACGGCGATCGCGTCGGGCAGCCAGCGGGTGAGCGCCTGGTACACCGCCGTCTGCGCCAGCGTCGCCGCCACGTCGCCGCCGGGCGCGAACACCAGCCGCTTGACGCCGCAGCCGAAGTCGGGCCGGTTGATTCTTTCGCCGGGCGCGGTCATCAGCACCTGCATCACCAGCTGCTCGATGTGCTCGTTGAAGTCCTGTTCCTGCGCGATGCGGCCACGCGCGGTGTCGACCGAGAGCGGGTGGCGCAGGCTGGTGAAGGGCAGGGCGGGCATGGTGTGTTCTCCTCGGTTCAGGCACCGCTCGCGCTCGTCTGCGTCTGCACCACCGACACCGGCCCCTGCGGCGCCTGATCGGCCGCGAGGCACAGGCCGACGCTGTCTTGCGCCAGGGTCGGCGTTCCATTGACGGTGGTCTTGGTGTTGGTGCGCGTCCACTGCACACGCACGCAGGGGTGGGGCACGGTGCCCGTGCCCACGGGGATCTGGAACGGGCAGCCGGCGACGGTGAAGGTGTCGGTGGCGAGCGCGAGCGCCGCGCCGGCCATCGCCTTGGTGTTGGTCGAGGCGATGCTGACCGTGCCGCCATGCGGGCACTGCAGCGACGATGCGGTGGTGAGGAGGGCGGCGGCCATGGCGTTCGCTTTCAGCTCACCTTGAAGGCGCCGCTGTTGATCGTCACGCCCGCGGCGCCGACTTCGACCTTGCCCGGCGCGGATTCGGACACGACGCCCGATGCGCCGACGGTGTGGGTGGCGCCGCCGGCTTCGGTCGTCACGTCGGCGTTCCAGGTGATGCTGGCGCGGCTCACGTTCTCCAGCACGACCTCGCCCGCCACGTCGTCGATCGTCAGCGTCGCCTTGTCGGTGACGATGAGCTTGAAGTCGGCCGAGATCGCGGCGGGAGGCAGGTCGCCCTTGGCCCAGTAGCAGCCGCTCCAGATGGCGCGCGAGACGTCGCCGCCCTCGAATTCGATCCACACGCCGGCGCCGATCGGCGGGATGAAGTAGAAGCCCACGCCGGGCCCGGCATAGGGTACGCAGGGCATCGCCCACACCTGCGCGGCACCCAGCACCGCGGGGCACATCACCTGCAGCCGGCCCATCTGCTGCGGGTCGGTGTTGCCGGCCACCTTGCCGGCGTACTTGCCCCACACCTTGTTCAGCTGGGCGTTCTGGAAGTCGAGCAGGGCCTCGTGGTTCATGGTGTCAGTTCCAGCCGTTGCGCATCAGGGTCACGTCCATCAGGTGGTCGTCGTCGTCGATCGTGTGCATGACGCGCGAAACGATGTACTTGCCCGAATGGCGCGTGCCCGCGCCCAGCAGTTCGACGACGCTGTGGGCGCGCACCACGCGCTTGAGCACGCGCGCGCGGGCCCGCAGGCTGGCGCGCACGAACCAACCCGCCTCGATCAGCGCCGCCTCGCTGCGCCCGAGCAGGTCGCCGGCGTCGTCGACCGGCATCGCGAGGCGCGCCTTGCGCGGCGCGGAGACGATGTCGGCAACCGTCTGATCGGCCAGGCCGTCGAGCGGAGAACGATCGGCGGCGCCGTCCAGATCGCTGGCGCTGAAGGGGTCGCGGTGCGATGCGTCGGCGGCGACGACACGTTCGACGTCCCATTCGATCGTCGCCTCTTCGATGTTGCGGTTCGGCCCGGCAAGGTGCAGCTGCAGCGCGGGCGGCTGGTGGACCGGCGGGCGCTCGACCCGCGCGATCGGCAATGCCGCCACCGGGTCGTACTCCAGCCACAGCCAGCAGCCGTTGCGGCGCGCCAGGCGGCGGATCAGGTGCAGGTCGGGCTCGCGCTGCACCAGGGCGTTCTTGGTCTCGACGTGGACCACGGTGGACGGCAGCGAGACAAGCGGCGCGAGTCCCGCCGCCGCCAGCAGTTGGATGATCGCCGCCGAGTCGGTGGTCGCCGGCCACACGTTCACCTTGTGCTCGCGCGC
>DASWVR010000263.1:0-25947 GCA_036401155.1 Piscinibacter sp. | reverse complement strand
GGTGTGCGGCTGGGTGCGGCCCGACAGCGTGAGCGCCAGGCGCGTGACCATGTCGTGCGTGACCGAGGCCGGCGCCTGCACCGGCGTGATCAGCAGCCACGCCGCCACGCCGGCCGGCAGCCACCATGGCACTGGCGCGTGGCGCTGCTGCGTCATCCACAGCGCCGAGGCGCTGGCCGCGCCGCCCAGCACCAGGCCGGCGATCACCTCCGAGCCCGAGTGGGCGCCGACCACCACACGCGACACGCCGATCACGAGCGCCAATGCGCAGCCCGCGAGCCACGCCCCGCGCCGCCACAGCGGCGAGCGCCGGACGGCGATCAGGTACAGCAGCGGCGGGTAGACCGCGGCGGAGAACATCGCGTGGCCGGAGATGCCGGTGAAATTCAGCGCCGCGCTGCCGATGCCCCAGCCGAGAAAGGCCACCTTGGTGATCGTCGTGACGGCGGCGGCCAGCGCCAGCAGGGCGAGCCAGCGCTGCACCAGCGGCCGCGCTTCGGCCCGGCGCGCGAGCCACCAGCACAGCGCCAGCGCCGCGGGCAGCATGATTTGCGCTTCGCCGAGGCGGGTGACGAGGAGCCAGGACGGGGAGGCCATCGCGCGATGCTAATGGCATGCGCGCCTGCGTTGTTCGCCGCTGCTGGGGAGCCGGCCCGCGGGCCGGCCCTCGCGATGTGTGCCCAAGGCCCCTGTCGCAGGGGCCTTGGGGGCGGTACCTCACCCCTGCTGGAACAACACCAGCCGGGTGTCCTTGCTCTCGTTGTTGCCGCTGGCCTTCACGTTGATCTCGTAGCGCATCCCCGGCACCGGCATCTGCGCCGGGATATCGAAGCGGAAGTCGCCGTCGGCGTCGGCGGTCATGCGCTCGTTGACGAGCCGCTCGGCGGTGCCGATCCTGCCCACCACCGAGGCCACACCCACCACCTCGGCATCGATGGTCGCGAGCGGAGCGGTCTTGCCGCGCACCGTGATGCGGCTGCCCGCAGGCACCGTGGCGTTGGGCGTGTGGCTGGTGATGGCCAGCGGCAGGCCGATCGCCGCGGTGGGCTGCTGCTCGACGTGGAAGGTCCAGGCGCTGTGCACCGGGTTGCCGGCCGCGTCCTTGGCGCGCACGTCGGCCACGTAGCGGCCCGGCGCCAGTTCGCCGCGGTAGGTGAAGAATTCGCGCGTGATGCTCGCCTGCGGCGTCACGTCGCGTCCGCCCACGCTGATCTTCACGCTCTGCGGGTCGACGCCGAGCCCGCCGCGGTCGTCGAAGGTGCCCGACACCGAGACCGGTCCGCTGGCCAGCACGGTCTCGCCGTCGCGCGGCTGCTGGTTGCGGATCGTCGGCGGACGCGCGTCGACCAGCATCTGGTTGCGGGTCAGGTTGCTGCGGATGACCTGGCCGTGGCCCTCGAGCGTCGCGACCACCGGCACGCCGCCGATCACGCGGTCCATGCGCTTGAGCGTGTAGCTGCCCTCGTAGCGGCCGGGCGCCGTTTCGCGCATGGGGATGCCCGAGGCGACATTCTCGATCGAGAACGTGGCCTTCGCGTTCGGCGTGCCCTGGGCCACGAACTTGAGTTCGGTGCCCGGCTCGAGCCTGTCGACCGGGATGGCGACGAAGCGGTCGAGCACCAGCGCCGGACGCACCGCCGGGGCAGGCTGGATCGCGGCGGCGGCGACCGCCGGCGGCGCGATGCTCAGGCGCGCCATCGTGGAGCTGCTGCTGCGGCCGTTGCGGCGCAGCGTCGCCGTGGCGGCCGAGCTCGGGCCGGTGCGGTCGCGCGGGCGCAGCACGTAGGCGCCTTCGTAGACGCCGTCATCGACCTCCTGCAGCACGAGGGTGCGCGCCACGCCGGCCACCCGCACGGTGGCGCGTGCGCCGGGCGTGCCCTCGACGCGGAAGAACAATTCGTTGCCGGCAGCCACCTTGTCGGGCGGCTCGAGCTCGAAGGCGGTGATGCGCGGCGGTGGCGGCGCCGCCCTTTTCTTGGCGGCCCAGGCGGATCCACCGGGCAGCACGACGGCAAGCATCAGGGAACAGAGGGCGGCGCCCAGGCGCCGCAGAAGAAGCTCATGCATGCGGGCCTCCGTTGTCGTTGAGTTCCCTCAACGCGGCAAATCGGGCTCCCGCAGCCTGGTAGGGGATTGCCGCTCAGGGCTTCTTCATGGGCGCCGGCAGTCCCGGGCTGCCATAGCGGTGGCGATGCAGCAGGTTCATCGCCAGCGCGGCCAGTTCGGGGCCGCCGCGGCGCCGCGCGAAGATGAAGCGTTCGCGGGCGTAGATGCGGTCGAAAGCGAGTGCCGAGACATGGGCGCTGAAGCCTTCGGCCGCCATCAGCGCGGAGAAGTGTTCGAGCGTCTGCACGTCGACCTGCAGCGGCCGCGCCGCCTGCGGCAGCAGTCGCTCGATGACGAACACGGCGCGAGCGCGCTGGACGAACATGGGGCGTGGGCCGATGCTGGCCCGGGGATGGGGTTTGTGGGGTCGCAGGGACATGGAACGGCGTCGTGAAGCACACGCGCAGGCGTGCATGCGCACGATATCGCCCGCAGCGTGCGGCAAGCGTCGGATAAGCCCCGAGGAGAGCGCGGTGTTCGTGAGATTGGGCCGCTACGGCGGTTTGTTTCGCGGCTCGCGCTTCGCCCGCTGTTCGTGCTTGGCCCGCGCTTCCAGGACCAGGTAGACCGCGATCGCGGCCAGCAAGGGGGCGAGGTAATAGAGCGCGCGGTAGGCGAGCAGCGCGGCGAGCACCTCGCCGCGCGGCAGCACGCCGCCGAGCAGCGTGATGAAGACGGCTTCGAGCACGCCCAGGCCGGCGGGGATGTGGGCGATGACGCCGGCCACCGCGGCCATCAGCAGCACGCCCAGCACCAGCGGGTACTCGACGCGCCCGCCCAGCAGCACGTACAGCACCGCGGCGATGGTGGCCCAGTTGGCGCACGACAGCAGCGTCTGCAGCATCGCCACGCGCAGCGGCGGCAGGCTGAGGTGGTGGCCGCGCACGGTCCACTCGCGGCGGCGCGAGAAGCCGCAGGCGAGCAGGTAGGCGGCGGCCGCGAGCCACAGCAGCACCCCGAGCCCCTGCAGCGCGGTCGCGCCCAACTCCCAATCAGCCGGCGGCGCGATCACGCGCAGCGCGAACACGCCACCGGCGAGCACCAGGTAGCCGAGCCAGTTGGTGACGAGGCTCAGGCCCAGCACCTTGGTGATGACGTCGTTGGCGAGGCCGAACTGAGAATACAGCCGGTAGCGGAAGGCGAAGCCGCCGACCAGCGCGCCGAAGTTCAGGTTGAAGGCGTAGCTGACGAAGGTGATGGCGGCGACCTGCTTGCGCGGCAGGGTGTGGTGCGTCCAGGCGCGGCCGAGCAGGTCGTAGCTGCCGTAGATCGCGTGGCTGAGCGCCGCCAGTGCGGCCGCGGCGGCGAGCGTGCGCGCCGGGTAGCCGGCGATCACGTCGAACACCTCGCCCCAGTCGATGGTGCGCGCCTGCGAGATGAGCAGCGCCGCCACGACGACGAAGAAGACGACGGTCAGGGCGCGCTTGGCGAAGGTCCACCCGCGCCGGGGCGTGTGGGCGCGGGGAGGGTCGGCGAGTTTCGCGGAGGCCGAGGAACTCATGAAGTGGAATAGTCCGGCTTGTGTTCGCCCACCCGCTCGGAGCCGCTCGCGCGCCAGGCCCAGGGCTGCGGCGGCGAGGTGTCGCCGGTCAGCTTGGCGAGCGCCTGCACGGTGGCCGGAACGGTGTCCTCGGCGACCGCGTACTCGCTGGCCGGCGCGAGCCGCGGCTGGTGCGCCGGCAGCCACCCGGCCCAGGCCGGGAACCGCCGCAGCACGTGGAACACGAGGTAGCTCGCCGCCAGCCGCCAGCGCGAACCCTCCGCCGCGCGCTGCGGGTCGACCCGCGTGCAGGCGTCGTTCATGATGCGCGTGAGCCGCTGCCGCAGGTCCTGCGCGAAGGCGCGATCGCGGATGATGACGTTGGCCTCCAGGTTCAGCGACAGGCTCAGCGGGTCGAGGTTGCTCGACCCCACGGTGGCCCATTCGTCGTCGGCCAGCGCCACCTTGCCGTGCAGCGGCCGTTCGCAGTACTCGTAGATGTGCACGCCGGCGCGCAGCAGGTGGTCGTACAGCATGCGCGCGGCCACCGTGACGATCGGCATGTCGGGCTGGCCCTGCAGGATCAGGCTCACGCGCACGCCGCGGCGCGCGGCGCGCCGCATCTCCTTGAGCAGCCGGTAGCCCGGAAAGAAGTAGGCGTTGGCGATGATGACCTCGTGCCGCGCGGCACGCAGGGCGATGCGGTAGTGGCGTTCGATGTCGTCGCGGTGCTGGTCGTTGTCGCGCACGACGAACATCGCCTCGGCGTCGCCGGCGTGCGGCTGCGGCACGCGCTGCGCGGGTGCGGTCGCTGCCCGGCGGCGCCACCAGCGGCGGGTGCCCGTCACCGGTGCGACCGCCTCGACCGCGAAGGCGTGGATGTCGTCGACGATCGGTCCCTCGATCTCGACCGCGAAGTCCTCCTTCGCCTCGGGGCCGAAGTCGAGCAGGTGGTCGGCCGAGTAGTTGATGCCGCCGACGAAGGCCTTGCTGCCGTCGACGACGACGATCTTGCGGTGCATGCGGCGAAAGACGTTGGTGCGCAGCCGGCCGAACAGCAGCGGACGCGGATCGAACACGTGGAAACGCACCCCGGCGCCCGTGAGCGAGCCGATGAAGTCGCTCGTCAGGTCGGGCGAGCCGTAGCCGTCGACGGTGACGTCGATCTGCACGCCGCGCCGGGCGGCCGCGAGCAGGCAGGCATGCAGCGCGAGACCGACCTTGTCCTGGAACAGGATGAAGGTTTCGAGCAGGATCTCGCGCTGCGCGGCTTCGATGGCGGAGAACACCGCCGGAAAGAACTCCTCGCCGTTTTCGAGCAATCGGAAGCGATTGCCGCCTGTCCAGCGCCGCGCGGCGGCGCGCCGGCCGATGACGCCGTTGACCGCGTTCCAGGCGCCGCGAGCCGCCCCCGCACCGTCGCCCTCCGGCACGCGGCGCGCCAGGGTCAGGGCCTCGTCGGGCGCGGCGTTCATACGACGATCTCCGCGGCGAGCGGCGCGTGGTCCGACAGGTGCGACCAGGGCTTGTGCGGCAGCACGATCGGCTGGTGCACCGAGGCGTTGCGCACGTAGATGCGGTCGAGCTGCAGCACCGGCCAGCGCGCGGGGAAGGTCTTGGCGGCGCGCCCGTTGGCGTGCACGAAAACCTCGTGCATGCCGGAGCAGCCTTCGAGCCGCTTGTGGCCGAGCAGCCGCCAGTCGTTGAAGTCGCCGGCGATGACCAGCGGCGCCTGCTCGGGGATCTCGTCGCGCACCATGTGGCACAGCAGGTCGATCTGCTGCTGGCGGTGCGATTCCTGCAGGCCCAGGTGCACGCAGATCATGTGCAGGTCGAGTTCGCGCCCGGGCACCCGGCAAACACAATGCAGCATCCCGCGCTGCTCGGTGGCGCCCATCGAGACGTCGCGGTTCTCGTGGCGCACGATGGGAAACTTCGACAGCACCGCGTTGCCATGGTCGCCATGCGGGTAGACGGCATTGCGGCCGTAGGCATAGTTGGGCCACATCGAATCGGCAAGGAATTCGTAGTGCGAGGCGGTCGGCCATTTCGGCACCCGCGCCGCGTGCAGCGCATGGCTGCCCATCACCTCCTGCAGGAACACGATGTCGGCCCCCACCGCGTGCACGGCCTCGCGCAGCTCATGCAGGATGAACTTGCGGTTGAGGAACGTGAATCCCTTGTGGGTGTTCACGGTGAGGATGCGAAAGCTCAGGGTGGTGGGATTCTTGGTCATGCGCGAAGCCTGCGCGCAAGGCGCATGCCTTTGGAAGGCAAATGCTGTTCCCGCTCGGCGCGGGCACACCGTTTGCGTCTGGGCCGGGGTGAGCCACCCCAGCGTTTCCGAAGCCCCCGCCGTGCGCGCCGAAGTGCGCGAGTTCCTGCGCCGTTCACACTACATGGCGCGCGGCGCGGTGTTCACCGACCTCGACGGCACGGCCGTGCGCGAGCGCGAGGGCCGCATCCACATCCCGCCGGAGGTCGAATACGGCTTGAAAAGCGTGCACGACAGCGGGCGCATGGTGGTCATCAACACGCTGCGCTTCCCGCGTTCGGTGCTGGCGGTGTTCGCGCGCGAGTGGCACCGCATCACCGGCGCGGCGATCCCGCTGGTGTCGCTCAAGGGCAGCCAGATCGGCCGGGTGTGCCCGGACGCGAGCGGCGAACTGGTGTTCGACGAGTTCGACGCGTTCACCCTCGACGCCGGCGAGATCGAGGAGGTGCTGGTCGGCATCGAGGGCATGCTGCGCGACGGCGCGGACGACCTGCTGGTGTTCTTCTACCCGCGCGACTGGCGCATCGGCGAACTGATCTGGACACCCGACCCGCAGCGCATCGTGCCGCTGCAGCTCAAGTACCGCAGCGCCTCGGAAGTGTTCTCGGGGCCGGTGGCCGCGCTGCGCGAACGGCTCTTTGCCGGCGAGGTGTGCCTGGTCTTCCTGCTGCACGAGGTGCCGGCCGACCGCCGCATGGCCTACCAGCACACCGAGCGCACCCGCTTCGTCACCCACCGCGGCGTCGACAAGCGCTACGGCAGCGAGCAGATCGCGCGCCGGCTTGGCATCGACCTCGCGCACTCGGTGGGCGCGGGCGACGCCGAGACCGACAACTTCCTCGAGGCCTGCGGCATGGCGGCGATCGTGGGCAACGCGAACCTCGACTTCAAGGGCACGCTGTCGACGCTGCGGCTGCCCGACCCGCAGGCCTGGGGGCAGGTGCTGTTCGAACTCGGCGCGTCGCCGGCATGACGGCCGACGCGCGGGGCGGCGACCTGACGGCTCGGCGGGCGCGCCGGCTGGTGATCGAGATCGCGCGCCGCTACTTCGGCGAAACGCCGCGGCGCGTGGCGCAGCGCGGCGGCGGGCTCAGCAACATGGTGTTCGAATTCCGCGTGCGCGACGGCGACTTCGTGGTGCGCCTGCATTCGCGCGCCGGCCAGATCAACGGCTACCTGAAGGAGCAGTGGGC
Organism: Piscinibacter sp.; assembly: GCA_036401155.1. GTDB lineage: Bacteria > Pseudomonadota > Gammaproteobacteria > Burkholderiales > Burkholderiaceae_C > Albitalea. The sequence continues at coordinate 18,893 of DASWVR010000263.1, read as the reverse complement.
GATGGTGCAGGCGCGCCGGGTCGGCGTGCCGACGCCCGAGGTGCTGGAGGTCGACAACGAGGCGGTGGGACTGCCATACATGGTGTCGCGCCGCGTCGACGGCATCGACGCGGCCCACCACCCGCGGCGCATCGAACTGCTGGGCGAGCTCGGCGCGCTGGCGGCGCGGCTGCACGGCGTGCGCACGCAGGGCTTCGGCAACAACTTCGACTGGTCGAGCAACCAGCTGTCGCGCAATGCCAGCTGGGGCGACTACCTGGCCGACGAGATGTGCGTCGATGACCGGCTGGCAACGCTCGCACGCCACCGCATGCTCAAGCCGGCGCAGACGCAGGCCCTGCTGGGCGCCATCGACGCCATGCGCCGCTGGCGCCGCGCGCCGGTGCTGCACCATGGCGACCTGCGCCTGAAGAACCTCATCGTCGCGCCCGATTCGGGGCGCGTGCGCGCGCTGATCGACTGGGACAACTGCCGCTCGGCGCCGGCGCCGCACTGGGACCTCTCGGTGGCGCTGCACGACCTGAACGTCGACCAGAAGGAGTCTTTCCTGCGCGGCTACGGCATCAGCCCGGCGGACTACGCCGAGGCCCTGCCCTTCATGCGCGCGATCAACACGCTGAACTACGCGCCGGCGATCGAGGCCCTGGCGGCCCGCAAGGACACGGTGCGGCTCGCCTGGTACCGGGTACGCCTGCAGGGGCTGTTCGACCTCTACCCGTGAGCGGGCGCGCCGCTTGCTGCCCCAGCAGGCATCGGCGGACCGTGCGTCGGTCCGCGCGGGCGCCGCCTGCGCGGCTTGCCCACTGCTTTGCAAGGAGATCACCATGCGTTTTCGCACGCTGTTCCTGTTCCTGGTGCTCGCACTGACCGGCCTGTTCGCATTGCTGAACTGGCCCGCCTTCACGACCCCGACCACCCTGTCGCTGGTGTTCGGCACGATCGAGGCCCCGATCGGGCTGATCATGCTTGGCGTAGTGTTCCTCATGGGCGCCATGACGCTCGCCTACCTGATCTACGTGCAGGGCGCGGCGCTGATGGAGACCCGCCGCCACGCCAAGGAGCTGCACCTGCACCGCGAGCTGGCCGACAAGGCCGAAGCCTCGCGTTTCACCGATCTGCACAACTTCCTCACCGCCGAGCTGCGGGCGGCTGCGCAGATGAACGCCGACACCCGGGCGCAGATCCTGACGCGCCTGGAGCAGCTCGAGCAGCGCACCCGCGTCGCGCTGGAGGACACGGGCAATTCGTTGAATGCCCACCTCGGCGAGTTGGAAGACCGCATCGACCACCGGCCCAACGGCCCGTTGCGCGACGCGGCGGCGCACTGAGTTTGATTGCCGGTCGCAGCTGCCCACAACCATGTCACCCCGGCGATAGCCGGGGTCCATCCCTCGCATACTCCGACGCCGCCGATAGACCCCGGCGTGCGCCGGGGTGACGACTCGAGGTGCGGCGAAGTCGCGGCCCGGTCTGCCGTCACTCACGCGGCGGAAACAGCCCGTCCCACCACTCCTTCGCCGTCGCCTTCAGCACGCCGATCGCTTCGCGATCGCCCTTGGCCAGCGCGCCCACATACGCACGCGCCTGTTTGCCGTGCACATGCGGCGGCAGCGGCGGCACCTTGGGGTCGGTGACCATCTCGAGCAGGGTCGGCCCGTCCGCGGCGAAAGCGCGCTCCCAGGCGGGGCCGACGGCCTCGGGGCGGTCCACCCGCATGCCGCCCAGTCCGAGCATCTCCGCGTACGCGGCATAGGCGAAGTCCGGCAGTGCCTGCGAGGGTTCATAGCGCGGGTCGCCTTCGGTGACGCGCTGCTCCCAGCTGACGAGGTTCAGGTCGCGGTTGTTCAGCACCATCACCACGAACTGCGGGTTGGGCCACTCGCGCCACAGCTTGGCGACGGTGATCAGCGCGTTGATGCCGCTCATCTGCATCGCGCCGTCGCCCACCAGCGCCACCACCGGCCGGTCGGGGTGGGCGCACTTGGCGGCGACGCCGTAGGGCACGGCCGAGCCCATCGTCGCCAGGCCACCCGACAGCGAGCCCATCATGCCGCGCTGCAGCCGCACGTCGCGGGCATACCAGTTGGCGCAGCTGCCGGTGTCGCAGGTGACGATGCAGTTCTCGGGCAGGCGCGGCGACAGCTCCCAGAACACACGCTGCGGGTTGATCGGTTCGGCCTCGTTCATCGCCCGCGCTTCGAGCACGCGCCACCAGCGCGCGACGTCGCGTTCGATGCGCTCGCGCCAGCGGCGGTCCGTCTTGCGCTGCAGGTGCGGGATCAGCGCGCGCAGCGTCGCGGCGCTGTCGCCCACCAGGTTGACTTCCATCGGGTAGCGCAGGCTCAGCATGCGGCCGTCGACGTCGATCTGCACGCCACGCGCCTGGCCTTCCTTGGGCAGGAACTCGGCGTACGGAAAGCCCGAGCCCACCATCAGCAGCGTGTCGCATTGCTCCATCAGGTCCCAGCTCGGCTTGCTGCCGAGCACGCCGATCGCGCCGGTGCAATAGGGCAGCTCGTCGGGCACGACCGCCTTGCCGAGCAAGGCCTTGGCAATGCCGGCGCCGAGCAGCTGCGCCACCTCGATCACTTCGTCGGTGGCGGCGAGCGCGCCGGCGCCGACCAGCATCGCCACACGCTGGCCGGCGTTGAGCACCTCGGCGGCTCGGCGCAGTTCGGCGTCGCCGGGCACACCGGCGGGCGCCGCGTGGCCGACACCCGAGTGCACGCTGCCGTGTTCGTGCGGCGGCGTCTCGACGGCGGGCAGGTCCTGCACGTCGTTGGGCAGGATCACGCAGGTGACGCATCGCCGGTCGCGGGCGATGCGCATCGCGCGGTCGATCAGGTGGCGCACCTGGTCGGCGGTGGTGGCCATCTGCACGAACTCATGCGCTACGTCCTTGAACAGCGAGAGCAGGTCGACCTCCTGCTGGTAGTCGCCGCCGATCGCCGAGCGTTGCTGCTGCCCGACGATCGCGACCACCGGCTGGTGGTCGAGCTTGGCGTCGTAGAGACCGTTGAGCAGATGGATCGCGCCCGGGCCGGAGGTCGCGAGGCACACGCCGACCTCGCCGCTGAACTTGGCATCGGCGCAGGCCATGAAGGCCGCCAGTTCCTCGTGCCGCACCTGGATGAAGCGGATGCCCGACCCGGCGCGGGCAAACGACCCGATGACGCCGTTGATGCCGTCGCCCGGGTAGCCGTAGATGCGCCGCACGCCCCATTGCGCGAGCCGCTTGAGCACGAAATCGCCGACGCTGTCTGCCATGCCTGCACTCCTTCGCGGCCGCGGAATGGGCCGGCAGCAGGACGCGGGCAGATGGTGTGCCTCTGTGTGACAGTGCGGCGCCGGGCCGCGCCGCTGTAATTGGTGCCGCCGCCGTGTAGCGCTTACATCGGGACTGGTTTGATGAACGCGAGCGCCGCGCCCTGCGGATCGAACATCGCGGCGATCCGCCCGACGCCGGGCACCTCGGTCGGCGGCATGAACACCGTCGCGCCGAGTTCGCTCGCACGCGCCGCGGTGGCATCGCAATCGGCCACGTGCACGTAGGGCATCCACATCGGCGGCGTGTTCGCGTCGGGCGACTGGAAGATGCCGCCGCGCGCGTTGCCGCTGGCATGGAGGATCAGGTAGACACCCTGATCGCCCATGTTCATCTCCTCGTGCGTGTAGCCCAGGGTCTGTTCATAGAAGGCGAGCGCCTTCTGCGCATCGTGTGTCCACAACTCGTTCCAGACCCAGTCGCCGACGGGCACCTGCTGCAGGTCGGGCCGATCGGCGTCGGCGCTGTGCCACAGGCTGACCGCGGCGCCGGTCGGATCGACGATGGACGCGCCGCGGCCCACCGGGCCGAAGTCGGCCGGCGGCGTGACCGAGGTGGCGCCGGCGGCGAGCGCGGCCTGGTAGCTGCGGTCGACGTCGAGCACCGAGACGTAGGACCGCCAGTGCGCCCGCTCGCCGGACTGCGCCGGAACCAGTCCGCCGATGCCGCCGCTGCCGTTGTGAATCATGGGGTACTTCTCTTCGCACATGGCCACCGATTCGACGTGCCATCCGAACAGCGGCTCGTAGAAGGCGCGGGCTTGGGCGAAGTCACCGCAGGCGAGTTCGAACCAGACGAATTTCCCGGGCAGGTAGGCCATGGCGATTCCTTTTCGGTGAACGGTGGACTCATCAACATAGTCCAGAAACGGTCCACCGTCATCCCGTCCTCCAGACGTCATCCCGGCCCGCACATCCGTCATCCCGGCGAAAGCCGGGATCCATGGTCGGCAGGCACTGGCGGATCCCGGCTTTCGCCGGGATCACGTGGAATCTCGCCCTACAGCCGGTCGGCCGCGCCGCGTTCGACGGCGCCCGAGCCTGCAGTCGCGGCCGGCGTGTCGTGGTGCAGCCGGCGCTTGATGAAGCCCTGGATCTTCTGCACGCCGTCGTCGACGAAGGTGAAGATCACCGGGATCACCAGCAGGCTCAGGAAGGTCGAGGTGATCAACCCGCCGATCACCACGATCGCCATCGGCGCGCGAAAGCTCGGGTCGGTGCCGAGGCCGATGGCGATCGGCATCATGCCCGCAGCCATCGCGATGGTGGTCATGACGATCGGTCGGGCGCGCTTGTGGCAGGCGTCGAGCAGCGCATCCATGCGGTTCATGCCGCGGTCGCGCCGCGCCATGATGGCGTACTCGACCAGCAGGATCGAGTTCTTGGTGGCGATGCCCATCAGCATGATCAGGCCGATCATCGACGGCATCGACAGCGCCGTCTGCGTGATGAACAGGGCGAGGAAGGCGCCCGGGATCGACAGCACCAGCGCGGCGAGGATGGTGACCGGCTGCACGAAGTCGTGGAACAGCAGCACCAGCACGATGTAGATGCACAGCACGCCGGTCAGCATCGCCAGACCGAAGCTCGCGAACAGCTCGGCCATCGCCTCGGCGTCGCCGACGCTGCGCTGGATCACGCCGGCCGGCAGCTTGGCCAGGCTCGGCTTGGCGAGCGCCTGCTTCTCGACCTCGCCCAGCGGTTGCCCGTTCAGCTCGATCTCGAAGTTGATGTTGCGCAGCCGGTCGTAGCGGTCGATCTGCGCCGGGCCGCTCGCGATCTCGAAGCTCGCGACGTTGCCCAGCAGCACCGGCCCTCGCGCGCCGGGGACCGTCAGGCGTTCCAGCAGGCTCAGGTCGGTACGCGCGTCGTCGTTCAGCTTGACGACCACGGGCACCTGGCGCTGCGCCAGGTTCAGCTTGGCCAGGCCCTGGTCGTAGTCGCCCGACAGCGCGATGCGCAGCGTGTCGGCGATCGCCGCCGAGGTCACGCCCAGGTCGGCCGCACGCGCGAAATCGGGCCGCAAGATGACCTCGGGCCGCACCAGGCTGAGCGTCGAGGTGACGGCGCCGATGCCGGGGATGCTGCGCAGGTCGCGCTCGACCAGCTTGGCGTGCTCGGCCAGCACGCGGCCGTCCTCGCCGGCCAGCACCAGCAGGAACTTTTCCGACGAGCCGCCGAAGCCGACCTTGACCCGTGCGCCGGGCACCATCTCGAGCGCCTCGCGCAGCTGGCCCTCGATGTCCTGCTTGGAGACGCCGCCGCGCTCGCCGCGCGGCGTCATGTTGATCGTCAGCGTGGCCTTGCGCACCTCCGACGCGCCGCCGACCATGAACGGGTCGGCGCCGGTGCTGCCGCCGCCGACGGCGGTGTAGATCAGCTTGACGTGCGGGTTGCGCTGGACGATCTCGCGCGCATGTTCTGCGGCGGCGTAGGTCTGGCTGAAGGTGCTGCCCGGCGGCAGCGTCACGGTGACCTGCGTCTGCGACAGGTCGTCCGGCGGGATGAAGCCGGTGGGCAGCAGGCCGACGAGGAAGAACGACGCGGTGGTGAAGCCGATCACCGCCAGCGTGACCTTGATGCGGTGTTTCAGCGCCCAGGCGGCCCAGCGCATGTACATCGACAGCCAGCCGGGTTCCTTGTGCTCGCCCTTGGGCGGGCGCAGCACGTAGGCCGCCATCATCGGCGTCAGCATGCGCGCCACGACCAGCGAGAAGAACACCGCGATTGCCGCCGTCCAGCCGAACTGCACGAAGAACTTGCCCGGCACGCCGGCCATGAAGGCGGTCGGCAGGAACACCGCGATCAGCGTGAAGGTGGTGGCGATGACCGCCAGCCCGATCTCGTCGGCCGCCTCCATCGCCGCCTGGTACGGCGTTTTGCCCATGCGCAAGTGGCGCATGATGTTTTCGATCTCGACGATCGCGTCGTCGACCAGGATGCCGACCACCAGCGACAGCGACAGCAGCGTCACGACGTTGATCGTGAAGCCCATCAGCACCATGGCGGCGAAGGTCGGGATGATCGACAGCGGCAGCGCGGTGGCCGACACCAGCGTGGCGCGCCAGTCGCGCAGGAAGAACCAGACGACGATGACGGCGAGGATCGCGCCCTCGTACAGCAGCATCATCGAGCCTTCGTAGTTCTCGACCACCGGGTCGACGAAGTTGAAGGCCTCGACGATCTGAATGTCCGGATGCGCCGCCTTCAGCCGCTCGAGTTCGGCGCGCACGCCGTCGGCCACGTCGACCTCGCCGGCGCCGCGGCTGCGCACGATCTCGAAGCCGACCACGCGCCGGCCGTCGAGCAGTGCCGCCGAGCGCTGCTCGGCCACCGTGTCGCTGACGGTGGCCACCTGGTCGAGGCGGACATGGCGGCCGTCGTTGAGCGCGATCTCCATGGCCGCCAGCTCCGCCGCCGACTGCACGGTGGCGATCGTGCGCACCGACTGTTCGGCGCCGCCGACGTCGGTGCGGCCGCCCGCGGCTTCCTGCTGGATCTGCTTGAGCTGGCGCGAGATCTCCGCCGCGGTCGCGTTGAGCGACTGCAGCCGCATCGGGTCGAGCTCGACCCGCACCTCGCGCGTCACGCCGCCGACGCGCGAGACCTTGCCGACGCCCTTGACGCTCAGCATCGACTTGGTCACCTGGTTGTCGACGAACCACGACAGCGCCTCGTCGTCCATGCGGGTCGAGGCGACGGTGTAGGTGAGGATCGGCGTGCCGGCCAGCTCCATCTTGCTGATCACCGGGTCGCGCAGGTCGCCGGGCAGGTCCGAGCGCACGCGCGAGACGGCGTCGCGCACGTCGTCCAGCGCTTGCTGCGTCGGCTTCTCGAGCCGGAACTCGACGGTGATGGTCGCGGTGCCGTCCTGCACCGTCGTGTAGATGTGCTTGACGCCCTGCACGGTGGCGACCGAGTTCTCGATCTTGCGCGCCACCTCGGTCTCGAGCTGCGACGGCGAGGCGCCGGGCAGCGAGGCGGTGACGATGACCGTCGGCAGATCGATGTCGGGGAACTGCTGGATCTTCATCGTGTTGAAGCTCATCAGGCCCACCAGCGTGAGCATGATGAACAGCAGCACCGACGGGATCGGGTTGCGGATGCACCAGGCGGAAACGTTGAATCTCATCGGGAGCCTCTCGCGGTCACTTGGTCGTGGTGGCCGCGCTGCCGCCTGCCGCATTCGTCGACGTCGTTGCGGCCGTCTTGGTGGCCGACTTGCTCGGCGCCGCCTCGACCACCCGCACCACGTCGCCGTCGGCGAGGAAGGCGCCGCCCGATGCGACGACACGTGCGGACGCGTCGAGCCCGCTGACGACTTCGATGCGATCGCCCGCGCGCCGGCCCACCGCGACCTTGGTCTCGGCCACCTTGGCGTCGGGCCCGACCCGCATCACATAGCTGAAGCCCTCGCGCAGCACCACCGCGCTTTGCGGCAGCGTGAGCGCCTGGCCGCTGCCGATCTCGAAGTCGCCGCGCGCGAACATGCCGGCCTTGGCGTCGGCGGTGGCGAGCAGGTCGACGTAGACGAGCCCGTTGCGCGTCTTGTCGTCGACCGTCGGCGCGACCATGCGCACCTTGCCCGGGATGACGCTGCCGCCGGGCGTGTTGACGGCCACCGGCATGCCGGCTTTGATGCGTGCGAGCTCGGTGGCCGGCACCTCGGCGCGCCATTCGAGGCGGCCCTGGCGGATCAGCCGGAACATCTCCATGCCGGCGGGCATCACCGCGCCCACCGTCGCGCTGCGCGAGGAAATGATGCCGTGGTCGGGCGCCAGCACCTTGGTCTGCTGCAGCCGCAGCTGCTGAACTTTGGCCGCGGCGCGCGCCGCGTCGACACGCGCGCGCGCGGTGCGCTCGGCGGTGAGGTACTGGTTGATCTGCTGCGCGCTCAAGGCGCCGGTGGCCGACAGCTCGCGTGCGCGCTGCGCGTTGGCGGCGGCTTCGGCGAGCGTCGCCTCGGCCTCGGCCACGCGCGCGCGCACCTGGTTCAGGTCGGCCTGGATCGTGTCCGGCGCGAAGGTGGCGAGCACCTGGCCACGCCTGACCACGTCGCCGACGCCCACGCGCACTTCGGCCAGGCGCAGGCCGTTGGCCTCGGTGCCGATGACCGCTTCCTGCCAGGCGGCGATGCTGCCGTTGGCGCTGACCTTCAGCGGCAGGGTGAGGGTCTGCGGCGTCGTGGTGGTGACGCTCAGCGCGGCCTTGGGTGCCGAGGCGGCGGCCGCGGGCGAGTCACCCTTCTTCTCGTCGGCGGCCTGCACGGCCAGCGTGACGAGCGCGCTGATCGCGGCGAGGACGATGGTCGCAAGGGCAAGGTGTTGACGCGTGAGTTTCATGGTGTCCAGAGGTGTTCGTTATTGGGGGCGCGCATCGCCTGGCGAAGCCGAGGCCTGCGTCTGCGGGGCAGCCCAGCCGCCGCCGAGCGCGCGGTACAGCGCGATCCAGGCGGCCACCCGCTCGCGCTGCAGCTCGATCAGCTGGCTGTTCGCCTGGACCGCGCTGCGGCGGGCGTCTTCGAGTTCGAACAGGCTCGCGAGCCCGCCGCGAAATCGCGCTTCGGCCGCGCGGTAGGAGGCGTCGAATCCTTCGGCGGCGATGCGCGCGTCCTCGCTGCGCGAAGCGGTGCTCTGCAGCTGCACCAGCGCCTGCTCGACTTCGCGCACGGCGCCGCGCAGCGTGGCGCGGTAGCTCGAGGCCGCCTCCTCGTAGCGGGCGCGGGCGGCATCGACGTTGGCCGCCCGCGTGCCGCCGTCGAACAGCGGCAGCGACACCGTGAGCGGTCCGATCGACCACAGCTTGCCGTCGGTGGAGATCGCACCGGATTCGAAGCGGCCGGCCGTCACCGAGCCGGCCAGGCCGACCCGCGGCCATTGCTGCGCCCGCGCCTGTGATACGTCGGCGCTGGCCGCGGCCAGTTCGCGTTCGGCGATGTGCAGGTCGGGCCGCTGCGCCAGCACCTGGGCGGGCACGGCGGCCACGCCGAGCTGCGACGGCTGCGGCAATGCCGCCGTGGCCGGCAGCAGCCGCTCGCGCAGCGCCGGCTCGGCGATGCCGGTCAGCGCGACGAGCCCCTTCACCGCGGTCTCGCAGGTCGCCCGCTGCGCTGCCAGCTGGGCGCGTGCCTGGGCAGCGCTGGCGCGCGACAACGCTTCGGTGGCGGGCGCCTGGAAGCCGGCGCGGGCGCTCAGCTCGGTGAGCCGCGCCGTCTCGCCGCGCGATGTGGCATCGGCCTGGGCCTGCACCAGCTGCGCCTCGCAGGCGCGCAGGCCGAGGTAGTCCAGCGCGACTTCGGCGGCCAACGACACCCGTGCCGCGTGCCAGCCGGCCTCGGCGCCTTCCAGCCGGGCTTGCGCCGCAGAGCGGCCCGCACGCGCGCCGCCGAACAGGTCGAGCTCCCAGCCCGCCTGCGCACCGATCGTGGCCGTGGTGCCGGTGGGGGTGACGAAGTCCTGCCGGCCGCGCACCAGGCTCGCGTTGGCATCGAGCCGCGGCAGCAAGGCCGCACCGGCAGCGGTGCGCGCCGCACGCGCCTGCGCGATGCGCGACTGGGCGGCGGCGAGTGTGGGGCTTGCTTCCTGGGCGGCGTCGATCAGCTGCGCCAGCAGCGGATCGTCGAACTGCTGCCACCAGCGCGTCAGGTCGCCGGTCTGGCCGTCGTGCGGCAGGGGCGAATGCCACTGCGGCGGCGTGAGCGCGTTGCGCTCGGGCGCTGCGGGCAGTGGTGTCACGGCGCAGGCGCCGAGCAGGGCGGCGGCCAGCAGCGCGCTCGCCAGCGGCCGCGTGGGCGGGTGGATGGTGGGCTTCATCATTCTTTCCTCCGGGCGAGGCGCGTGGCGGTGCGGCCGGCCTTCTTGCGCCGCTGGTGTTCGGCGTCGATCATGGCTTCGGCGTACATCACCAGCCGGTCGGCCCACAGGTCGACGGCCGCGGGCGTGGCCGACAGCTGGGGCGCCAATGCCTCGATGACGTCGCGGCTGACGAACAGGTGCACGCCGAGCCCGGCGATCGACACCGCCAGGCGCTGCACCTCGTCGTCGGCGCGCTTCAGCTCGAAGCGGCGGCACAACATCGCAACCAGCGCGCCGTGCATCGGCTTGATGCCGTTGGTGATTTCTTCGTCCCACAAGCCGGTGGGCTCGAGCATCTCGCGGCAATGCAGCTTGATGCACAGCCGCGCCGTCTCGTCGTGCTTGAGCGGCTCGATGAAGCCGCCCAGCATGCAGCGCAGCCCCTCGCGCAGCGAGCAGCTGCCGGCGATCAGCGCCGACAGGTCGGGCGGCGGCGCGTCGATGGGCTCGAGGAAGACGGCGCGGTAGAGCCCCGCCTTGTCGCCGAAGTAGTAGCTGATGGCGGCCACGTTGGTGGCGGCCGCTTCGGCGATCTCGCGCGTGGAGGTCTTGCTGTAGCCGTGCTGCGCGAACAGGCGCAGACCGGCGTGCAGCAGCCGGCGGCGCGAGTGTTCGCCGTCGCTGCGTGCGCCGCGGCTGCGTTCGGGGAGGGAGGCTGACATCGCGCGGCACTCTAGCAGTTGAATCAAACGATTGATTGAATTAGCTCGCCCGATGCGGGGCTGTCACCACGAACTAGGGGGTCACGACGGCCGCTGCTTGCACTTGGTGGGATGCCACTGCTTGTCGCAGGGTGTAGTTACGCGGGCGTCAGGCGGCTGCGCTGCGTGCTGCGAGCCCGGGATGCTGCGCCGCCGCTGCTGACAGCGTCATGTCAGCAGCGGCGCGAGATACTCAGTGCCCGTCGGGCTCGGGCGGCCGCTCCACGCGCGGCAGCACGGCGAGTATCGCCAGCGCCAGCAGCGCACTCAGCACGGCGGTGGCTTCGCGGCCGTAGCCGGCGGCCATGCCGACCGCGGCGGTGAGCCAGATGCTGGCCGCGGTCGTCAACCCGCGCACCTTTTCGCTGTCGTCGCCCTTGATGATGCTGCCGGCGCCGAGGAATCCGATGCCGGCGATCAGGCCCTGGATCACGCGCGACAGGTCGGCGTCGCTGGCCCCGGCCTGTTGCGGCACCAGCACGAACAGCGCCGCGCCGAGCGCGACCAGCATGTGCGTGCGCAGGCCGGCCGCCTTGCCCTTGCTTTCGCGCTCCCAGCCGATCAGGCCGCCGAGCAAGGCGGCGAGCAGCAGGCGCAGCACGGTGCGGGTGACCTGCTCGGCATCGGGCAGGTCGGAGAATTCCGATGCGATCGTTGCCAGCACGTCTTGCCACCACGGGGTCATGAGTCCTCCTGCCGTTGACGGCTGAGGAGCAAGCGCGATACCCGCCGGCGCTCGCGCGGAACGGCCCTACAAGGGGAGGCTGGCCTGGACGGCGCCGCCCGCGCGATGTTCGCCCGCCCCGTGGAGGGCGCTGGCGGGCCAGCGCTTCATCAGCACCGCGTGGGGCACGTATCCGCGCGAGTCGAGGTTCCAGCCCTCGGTGGCCTGCTCGTCGGCGAGCTGCTGCACCCGCTGACTGCCGAGCTTCCTGGCGGTCGCGCGCGCCACCAGCGCTTCGCACTGCGCCGCCGTCAGCAGCTTGGCGAAGGCGATCCAGCGCTTGAGCACCAGCGGGTTGCGCCAGGCGTCTTCGATGGCCCAGCGCGTGTGTTGAGCGGTACCGCCGCGGCCGGCTTCGAGCACCCGCGGCAGCAGCGCGTGGAAGAAGGTCAGGAAGGCGCGCTTGGCCGGCTTGCCGGGCAGCAGGTCTTCGAAGCGGCTCGCGCGGTGGCTCCAGCCGGGCGACAGCAGCTGCTGGCTGATGAAGGCCTGCAGCGCCTGCACCGGGTTGAACAGGCGCAGGCGGTTCGGCGGCAGCACGAGCAGTGGGATGGTGCAGGCTTCGTCATGCGCGAGCGGCTCGACGAAGCTGCACAGCACCGCGACGCGGCTCCACTGCGCGGCCGTCAGGCCGTCGATGCCGCCGAGCTTGCCGGCCTCGATCTGCCGCACGAACTGCAGCGCGTCGCGGAAGCCGTAGCCGGCCTTGGCGTGATTGGCCTTGGTGCTCATCACGGCCAGGTTGCCGGCGGCATAGCCCGCGTCGTTGCGCACCCGGTCGACCGAGCCGTCGCTGCTGTCGAGCGTCGCGCTGCTGAGCGAAACACGGGTGATCGGGCAGTGGCTGACGTCGATCTGCTGCAGGTAATGCGGCGTCACCTGCACCAGTTCGACGCTGCGACCGCGCAGCCAGGCGTGCAGGCGCAGCTGCAGCCACTTGCGCACCGGCCGGGTCGGCTGCAGGGTGCGGCTGCCGAAAGCCGCCTGGCCGGCCAGCCAGCCGTGGCGCAACGGCGACGGTTCCTGCGCATAGGGGGCCGGCGGCTCCAGCCGATGGTGCGCGTAGTCCCAGCCGAGTTCGAAGCCGATGTGCTCATGGGCGGTCAGCGTGGGGGCGTTGAAGAGTTCGGTGGTCATGGTTCGCTCCTGGGATGAGTCGCAGCGGGGCTGCGATGGGGAGCGAGTGTGCTGAGCCGGTGGCTCATCAGATGAGCCACCCTGGGCGGTGTATGCTCGCTTTCGCTGGCTCACCTGTTGAGCCACCCAGGTGTTAGCGAGGCAGGCAGCGTGGATCGAACCGAACGTTTCTACAAGATCGAATTGCTGCTGCGCAGCCGCGGCTGCGTCAGCTTCGAGGCCCTGCTCGCGGAGCTCGGCATCTCGCCCGCCACGCTCAAGCGCGACCTGCAATACCTGCGCGACCGCCTGGCCGCGCCGATCGTCTACGACCGCTTCGACAACGGCTACCGCTTCGACGCCGCGCCGGCCGGCGGCGGGTCGGCGCGCCAGGAGCTGCCCGGCCTGTGGTTCAGCGAGAAGGAGATCCACGCGCTGCTGACGATGCACCAGCTGCTTGCCGGCCTGGACGACGATGGCGTGCTGTCGCGCCACCTGCAGCCGCTGACCGACAAGCTGCAGGGCATGCTGGGCGCCGACGAAGGCGAGGCGCGCGAACTGATGCGCCGCGTCAAGCTGATCTCCACGGCGCGGCGGCGGGTGCCGAGCCGCCACTTCGAGCTGCTCGGCAGCGCGCTGGTGCAACGCAAGCGGGTCTGGCTGCGTTACTTCAAGCGCAGCGACCGCAGCGTGAGCGAACGCGAGGTGTCGCCACAGCGCCTGGTGAACTACCGCAACACCTGGTACCTGGACGCCTGGTGCCACGCGAGCGATGGCCTGCGCCGCTTCGCGCTCGATGCAGTGCAGGAAGCGCGGCCGCTGGAGCACAAGGCGCGCCACGTCGCGGTGAAGGACCTGGAGAGCCAGCTCGACGCGGGCTACGGCATCTATGGCGGGGGCGCCGGCCTCAGGTGGGCCACGCTGCGCTTCAGCGCCGAGGCGGCGCAATGGGTCGCCAACGAGGAGTGGCACGCGCAGCAGAAGTCGCGCTGGCTGGAGGACGGGGGCTACGAACTGCAGGTGCCCTACAGCGACCCGACCGAGCTCACGATGGACATCCTGCGCCACGGCGACAGCGTGCGGGTGGTGGGCGACAAGGCGCTGGTGGCTTCGATCGGCGAGCGGTTGAAGAGCGCGGCGCGGATGTACGCTTCCTGATCCCCTTCGTCACCCCGGCGAACGCCGGGGTCCAGGCCGACCGCCATGATGGATCCCGGCGTACGCCGGGATGACCACTTCAACCCAAGGAGCATGCCCATGAAAGCCACCTGGAACGGCGCCGTGATCGCCGAGAGCGACGACACCGTGGTCGTCGAAGGCAACCACTACTTCCCCGAAAGCAGCCTCAAGCGCGAGTACGTGACCTTCAGCAACCATCGCAGCAGCTGCCCGTGGAAGGGCCAGGCGTACTACTACAGCCTGATGGTCGACGGCGACATGAACGAAAACGCCGTCTGGTACTACCCCGAACCGAGCGAAGCAGCCCAGCAGATCAAGGGCCGCGTCGCGTTCTGGAAGGGCGTGCAGGTCACCGACTGAGCGCCGCCTCCCGACGGGCCCGATGGACGGGGCAAGCCGCGCTACAGCGTCGCTGCCAGGCGCGTGCCCTGGTCGATCGCCCGCTTGGCGTCGAGTTCGCCGGCCTCGTGCGCGCCGCCGATCAGGTGAGTGCGCAGTCCCGCCGCGCGCAGCGGTTCGTGCAGCTCGCGCAAGGGCTCCTGGCCCGCGCACAGCACCACGGTGTCGCATTCGATGAGCTGCCCGTCGCGGCGCTTGTCGCCGTAGGTGACGAACAGGCCCTGCGGCGTGATGCGCTCGTAGTTGACGCCGCCGATCATCTCGACCTGCTTCATCTGCAGTGCGGCGCGGTGGATCCAGCCGGTGGTCTTTCCGAGGCCCTTGCCCGGCTTGCCGGCCTTGCGCTGCAGCAGCGTCACCCGCCGCGCCGGCGCCGACGGCTGCGCCCGCACGACGCCGCCGCGCGACAGGGCCGGATCGGTGACGCCCCATTCCTGCTGCCACTCGGCGAGGTTCATCGTCGGCGAATGGCCGATCGGCGTGACCAGGAACTCCGCCACGTCGAAGCCGATGCCGCCCGCGCCGACGATCGCCACGCGCTCGCCGACCGGCTTGCCGTGCAGCAGCACGTCGACGTAGCTCAGCACGTTGGCGCCGTCGGCGCCGGGGATGCGCGGCTGGCGCGGCAGCACGCCGGTGGCGAGCACGATCTCGTCGAAGCGGCCACCGATGAGTTCGGGCGCCGACACCCGTGTCGACAGGTGCAGCTTGACGCCGGTGGCCGCGAGCCGCCGCTCGAAGTAGCGCAGCGTCTCGTGGAACTCCTCCTTGCCGGGGATGCGCTTGGCCATGTGGAACTGGCCGCCGATGCGCTCGGCGCTGTCGAACAGGTGCACCTCGTGGCCGCGTTCGGCCAGCGTGGTCGAGGCGGCCAGCCCGGCCGGCCCGGCACCGACCACCGCGATGCGTTTGGCCGCCGGCGTGCGCTGCCACACCAGCTCGGTTTCGTGCCCGGCACGCGGGTTGACCAGGCAGCTCGCGAGCTGCGCCTTGAACGCATGGTCGAGGCAGGCCTGGTTGCAGGCGATGCAGGTGTTGATGTCGTCGCGCCGGCCTTGTTTCGTCTTGTTGACGAACTCGGGGTCCGCGAGCAGCGGGCGCGCCAGGCTCACCATGTCGGCGCAGCCGTCGGCGAGGATCTGCTCGGCCACCTCGGGCATGTTGATGCGGTTGCTGGTGACGAGCGGAATTCGCAAGCCGGCTTCGCGCAGTTCGAGCAGCATCTTCCGCGTGACCCAGGCGAAGGCGCCGCGCGGCACGCTGGTGGCGATGGTCGGCACCCGCGCTTCGTGCCATCCGATGCCGGTGTTGATGAGGGTCGCGCCGGCGCGCTCGATCGCCTTGGCGAGCATCACCACCTCGTCCCAGCTGCTGCCGCCGGGGATCAGGTCGATCATCGACAACCGGTAGATGATGATGAAGTCGCGCCCCACCGCCTCGCGCACGCGCTGCACGATCTCTACCGGCAGCCGCATGCGGTTCTCGTACGCGCCGCCCCACTCGTCGGTGCGCTGGTTGGTGTGGGTGACGAGGAACTGGTTGATGAAGTAGCCCTCGCTGCCCATCACCTCGACACCGTCGTAGCCCGCCTCGCGCGCGAGCGCTGCGCAGCGCACGAAGGCGGCGATCTGGCGCTCGATGCCGCGCACGCTCAGCTCGCGCGGCGCGAACGGCGAGATCGGCGACTGGATGCGCGACGGCGCGACGCAGAACGGGTGGTAGCCGTAGCGGCCGGTGTGCAGGATCTGCAGCGCGATCTTGCCGCCCTCGGCGTGCACCGCGTCGGTCACCTGCCTGTGGCGGCGCGCCGCGCCGTGGGTGGCGAGCGTGCCGGCGAAAGGTTTGGTCCAGCCGGCGATGTTGGGCGCGAAGCCGCCGGTGACCATCAGGCCGACGCCGCCGCGCGCGCGCTCGGCGAAGAACGCCGCCATCGCCGGGAAGTGCTTGCGGCCGTCTTCGAGGCCGGTGTGCATGCTGCCCATCAGCACCCGGTTGGGCAGCGTCGTGAAGCCGAGGTCGAGCGGTGCGAGCAGGTGCGGGTAAGCGGTGGTGGCGGACAAGGCGCGGCTCCAGGCAAGGGAACGTGGACGAAGACCGCGGCATTCTGCGCGGGCTGTCCTGGGGGCTTCACCTCAGACTTTCTCCGGGCGTACCCTTGGCGCATGCCGGCCCTTGCGCTCACCGTCGTTCACCGCCGCCGCCTGCGCGAGCTCTGGCGCTCGGCCGGCTGGCCCTGCCACGACATGGTGGAAGTCGAGCTGCTGGCGGCCGGCTGGCTGGAGCGGGTGCGCCACGATTCGGGCCACGAAACGCTGCGCGTCACCGATGCCGGCATCGCCGCCCTGGCCGAGACGCTGCAGCGCAACCGCGCCGCGCGCGACGCCCACGAAGCGCTTGTCGAGCGGGTGGCGCGCGAGATGATCCGCGCCGGGCGCATCGCCTGGCGCGGCCTGAGCCTGCGCGCCAAGGTGGCCGAGGGCTGGGCGATGGCCATGCCCGACGTGTTCTCGATCCGCCACACCAGCGTCGAGGACTACCTCGAGCCGGTGGTGCACGAGGTCAAGGTGCGGCGCGCCGACCTGCTGGCCGACCTCAAGCGCGAAACCAAGCGCGCGGCCTATCTGCAGCTCGCCGGCGAGTGCTGGTACGTGATCCGCGAAGGCATCGCCGAGGCCGACGAGATCCCGCGCGAATGCGGCGTGCTGGTGGCGGCCGAGGCGGGCAGGCTCGATGTTGCCCGGCCGGCGCCCAGGCGGCCGATGAGGCTGCCGTTCCACGCCTGGATGGTGCTGGCGCGTGCCACGCCGATGGAGGGCTGGGCGCAGGACGATTCGCAGACCTGGCTCGGCGCGCCTGCGCCGGAGTAGCGGCCATTGGCGGCCGATGCCATCGCCCTTGTGCGAAGCCCGCGCGGCGCGCCACGGCCGGCGAGGTCGTGGCCGCGCCAGGGAATAGGCTTTGCGGCACCATCCGCGCTCGCCGCCTGCGCCTCATGCCTTCACCCGCCGACCGTCTCGCCGCCGCCTTGCCGGCCGAATCCGACAGCCGCACGCACCGCGCGCGGGAGCGGCTCGCATGGTGGGCGGCGCTCGCGCTGATCCTCGTCTGGGGCGCGAACTTCAGCGTGCAGAAGGCGGTCTTCGAGGCCTTGTCGCCGGGCGGCTTCCTGTTCGTGCGCTACCTGATCATGCCGGTGGCCGCGGCGCTGCTGCTGTGCTCGCGCCACGGCAGGCGCTGGCCGCGCCTGCCGCGCGCCGACCTGGTCGCCCTGCTGAAGCTGGGTATCGCCGGCCACCTGCTGCACGTGAGCCTGGTGACCTACGGCATCCACTGGTCGACGGCGTTCTCGAGCTCGCTGATCCTCGCCCTCGGCCCCGTCTTCACCTTGCTGATCCTGCGCTGGCTCGGCATCGAGCGCATGACACGCGCCCAGGTCGGCGGAGTCGCCGTGGCCTGCGTCGGCGTGCTGGTGTTCCTGTCCGACAAGCTGCTGGGTGGGCAGTGGCGCGCCTCCGGCGGCGACCTGGTGTTGCTGGTGGCCGCCGCGTTCTTCTCCTACTACACCGTGGCCGCCAAGCCGCTGATCGAGCGCCACGGCGGCGTGACGGTGATGACCTACGCGACGCTGATGGGCAGCGGGCCGGTGCTGCTGGTCAGCCTGCCGGCGGGGCTTCAGGTGGACTGGCTGACGGTGAACCCCTTGATCTGGGCCGGCATGCTGTGGGCGGTGCTGGTGTCGGCCTTTCTCGGCTGGCTGGTCTGGGGCTGGATCAACGCGGTGCGCGGTGTTGCGCGCACCGCGCCGCTGCTGTACCTGATGCCCCCGGTGGCTGGGCTCGTGGCCTGGTTCACCACCGGCGAGCACTACACGGCGGTCAAGCTGGCCGGTGCGGCGCTCGCGCTGGCCGGCGTTGCGTTGGCGCAGTTCGCGAGCCGCGTGCGCCGCGACGAGGTGCTTGAATCGTCGGTGACGGTGATCGATTGAGCGACACTGCGAGGCGCTGAAGGAGTTCCCCATGAAGGCACGTCTTTCCCTGCTGGTCGCCGTCACGCTGGTTGCCGCCTGCTCCAAACCGGCCGATGCGCCGCCTATCCCGGCGACTGCCGCAGCTGCTGCGAATGCAGCGACTGCAGCGACGCCGGCGACCGCCGACACCAGCGACGCTGGCATCGCGTGGGTTCACGCGGCGAGCGATGCCGCTGTCGACGCGGCCTTTGCGCGCGCCAAGGCCGAGGGCAAGCCGGTGTTCCTCTACTGGGGCGCCAAGTGGTGCCCGCCCTGCAACCAGGTGAAGGCAACGCTGTTCAACCGCGTCGACTTCATCGAGCGCTCGAGGGCCTTCGTGCCCGTATACGTCGACGGCGACAGCCCCGGCGCACAGAAGCTCGGCAGCCGCTTCAAGGTGCGCGGCTATCCGACGATGGTGCTGTTCGACGCCGGCGGCGCCGAGCTGACGCGTCTGCCAGGCCACACCCTGGACGTGTGGGCGGTGGACTTCGCGCCCGACGGCAAGACGCTGGTCTCGGCCGGGCAGGACGCGGTCCGCGTCTGGGGCGCCGAGACGGGCCAGCCGCTCGCCGCCTTCCGGGGGCACG
>DASWVR010000262.1:0-3072 GCA_036401155.1 Piscinibacter sp. | reverse complement strand
CCATCGTCGCCGTGCTGCTGGGCATCTCGGCGATCACCGTGCCGTGGGACACGCTGTTCACGTCGGTCGTGCTCTACATCGTGATTCCCGTCGCGCTCGCGCAGGTGGCGCGCAAGGCGCTGCTGGCGCGCGGGCAGGCGGCGTTCGACGCGGCGATGGAGCATATCGGCCCGTGGTCGATCGGTGCGCTGCTGGTGACGCTGGTGCTGCTCTTCGCCTTTCAGGGGGAGGCGATCCTCGCGCAGCCGCTGGTGATCGCGCTGCTGGCGGTGCCCATCCTGATCCAGGTGTTCTTCAATTCCTCGCTCGCCTACCTGCTCAACCGCGCGGTGGGGGAGAAGCACAGCGTTGCCTGCCCCTCCGCGCTGATCGGCGCGTCGAACTTCTTCGAACTCGCCGTTGCCGCGGCGATCAGCCTGTTCGGCTTCGAGTCGGGCGCGGCGCTGGCGACCGTGGTGGGCGTGCTGATCGAGGTGCCCGTGATGCTGCTGGTCGTGCGCGTGGTCAATGCGAGCAAGGGTTGGTACGAAGCGGGCTGGACCGTCGCCGATGCGGCGCGCGGTTCCCGCGACGCGACCTGAGGAGCTTCGCGGGGGCTGTCGGTGGGCGCGGAGCCGGAACGTAAGTCTTGCGACGCGCGTCCCCCGACCCGCCTCATTCGTAACGCGATCCCCGGCGCGGCCCGGGTGGTGTGCCGCGCGAGTAGCCGCGCGCCTCGTCGCGCAGTTCCGGCGGGATCGCCAGGTGCTCGGTCGATAAGCCTTTCTCGCGCAGCTTGCGTGCGATGAACGCCATGTCGTCGGCGGTGATGCCGCGTTCGGCACGCTCGTGGCGTGCCTTGCCGATGGCCCGCTGTGCGCGCAGCACGGCTGCGGGGAGTTCCTCGGCGACGGCGTCGTGGGCGACCGCTGTCGCGAGGATGCGGGCGAGCGGCAGCCAGGGATTCGGCCCGGCGCCGGGCGTACTGGCGTCGTTTTCGAGATCGCGCAAGAAGGGCGGGAGCCAGCGCGCGGCAAACTGGTCGAGAAAATGTTCGGGCCGGACGGGGGGCGGCGGGGCGCCGGTGGCGAGCGCTTCGGCACTGTTCAGGTAGAGCAGGGCGACGAATTCGAGTTGCACCGCGACGTGGTCCGACAGGTCGTGGAAGCCATCGCCGCGTGCGACGCCGCAGCGCCGATAGCTGTCTTCCAGTGCCGAGACCGAGCCGCCGTTGACCGCGCCGTCCAGATAGCTGCCGGTGTTGATCTGGATGGTTCGCGGCGGGGCCAGGAAGAGGGTGCTGTACCGCTGCAGCAACGTGACGTGGTCGGGAATCGCGGCGATCGTTGCGCGGTAGTCCGCCACGGCATCGGCGCACGCGTAGCCGAGCGACGCCCCGAGTTCCTCCAGATCGTCCGCGAGGGCGTCGCGCAGCGCGGTGAAGACTTCCGGCTCGCGCGGCGTCAGGAAGGCGCGCGCGAGGCACAGGTAGAACTCGCCGTGTTCGGCCAGGGAGTCGATGTTGCGTGCATCCATCATGTGTCGTTCCGCCTTGCCGCCCGGGGGCGGGGTGTTCGCCCGCGGGCGTGGTCGCGGACCGCGGCGCGTGTTCCCGCGGTCCGCCGGGATGGTCCGCCGCTCAGTCCTGCGGCGCGGCCCCGAGGTCGAGCATCGTCTCGCCCAGCGCCCAGCCGAGGAACGCGATCGAGAACGCCAGCAGCGTGATCATCCACTCGGTCGTCGAGGGCGTATAGGCGATCAGGTCCGGCACCCAGCTGCCCTTGAACAGCGGCAGGAGCTGCCCGCCGATGACGAAGTCGTAGCGGTCGATGAAGAAGCCGCCGATCACCATCACCGAGGCCAGTGCCAGCGCCGTGCGTTGCAGCAGCAGGAAGAAGGCGCCGATCAGCAGCGCCGCCTCGATCCAGTACCACGGCGATGCGACGATGGCGTCCCATACCTGCAGGCCGTCGGCGTTGCTCCACAGGCCGATGACGGTGCGGTAGCCGATCACGAGGATGGTAAGGCCGAGCAGTCCCGCGAACGCGGCCGGCAGCGGCCCCCGCATCAGCGTGCGCACCTGGGCCGGCATCGTCTCCTCGCTGTCGTATCTCAGATACGTGACCAACATCGCGAAGGCCGCCCCGGTGCAGGCAGCGGTGAGGATGAAGTACAGCGGCACGAGGTTGCCGTACCACATCGGCCGCATCGCCATCGCGCCGAAGGCCATGCCGAGCATACCGGCCGCGAGCAGTTCGGTGATCAGCGCCGCGAGTCCGATCTGCTTGCTCGCGCCGCTGTTCCAGTCACCGTTGTGGATGCGCAGGAACTTCAGGATGCCGAGCACGAGGAACACGGCATAGAAGATGCCCATCCAGTTCAGCGGCGAGACGAGCTGCGCGTTCAGCGGGATCGCCCACAGCATGCGGAACGGATGTCCCAGCTCCAGCGCCAGCGATGCGAACCCCGCCACCAGCGTGACTAGCGACAGCCACACGCAGCGCTTGGCGATGGGGTACCACGACTTGTTGCCGAAGGTCATCGCCACCGAGGAAACCAGCGTGAGGCCGGTCGAGGTCAGCGCGAAGAACACGTAGTTGACCACCGGCAGCCCCCACGAGACGCCGTCGCTGCCGGTGTTGAAGGCGCTGTGCCCGCCCGACAGCAGGTTGAAGAAGGCGATGCCGAGGCTGACGACCAGGCCCGCGAGGCCGGCCATCAGCACCGCGCTCACCGCGCCGCTGCCTTGAGTACTTGTTGCCATGGTGTGCTCCTCCTCAAGCCTTCGTGTTCGAGCGGGCGCCCGGAACCGCGCCGCTGGCCGCGCCGCCGCCGCTGACGTAATACACCTGCGGCTTGTTGCCGGTGTGGTCTAGCAGACGCGTGCCTTGCTTGTCGGAAATCAGCCGGCTGACCTGCGAGTTCGGGTTGTCGAGGTCGCCGAAGTAGCGGGCCTTGGGCGCACAGGTGCGCACGCAGGCGGGCACGTATTCGACGAGCTCGGGATTGCTCTCGTCGAGATCCGCCGTGCCCTTGGGCGCCTTGCTGATCTTGTGGTAGCAGAAGTTGCACTTCGACACGACGCCGTTGGGC
>DASWVR010000261.1:0-8302 GCA_036401155.1 Piscinibacter sp. | reverse complement strand
GGGCGCCGCCGCGTCGGCCTGGCGCTGCTCGCCGGCCTCGCGCTCAAGGTGCTGCTCGAGGCGCCCTGGGCCGGCGCACTGCGCCATCCGCACGGCTGGGATATCGCGGTCGCGCCGCTCGCCCATGCCAGCGGTGCGCTGGCAGGTCTGCTGTGCGCGCTGATCGCCGGGGGGCTGGCGGCGCGCCGCCTACCATCGGCCGCATGACCGCACGAAAGACGCAGCTCGACACGCTCGCCATCACCTGCCTCGTCGGCTGCTGCCTGTTGTGGGGCCTGAACCAGGTGGCGGCCAAGGCCGCGATGCCCGAGGTGCCGGCGCTGCAACAGGCGGCGGTGCGCTCGATCGGCGGCGCGCTGCTGGTGTGGGTCTGGGCCGCGCTGCGCGGCATCCGCCTGTTCGACGCCGACGGCAGCGGGCGTGGCGGTCTGCTCGCCGGCACGCTGTTCGCGGCCGAGTTCGGCTGCATCTTCCTCGGCCTGCAGTTCACCAGCGCGTCGCGCATGGCGGTGTTCATCTACCTGTCGCCGTTCGTCGTCGCGCTCGGCATGCCCTTCATCGCCCGCTCGGAGCGCCTCGCGCCGCTGCAGATGGCCGGCCTCGTGGCGGCGTTTGCCGGCGTCGCCTGGGCCTTCGCCGAAGGCTTCACGCGGCCGGCGGTGGGCCCGGACCAATGGATCGGCGACGCGCTGGGCGTCACGGCCGGGGTGCTGTGGGGCGCGACGACGCTCGCGATCCGCGGCAGCCGGCTCGGCAGCGTCGGCGCCGAGAAGACGCTGCTGTACCAGCTGGCGATCTCCGGCGTGCTGCTGGGCGCGGCGGCGTTCGCCAGCGGCAAGCCGTTGCCGCAAACCCTGTCCGTGCTCGCGTGGTCCTCGCTCGTCTTCCAGGTGGTGGTCGTCACCTTCGCCAGCTACCTGCTGTGGTTCTGGCTGATGCGCCACTACCCGGCGACGCGGCTCGCCTCGTTCACGCTGCTCACGCCGGTGTTCGGGTTGCTGATGGGGGCGCTGCTGCTCGGCGAGCCGATCACGCTGCGCCTGGTGGTCGCGCTGCTCGCGGTGGCGGGCGGCATCGTGCTCGTCAACCGGCCGGCCAGGTCCTGACTCCGTGCGGCTGTCGCTTCGGTGTCAGCGCCGCGGCCGGCCTGCCGCATAGACTCGACCGAATCATTTGCAGGAGACATCGATGATCACGCTGTGCGGCTTTTCGGTATCGAACTACTACAGCAAGGTGAAGATGGTGCTGCTCGAGAAGGGCATTCCCTTCGCCGAGGAAACCGTCAAGACCGGCAGCAAGGACGACGCAGTGCTGTCGTGTTCGCCGCTCGGCAAGGTGCCCTTCATCCGCACCGACCGCGGTGCGATGTGCGAGAGCCAGGTCATCATCGACTACCTCGAAGCCGCCTACCCGAACCCGCCGCTGGTGCCGGCGGATGCGTGGGAGGCCGCCAAGGTGCGCGAGCTGGTCGCCTTCATCGACCTGCATCTCGAGCTCGTCGCGCGCGAGCTGTACCCCCAGGCGTTCTTCGGCGGCGAGAAGGACGAAGCGACCGCGGCGCGGGTGCGCAGGAAGCTGGAGAAGAACATCGCCGGCTTCAAGCGCCTGGCGAAGTTCTCGCCCTACATCGCAGGCGAGCGCTTCACGATGGCCGACTGCGCGGCTTTCGTCAGCATTCCGCTGGTCGCGCTCGCCAGCAAGGTGGCCTGCGGCGAGGACCTGGTCGCCGCTGCCGGCATCGACTGGAAGCCCTACAGCCGCCTGATCGGCGAGCGGCCGAGCGCGCAGCGCGTGGTGGCCGACCGCAAGGCCGAGCAGGAGCGGGCCGCGGCGAAGGCCGGCTGAGCCGACGCAGCGGCGCGCCGGCTGGGCCTTCGCTTACTCAGGCCGGCGAAGCGCCCGCTGCCGGGCCTTTGGCGGCCGCGGCGACCGAGGCAGTCACTTCCTTGCGGAAGCGGTTGAGTTCCTGAACGCTCGCGAAGCTGCGCTCCATCAGCAGGCTCATGTTGTGCAGGATGCGCTCGACGACCTTGCCTTCCCAGACCGCGTCGAACTGGATCTGCTTGTCGAGCCAGGCCTCCAGCCAGCTCGGGTCGGGCAGGCGGCTCTGGATGGTGTCGCGCGGGAACAGCTTCTCGTTCACGTGCAGGTTGGTCGGATGCAGCGCCTGCGCGGTGCGGCGCGCGCTTGCCATCAGCACGCCCACCTTGGCAAACGCGGCCTTGGCCTCGTCGCCGAACTTCTGCAGTGCGCGCTTCATGTAGCGCAGGTAGGCGCCGCCATGTCGCGCCTCGTCGCGCGCCAGGGTCTCGTAGATCGCCTTGATCACCGGCTCGGAATGCCACTCGGCGGCACGGCGGTACCAATGGTTGAGGCGGATCTCGCCGCAGAAGTGCAGCATCAGCGTTTCGAGCGCAGGCGCCGGGTCGAACTCGAACCGCACCTCGTGCAATTCCTGCTCGGTCGGCACCAGGTCGGGCCGGTAGCGGCGCAGATATTCCATCAGCACCAGCGAGTGCTTCTGCTCCTCGAAGAACCACACGCTCATGAAGGCGGAGAAGTCGCTGTCGTCGCGGTTGTCGCGCAGGAACATCTCGGTGGCCGGCAGCGCCGCCCACTCGGTGATGGCGTTCATCTTGATCGTCTGGGCCTGCTCGTCCGACAGCAGGCTCGCGTCGAAGCGGTCCCAGGGGATGTCCTTGTCCATGGACCACCGCACGGCTTCGAGTTGCTTGAAAAGTTCGGGGTAAAGCATGGCGCGCCTTCAGAGTTGGCGCGATTTTAGTCGTCGCCGAGAACAAGTCACGCCGTGCGCGCATTTGTCAAGCCTGTCGACGCGGGTTCGATCGCGGCCCGCGTCGCCGGCTCGTTGTCATTCCTTACACCTTCGCCGTGCGCAAGGTGCGAATGGCGCGCGGCCACGGAACTCGGGCTGTCGATTCGCATCGAAGATTGCGTAGGTCGATGCCGGAGTTGCTCCGAGACGCTCGACCTCCCCAGTTTTGCGTTGCACAGCCTGCCGGCATCCCCGGCTGAAATCCCGGAGCGGTTCTCCTCCTCCCTCCTCCCTCCCTCCTTCGCTGCGGGGCGCTGTGCAGCCATCTTTCTTCCCGATCCGCGCCGTGCTTGCGCTCCAAGACACGGCCGGATCGTGCCTGCCGAGGGCGCTGTAGGACAAGGCGGCACCACCCTGTCGGGCCGCGCGAGGCGCGGTAGCGTTGTTCCCACCGTTGTCGTGTTTTGTTGCGCAACCCGCGTTGCTCGCGCCCGGTCCAACCGGGGTCACGACAACAGGAGCTCAACATGACCCAGCGATCGACCCTTCGCCACAGCGCCATCGCCGCCATGACCGCGCTGTCGGCCTTCGCAGCGCACGCGATCGAGGCCACGCAGTGGAACCCGCAGGACGACGTGCTTGCGGCGGCCTCCACCGAGGCGATGTCGGCGCCCGACTCCTGGACCGCGCAGATCGGCGAAGCGACTCAGTTCCGCGACGCACGCTCCGAAGGCGCCATGCTCACCCGCGCCGCGGTCCGCGAGGACCTGCAGCTGGCGCGCCGCCAGGGCCTGCTCAACGACACCGGCGAAGCCGGGGCGACCGAACGCGTGCTGGCGCAGCGCGAAGCGTTTGCCGCCGCCGAGCACGAGCGGCTCGTGGCCTTGAACACGCCGGTCAGCGACGATCCGATCGCCGCCATTGCCGACGCGGCGATGAACGAGAACATGTGGGACCGCGAGGCCATCGGCGAGATGACGCTGGCGCAGGACCTGGAGCGCGAGGCGCCCTTGCCCTACGAGTCGAGCGTGACGCCGCTGGCCATGGCGCCGCTCGACGAGCGTCCGGTCGACGCCGATGACGTGGCGGCGGTCTGAGCCAGCTCAGCGCAGCCAGCCCTTGCGGCGGAAGTAGATGAAGGGCGCCGCCACCGACGCCAGCATCAGGCCGAGCGCGAACGGGTAGCCGAGCGCCCAGTCGATCTCCGGCATGAACTTGAAGTTCATGCCGTAGATGCTCGCGATCAGCGTGGGTGGCAGCAAGGCCACGCTCGCCACCGAGAAGATCTTGATGATCTTGTTCTGGTTGATGTTGATGAAACCGACCGTCGCGTTCATCAGGAAGTTGATCTTGTCGAACAGGAAGGTGGTGTGGCTGTCCAGCGAGTCGATGTCGCGCAGGATCTGACGCGCCTCCTCGAACTGCTCGGCGTTGAGCAGGCGGCTGCGCATCATGAAGGACACCGCGCGACGCGTGTCCATCACGTTGCGGCGGATGCGCCCGTTCAGGTCTTCCTCGCGCGCGATGGCCGACAGCGCCTCGCCCGCGGTGGCGTCGTTGACGTCCTGCTTCAGCACGCGGTTGCTGACCGCTTCGAGGCTGTCGTAGATGCCCTCCAGCGCGTCGGCGCTGTACTCGGCGTCGGCGTCGTAGAGCTTGAGCAGCACGTCCTTGGCGTCCTCGATCAGCGCCGGGATGCGCCGCGCCCGCAGTCGCAGCAGGCGGAACACCGGCAGTGCCTCGTCGTGCACCGAGAACAGGATGCCCTTGAACAGGATGAACGCCACCCGCACGTTGCGCGGCGTCTCGCCGTCGTCGATCAGGAAGTCGGAGCGGATGTGCAGCTCGCCGTTGTCCTCCTCGTAGAAGCGGGCCGACTCCTCGAGATCGTCGTCGACCGCGTCCTCGGGGATCGTGACGCCGAAATGCTGCGCGATCCAGCCTTTTTCCTGCGGGGTAGGCTCCTCGAGGTCCACCCATACCGGCTGCACATGGGCGAGTGCGTCCAGGCTTTCGATTTCTTCTTGGAACAGCCGGCCCGCGGCCAGCGTGAAAACGTTCAGCATGTGAACTCCAGCGAGGAATGCGCGGTGCGCATTCGAGGCGCGGTGGGACGGCAGGGGCTTCGACCGTCTCACGCCGCGCTGGCACGCGGGTGGCGTGCGCCGGCTGGCAGTGGACGGTCACCGAGCAGGGGCAACGTCCAAGTCGGAACTCCGATTTGTCGGGAAGCTCGAAATTATGGCATCCGAAACATGGCGCCAACCAGTGGGAATCAGGGCTATGTCAGGCGCTTGTCACACCGTGCGAAGACGTGCACACTGGGCTCAACGACCCCCGCGTCGACGCGTTTCCAGCCTCCTCCCATCCCCCCATTCCTGCTTCCGTCACCCCCTGTGAAAGGAGTCCCCATGAATCTGACGATCAGCGGCCATCACCTCGAGGTCACCCCGTCTCTGCGTGAGTATGTGCTCACTAAGCTCGACCGGGTGACCCGGCACTTCGACCAGGTGGTGGATATCAATGTGCTGCTGTCAGTCGAAAAGCTGAAGGAGAAGGAACGAAGGCAAAAGGCCGAAGTGACGCTGCATGTCAAAGGCAAGGACATCTTCGTGGAGAACGCGCACGAGGATCTGTACGCGGCCATCGACCAGCTGATGGACAAGCTGGATCGCCAGGTGGTGCGCCACAAGGACCGCGTGAATGACCATCACCACGTCGCAGCCAAGCGAATCAGCCCCACGGCGGTGTAACGGTCTGGCGCGCTGTCAACCAAAGCGGCCCGCGGGCCGCTTTTTGCTGCATATCGCACAACCCCGCGACCTCGGGGTCCGCAGACGTTGCTGCATTGCAGCACCCCGTGCACAATCGACCGCCCCGCCGACCGCATTTTTCGCCGGGCACGAGGCCCGTTTTTATAATCTGCTGAATTGGCTCCACACCGGCGTCGACCAGGCCCAAGAGGCTGAAGTCGCGCTGGACCCACGATGAACCGTCTCGCCGCCATCCTGCCTGCCAGCAACGTGCTGGTCGATGTGGACGCCACCAGCAAGAAACGAGCGTTCGAACACGCGGGGCTGCTGTTCGAAAACCAGCATGCCATCGCCCGCGCCACGGTCACCGACAACCTGTTTGCACGTGAACGCCTGGGCTCCACCGGCCTCGGGCACGGCGTGGCCATCCCGCACGGGCGCATCAAGGGGCTGAAGAACCCGCTGGCCGCCGTGTTGCGGGTGCAGCAGCCGATTCCCTTCGACGCCCCGGACGACGAACCGGTGGGCCTGCTGATCTTCCTGCTGGTGCCCGAAGCGGCGACCCAGCGGCATCTCGAAATCCTCTCCGAGATCGCCGAGATGCTGAGCGACCGCGAACTGCGCGAGCGGCTGAAGACCGAAGACAGCGCGGCCAAGGTGCATGAGCTGATCTCCAACTGGGAACCGCTCAAATCGGTCGCCTGAAGCGCCCCGCGCCAACCTGTTGTAACTTCCCGCCAGCAGCGGAGAAGGCAGCAGCGTGAAACCCACCGTCATCAGCGCGGAAGCGCTTTTCGAAGAACACCGTCCGTCGCTGCGATGGGAATGGATCGCCGGCCACGCGCATCCGGAGCGGCGGTTCGACGAGGCGGCGGTGCGCAACGCGCAGTCGGCCGCCGACCTGGTGGGCTACCTCAACTACATCCACCCCTACCGCGTGCAGATCGTCGGGCGGCGCGAGGTGGCGTATCTGAGCCAGTCGACGGCCGAGGTGATCGAGCGCCGCATCTCGCGCATCGTCACGCTCGAGCCGCCGGTGCTGATCGTGGCCGACGCGCAGACGCCGCCCGATGCGCTGGTCGCGATGTGCGACCGCGCCGACATCCCGCTGTTCGTCACCGAGGAATCCGCGGGCCACGTGATCGACGTGGTGCGCGGCTACCTGAGCCAGCTGTTCGCCGAGCGCACGACGCGCCATGGCGTCTTCATGGACATCCTGGGCCTGGGCGTGCTGTTGACGGGCGAGTCGGGCCTCGGCAAGAGCGAACTCGGGCTGGAACTGATCTCGCGCGGGCACGGGCTGGTGGCCGACGACGCGGTCGACCTGTACCGCGTGTCGCAGACCTCCCTCGATGGCCGCTGCCCGGACCTGCTGCTGAACCTGCTCGAGGTGCGCGGCATCGGCCTGCTCGACATCAAGGCCATCTTCGGCGAGACGGCGGTGCGCCGGAAGATGCGCCTCAAGCTGATCGTGCACCTGGTGCGCAAGGAGACGCTGGAGCGCGAGTTCGAGCGCCTGCCCTACGAGCCGCTGTACGAGGAGATCCTCGACGTGCCGGTGCGCAAGGTGGTGATCGCCGTCGATGCGGGCCGCAACCTCGCGGTGCTGGTGGAGGCGGCGGTGCGCAACACCATCCTGCAGCTGCGCGGCATCGACACCTATCGCGAGTTCATCGAGCGGCACCAGAAGGCCATGGGAAGACCGGAGTAGCCGGTCTTGCCATGGCCGACGAGGCCTGCGGCCTACTTCGGGTGGCGGTGGGGGCAGTTCTTCTTGGTGCAGACGGCGTACAGGGACAGCGAGTGCTCCTGCAGCTCGAAGCCGCGCGACTGGGCCACGGCTTTCTGGCGTTTCTCGATCTCGGCGTCGAAGAACTCCTCGACGCGGCCGCAGTCCATGCAGACCAGGTGGTCGTGGTGCTTGCCTTCGTTGAGTTCGAACACCGACTTGCCGGTTTCGAAGTGGTTGCGCGACAGCAGGCCGGCCTGTTCGAACTGCATCAGCACGCGGTAGACCGTCGCGAGGCCCACGTCCGACCCCTCGGCCAGCAGCACCTTGAACACGTCCTCGGCGGTCATGTGCCGCTGCGGCGACTTCTGGAAGACCTCGAGGATCTTGATGCGCGGCAGCGTGGCCTTCAGCCCGCTGCTCTTGAGTTCTTCGGCATGTGTCATGGTGGCTCCGGCAGCGGGTGGTGCCGGGGCGCCACCCGCTAGAATCGTCCGATCATATCGAGGTTGGCGCCCGCTGCCGGCGTTCCCGTTCCGTCATCATGCGTTCGCTCTCCATCACCTCATGCTCGGCGCTGGCGGCCTCGCTGGCACTCGCCGGCTGCCAGTCGCTGCAGTCCTCCGACAACTTCCTCGGCGTCATCACGCCGTACAAGGTCGAGGTCGTGCAAGGCAACGTGGTGACGCAGGAGCAGGCGGCGGCGATCAAGCCCGGCATGAGCCGCGCCCAGGTGCGCGACATCCTCGGCTCGCCGCTGCTGACGGACCCGTTCCACAAGGACCGCTGGGATTACGTGTTCACCATCCGCCGCCAGGGCGCCGAGCCGCAGCACCGCAAGATCGTCGTGCTGTTCGACGGCGAGACGCTCAAGAGCATCGACACCGGCGGCGACCTGCCGGCCGAGCGCGAATTCGTCGCCTCGATCGACACCTTCAAGACCAGCCGCAACGCGCCGCCGCTGGAGCTCACCGAGGAGCAAGTGAAGGCGCTGCCGGTGCCGGCCAAGCCGGCCGCACCGGAGTCGGCGGCGCCGGCTGCGGC
>DASWVR010000260.1:0-15431 GCA_036401155.1 Piscinibacter sp. | reverse complement strand
CGCCGCGCTGTGGGCCGGCTGGGCCAGCGACGCGCCTCCCGCGGCCTGGTGGATCGCGACCTTGGTGTGGGTGCTCGGCGGCGCGCTGGCTCTGCGTGCCGGCCCCGCCGGCTGGCCGCACCTGCCCAGGACGCTTCGCTGCGCCGTCGGCCTGTTGGCGCTGTGGACCGCGTGGCTCGCTCTCGCGAACGCCAAGGCGAGCGGCATCAACTTCATCCTCTCGATCTTCTGCCTCGTCTGGGCGGCCGACATCGCTGCCTACTTCGGCGGCAGGACCTTCGGCAAGCGCAAGCTCGCGCTGGCCATCAGCCCCGGCAAGAGCTGGGAGGGTGTGTGGAGCGGCATGGTCGGCGTGCTGCTGCTGGCGACACTCTGGCTGGCCATCGATCGGCATTGGGGCGTCGACACGGCCAGCCTGTACACGCGGCTCGATGAACGCCACGGCGTGGTCGGCCTGGTGCTGGTCGCCATCTTCCTGTCGGCGATGAGCGTGGTCGGCGACCTGGTCGAGTCGCTGGTCAAGCGCAGTGCCGGCGCCAAGGACAGCAGCAACCTTTTGCCCGGTCATGGCGGCGTGCTGGACCGCATCGACGCGCTGCTGCCGGTTTTTCCGCTCGCCCTCGCGATGAGTTCGATCTGAGATGAGCCCGAACCCGCCGACACGTGTTTGCATCCTGGGCTCCACCGGTTCGATAGGTGTGAGCACGCTCGACGTGCTGGCGCGCCATCCCACCCGCTTCGAGGTCTTCGCCTTGACGGCCCACAGCCGCATCGACGACCTGTTTGCCCAGTGCCTGCAGTGGCGCCCGCGCTTTGCCGCGGTGGCGGATGGCCCGCAGGCCAGGCTGCTGCAGCAGCGGCTGCGCGAGGCCGGGTGCGGCACCGAGGTGCTGGTCGGCGAAGCCGCGCTGTGCGAGCTGGCCGCGCATCCGGACGTCGACGCGGTGATGGCGTCGATCGTCGGCGCGGCGGGGCTCGCACCCTGCCTGGCGGCTGCGCGTGCCGGCAAGCGCTTGCTGCTCGCCAACAAGGAAGCGCTGGTGGTCGGCGGCGCGCTGTTCATGCAGGCGGTGCACGAGGGCGGCGCCACACTGCTGCCGATCGACAGCGAGCATTCGGCCATCTTTCAGTGCCTGCCCGAAGACCGCTCGGTCTGGCACACGCGCATCGACCACATCGTGCTCACCGCCTCGGGCGGCCCGTTCCGCACGCGCGACGCAGCCACGCTCGCCAGCGTCACGCCCGACGAGGCCTGCGCCCACCCGAACTGGGTGATGGGACGCAAGATCTCGGTGGATTCGGCAACGATGATGAACAAGGCGCTCGAGGTGATCGAGGCGCACTGGCTGTTCGACCTGCAGCCCGAGCAGATCCGCGTCGTCATCCATCCGCAGAGCATCGTGCACTCGATGGTCGTCTGCCGCGACAACTCGGTGCTCGCGCAGATGGGCACACCCGACATGCGCGTGCCGATCGCCTTCGGCTTGTCGTTCCCGGAGCGCATCCAATCGGGGGCGAGCCAGCTCGACTTCCGTTCCATGGGGCAGCTCTCGTTCGAGGCGCCCGACCTGGCGCGCTACCCCGGGTTGCAGCTCGCCTGGGACACGCTGCGCGCCGTCCCCGGCAGCACGGCGGTGCTCAATGCCGCCAACGAGGTGGCGGTGGCGGCGTTCCTCGCCGGAACCATCCGCTTCGATCAGATTCACAGCGTCAATGCACTTACCCTCGATGCCGTCCGGATCGCCCCCGATGAGGCGTGCGCGGTGGACGCGCTGATCGCCCTCGATGCACGCGCGCGCGCCGAGGCGCAGCAACAGGTGAAGCGGCTCAAGCCATGATGGTGCTCGGCCTGCTGCTCACGTTGGCGGTGCTGATACTCATCCACGAGTACGGCCACTACCGCGTGGCGGTGGCCTGTGGCGTCAAGGTCGATCGTTTCTCGCTGGGTTTCGGCCGGGTGGTGTGGCGCCGCCAGCCGACGCCGGGCGGCACCGAGTTCGTGATCTCCGCGCTGCCGCTCGGCGGCTACGTGCGCTGGATCGACGACCGCGACGGCGGCCTGCTGCCGTCCGAGGAGAACCAGACCTTCAAGAGCAAGTCGCTCGCGCAGCGCACGGCCATCGTCGCCGCCGGTCCGCTGGCGAACCTGTTCCTGGCGGTCGCGTTGTTCGCCGCGGCCAACTGGATCGGCATCGACGAACCCAAGGCGCAGTTCGGCGCACCGCCCGCCGGCAGCATCGCCGAGGAGGCGGGCATCCGCGCGGGGCAGGTCGCGGTGGCGAGTTCGACCGACGGCAACACCTGGCGCGACGTGCGCTCGACCTCCGATCTGAACTGGGACCTGGCGCAGGCCGTGAGCCGCGGCGAGCCGCTGCACCTGATGGTCGCCGAGGCCGACGGCCGCAACGAACACAGCGTGGTGCTGCGGCTGGACAAGCTCGGCACGCAGGAGATCGAGGCGCCGGTGCTCAGGCGCATCGGCTTGAACCAGTCGTACAGCGAAGCCGTGCTCGGCCAGGTGTCGCCGGGCGGTCCGGCCGCGCGGGCGGGCCTGGCGAGCGGCGACCGCGTGCTGAGCGTCGACGGGCAGCCGATCGCCGATCGCGCCCGCCTGCTCGAACTCATTCGCGGCAGTGCGGCGCAGGGCGACCCGCAGCCGATGCGCTGGCGCGTCGACCGCTCCGGGCAGGTGCTGGAGCTCGAGGTCACTCCCGCGGTGGTGAAGGACGGCGAGACGCGCATCGGCCGCGTCGAGGCCTTCATCGGCCAGCCGCCGCAGATGGTGATGGTGCGCTACGGCTTCTTCGAGGGCCTGTCGCAGGCGGCCACGCGCACGTGGGAAATGTCGGTGCTGACGGTCAAGATGCTCGGCAGGATGCTGATCGGCCAGGCCTCGCTGAAGAACCTGAGCGGGCCGATCACCATCGCCGACTACGCCGGCCAGTCGTTGAAGCTCGGTTTCGCGTATTACCTCAGCTTTCTCGCCATCGTGAGCGTGAGCCTCGGCGTGTTGAACCTGCTGCCGCTGCCGATCCTCGACGGTGGGCACCTGATGTATTATCTTTTCGAAGCAGTGACAGGGCGGCCGGTTTCCGAGCAATGGCTCGCGCGGCTGCAGCGAGGCGGCATGGCCTTCGTGCTCTTGATGATGTCGCTCGCTCTCTACAACGATGTGGCCCGCCTTCTGGGCCTGCACTGACCGCTCCCCCGCATGCGACCTTCCTCTCGCCTGAGTTCGTTTCGCCCCACCGTTTTGTCCGTCGCTCTGGCTGCCGCATTGCAGGCCATGCCGGCATGGGCGGTGGAGCCGTTCCAGCTCAAGGACATCCGTGTCGAAGGCCTGCAGCGCAGCGACGCCGGCACCGTCTTCGCCTCGCTGCCGTTTCGCATCGGCGACACCTACAACGACGAGAAGGGCGCCGCCGCGCTGCGGGCGCTGTTCGCCACTGGCTTGTTCAAGGATGTGCGCCTCGAGGTCGAAGACGGCGTCGTCATCGTCATCGTCGAGGAGCGGCCGGTCATCGCCAACATCGATTTCCGCGGCCTGAAGGAGTTCGACCGGGACACCCTGGTCAAGTCGCTGAAGGACTTCGGCATCGGCGAGGGACTGCCCTTCGACAAGGCGCTTGCCGACCGCGCCGAGCAGGAGCTCAAACGCCAGTACCTCACGCGCAGCCTGTACGGCGCCGAGGTGGTGACGACGGTGACGCCGATGGAGCGCAACCGCGTCAACGTCACGTTCACGGTGACCGAGGGCGCGGCGGCGCGCATCAGCGAGATCCGCATCGTCGGCAACCAGGCCTTCTCGGAGAGCACGCTCAAGGGCCTGTTCGATCTCAACGACGGCGGCTGGCTCAACTGGTACACCAAGGCCGACCGCTATTCGCGTGCCAAGCTCAACGCCGACCTCGAGGCGCTGCGCGCCTATTACCTCAACCGCGGCTATCTCGAGTTCAACGTCGAGTCGACGCAGGTCGCGATCTCGCCCGACAAGCAGGACATCACGATCACCATCAACGTGCGCGAGGGCCAGCCCTACACGGTGACGGCGGTCAAGCTCGACGGCGACTACCTCGGCAAGGAAGAAGACTTCAAGACGCTCGTCACCATCAAGCCCGGCCAGCCCTACCGCGCCGAGGCGGTGGCCGAGACGACCAAGGCCTTCGTCGACCGCTTCGGCACCTTCGGCTATGCCTTCGCCCGCATCGAGCCGCGCCCGGAGATCGATCGCGCCACCGGGCAGGTGCAACTCACGCTCTTCGCCGAGCCGCAGCGTCGCGTCTACGTGCGTCGCATCAACGTCGCCGGCAACACACGCACCCGCGACGAGGTCGTGCGGCGCGAGTTCCGCCAGTTCGAGTCGTCCTGGTACGACGGCCGCAAGATCAAGCTGTCGCGCGACCGCGTCGACCGTCTCGGCTACTTCAGCGAGGTCGATGTCGAAACCGCCGAAGTGCCGGGCACGCTCGACCAGGTCGACCTGACGGTGACGATCAAGGAGAAGCCCACCGGCAACCTGATGGTGGGCGCCGGTTTCTCCAGCGCCGACAAGCTGTCGTTCAGCGCCTCGATCAAGCAGGACAACGTGTTCGGCTCCGGCAACTACCTCGGGCTGGAGCTCAACACCAGCCGCTCGCAGCGCACGCTGGTGCTCAGCACGCTGGACCCGTACTTCACCATCGACGGCATCTCGCGCTCCATCGACCTGTACTACCGCACCGTCAAGCCGCTCAACAGCCAGGGCGAGGAGTACGAACTCGTGACGCCGGGCGCGTCGATCCGCTTCGGCGTGCCGTTCAGCGAACTCGACACGGTGTTCTTCGGCGTGGGTTACGAACGCACCGAGATCAAGGGCGACGTGGCGCTGCCGCAGAATTACTTCAACCACCGCGAGCTGTTCGGCGCGAGCAGCAGCACCGTGCCGTTCACGATCGGCTGGACACGCGACGGCCGCGACAGTGCGCTGGTACCCACCGAGGGGCGCTACATGCGGCTGAACCTCGAGGCCGGCCTGCTCGGCGACGCCCGCTACTGGCGAGCGAACACGCAGTTCCAGCAGTACTTCCCGCTGACCCGCCGCTTCACGCTGGGCGTCAACGCCGAACTGGGTTGGGGCAAGGGCCTCAACGGCAAGCCGTTCCCGATCTTCAAGAACTTCTACGGCGGCGGCCTGGGCACCGTGCGCGCCTTCGACCAGGGCTCCCTCGGGCCGGTGGACGTGATCGGCGCCTACATCGGCGGCAATCGGCGCGTGAACCTCAACACCGAGCTCTACCTGCCGATCCCCGGCACCGGCAACGACCGCACGCTGCGTTGGTTCACCTACGTCGACGTCGGCAATGTCTGGGGCGAGAACGAAAAGATCACCGGCGACAGCCTGCGCGCGTCGGCCGGACTCGGACTGAGCTGGATCTCGCCGGTGGGACCGCTCAAGCTCAGCTACGGCACGCCGATCCGCAAACAGCCCGGCGATAGAATCCAGCGACTTCAATTCCAGATCGGGACAGCGTTCTGATGAAACTCTCTGTTGCAAGCATCGTGGCTGCCGTGGCGCTGGCGACGGGGGCGGTCGCAGGCGCTCAGGAACTGAAGATCGGCTACGTCAACAGCGACCGCGTGCTGCGCGACGCCGCGCCGGCGAAAGCCGCGCAGGCCAAGCTCGAAGCCGAGTTCGGGCGGCGCGACAAGGAGCTCAACGAGCTCTCCATCCGGCTGAAGAATGCCGCCGACAAGCTCGAAAAGGATGCGCCGACGCTGGCCGACTCCGAGCGCAACCGCCGCCAGCGCGAGCTCGTCGACCAGGACCGCGAGATCCAGCGCAAGCGCCGCGAATTCCAGGAAGACCTGAACCAGCGCAAGAACGAAGAACTGGCCCAGGTGGTGGAACGCGCCAACCGCGTCATCAAGCAGATCTTCGAATCCGAGAAGTACGACCTGATCCTGCAGGAAGCGGTGTTTGCCGGCCCGCGCGCCGACATCACCGACAAGGTCATCAAGGCACTCAACGCGCAAGGCGGCAAGTGATTGGCCTTCGAGATTGCGCTCGGTGAGATCGCCGAACAGCTCGGCGGCGAGCTGATCGGCGATCCCGGGCTTCGCGTCGGCCGCATCGGGCCGCTGGAGGGCGCCACGCCTTCCACCATCTCCTTTCTCTCCCACCCCCGATACCAATCGCAGCTGGCGCAGTCGCAGGCCGGCTGCGTGATCGTCGCCCCGGCGATGCGCGACGCCGCCGCCGCACGCGGCGCGGCCATCGTCCTCGACGATCCCTACCTCGGCTTCGCGCGGCTCACCCAGTGGTGGGCACGGCGCACGCGGGCCATAACGGCGCCGGGCGTGCATGCGAGCGCGGTGGTCGACGCGTCGGCAGTCATCGGCGCCGGCGCCTCGGTGGGCGCGCTGGCGGTGATCGAGGCGGGCGCGGAGATCGGCGAGGGAGCCGTGATCGGTGCGCAGTGTTTCGTCGGTGCCGGCGCGGCGGTCGGCGCGCAGACGCGGCTCGCGCCGCGTGTCGTGCTCGGCGCGGGATGCCGCATCGGCGAACGCGGCATCGTGCACAGCGGCGTCGTCATCGGCGCCGACGGCTTCGGCTTCGCGCCCACCGAGGGTCGCTGGGAAAAGATCGAGCAGCTCGGCAACGTGCGCATCGGCGACGAGGTCGAGATCGGCGCCAACACCTGCATCGACCGCGGCGCGCTCGAAGACACCGTGATCGAAGACGGCGTCAAGCTCGATAACCTGATCCAGATCGGCCACAACGTGCACATCGGCGCGCACACCGCGATGGCGGGCTGCGTCGGCGTCGCCGGCAGCGCAACCATCGGTCGCCACTGCACGGTGGGTGGCGGCGCCATCGTGCTGGGGCATCTGACGCTCGCCGATCACGTCAACATCTCGGCCGCGTCGGTGGTGATGCGCTCGATCGCCAAGCCTGGCCACTACAGCGGCGTGTTTCCCATCGACGACAATGCGGCCTGGGAAAAGAACGCCGCCACGCTGCGGCAACTGCATGCCTTGCGCGAGCGCCTGCGCGCGCTCGAGAAGAAGACACCATGACGATGGACATCCACGAGATCCTAAAGAAGCTGCCGCACCGCTACCCCATCCTGCTGGTGGACCGCGTGCTGGAGCTCGAGAAGGGCAAGCGCATCAAGGCGATCAAGAACGTGTCGATCAACGAACCGTTCTTCATGGGCCACTTTCCGCACCGCCCGGTGATGCCGGGCGTGCTGATGCTCGAGGCGCTGGCACAGGCGGCGGCGCTGCTGTCGTTCGAAACGCTGGGCAAGACGCCCGACGACAAGACGGTCTATTACTTCGCCGGCATCGACGGGGCGCGCTTCAAGCGGCCGGTCGAGCCGGGCGACCAGCTGACGCTCGACGTGACGCTCGACCGTGCCAAGGCAGGCATCTTCAAGTACACCGGCCGCGCGTCGGTCGGCAACGAGCTGGCCGTGGAGGCCCAGCTGATGTGCACGATGCGCACCATCGCCTGAGCCGAGGGAGCGAAGCACCTATGCAATTGTGCAGCGCAGTCGGCTCACTCAGAGGCCAACCGAGGTCGGTGAGGCAGCCAATGCTTCACAGCCTCTGAGTCCGAGGTCGAGCATGGCGAACATCCATCCCACCGCGATCGTCGAGCCGGGCGCGCAGATCGCCGAGACGGCCAGCGTCGGTCCCTACAGCATCGTGCGCGCCAACGTCAGCATCGGCGAAGGCACCAGCATCGGGCCGCACTGCGTCATCGAGGGCCACACGACGATCGGCCGCGACAACCGCGTTTTCCAGTTCTGCTCGCTGGGCGGCGTGCCGCAGGACAAGAAGTACGCCGGCGAACCCACGCGCCTGGAGATCGGCGACCGCAACACCATCCGCGAGTTCTGCACCTTCAACCTCGGGACCGTGCAGGACGTGGGGGTCACGCGCCTGGGCGACGACAACTGGATGATGGCCTACGTGCACCTCGCGCACGATTGCCAGGTCGGCAGCAAGACCATCTTCGCCAACAACGCGCAGATTGCCGGCCACGTGCACGTGGGCGACTGGGCGATCCTCGGCGGCTACACGCAGGTGCACCAGTTCGTGAAGATCGGCGCCCATGCGATGAGCGGCCTGGGCACCACGCTGTCGCAGGACGTGCCGCCCTTCGCGCTGGTCGCCGGCAACCCGGCACAGGCGCGCGGCTTCAATGTCGAGGGACTCAAGCGGCGCGGATTCTCCGGCGAGCGCATCGCGGCGGTGAAGCAGATGCACAGGCTGCTCTACCGTCAGGGCCACACGCTCGAAGAGGCGCGGCAGGCGATCGACGGCCTGGCCCAGTCGATGCCCGAGGCGCAGGAGGAGGTCACGATGATGTCGCGCTTCCTCGCCGAGTCGACACGCGGCATCGTTCGCTGAGCCGACGGAGCGAAGCACCTATGCAATTGTGCAGCGCAGTCGGCTCACTCAGAGGCCAACCGACGGCTGTGAGGCAGCCAAGGCCTCACGGCCTCTGAGCCCTGCGATGTGCGCATGACACCTCGGTTGGCGATGGTGGCGGGCGAAGCCTCGGGCGATCTGCTGGCCGGCCTGCTGCTCGGCGGCCTGAAGACGCGCTGGCCCGCGCTGCGCAGCATGGGCATCGGCGGGCCGAAGATGGCCCGGCACGGTTTCGAGGCCTGGTGGCCGCACGAGAAGCTGGCGGTGCGCGGGTATGTCGAGGTGCTGCGCCACTACCGCGAGATCGTCGGCATCCGCGACCAGCTCGCCGCGCGTTTGCTGAGCGAGCGGCCCGATGCCTTCATCGGTGTCGATGCGCCCGACTTCAATCTCGACCTCGAAGCGCGCTTGAAGGCCGCCGGCATCAAGGCGATCCACTTCGTCAGCCCCTCGATCTGGGCCTGGCGCGGCAAGCGAGCCGAGAAGATGCGCACGTCGGTGGACCACGTGCTGTGCCTGTTCCCCTTCGAGCCGGCCATCTATGCGCAGCACGGCATCGCCGCGACCTATGTCGGCCATCCGCTGGCCGACACGATCCCGCTGGAGGTGCCGCGCGCGGCGAGCCGCGCCTCGCTCGGGCTGACGGCGGACGACGTCGTCGTCGCCGTGTTGCCCGGCAGCCGCCGGTCCGAGATCCAGTACATCGGTGCGCGGCTGCTGGCCGCGGCGGCCGAGATGCAGCGCCGCCGGCCGTCGCTTCGCTTCGTGCTGCCGGTGGCGCCGGGCCTGCGGGACATGATCGACCCGCTCGTCGCGCAGCACGCGCCCGGCGTGGGGCTCGACCTGCTGGACGGCCGTTCGCATGAGGCGCTGGCCGCCTGCGACGTGGCGCTGGTCGCGAGCGGCACGGCCACGCTGGAGGCGGCGCTGTTCAAGCGCCCGATGGTCATCGCCTACAACATGCACTGGCTGAGCTGGCAGATGATGAAGCGGATGAAGTACCAGCCCTGGGTCGGGCTGCCGAACATCCTTCTCAGGGATTTCGCGGTGCCCGAGCTGTTGCAGGACCAGGCCACTCCCGCCAAACTTGCCGACGCCGCGCTCGCCTGGCTCGCCGATCCGGCGCGCTGCGACACGCTGGTCCAACGATTTGACGCGCTGCACCGCGAGCTGCGCCGCAACACCGCCCAGGCCGCCACCGATGCGATCGAAAAAATCCTCGCCGCCTAAGCAACTCGGCCTGAGCTTCGACGTGCCGGGACTGGTCGCCGGCGTCGACGAGGCCGGGCGCGGGCCGCTCGCCGGTCCGGTGGTCGCCGCGGCGGTGATCCTCGACGACTTGAAACGCATCCGCGGCCTCAACGACTCCAAGGTGCTCACGCCCGCGGTGCGCGACCGGCTCTACGACGAGATCCGTGCCAAGGCGCTGTGCTGTTCCATCGCCGAGGCGACGGTCGAGGAGATCGACCAGCTGAACATCCTGCAGGCGACGCTGCTCGCGATGAAGCGCGCCGTCGAAGGCCTGCGGCTCAAGCCCGCCAAGGTGCTGATCGACGGCAACCAGCTGCCGCGCCTGCGCGTGCACGCCGAGGCGGTGATCGGCGGCGATGCGCGCGTGAAGTGCATTTCGGCCGCATCCATCCTGGCCAAGGTGCATCGCGACCGCCTGTGCCTGCAACTGCACGAGCTGCACCCGCAATACGGCTTCCACGAGCACAAGGGCTATTCCACCCCGGCGCACCTGGCCGCGCTGAAGCAGCACGGCGCCTGCGCCATCCACCGGCGCTCGTTCGCACCGGTGCGCGAGGCCTTGACCATCGCGCTCTGATGACCTCGATCAAGGCCATCAGCTCGCGCGACAACCCATTGCTGCAGCGGCTTCGCAAGCTGGCGGCGGATCCGGGGGCCTACCGCAAGCTCGGCGAAGTGTGGATCGAGGGGGACCACCTGTGCTCCGCGTTCGTGCAGCGCGGTGGCGCCGCCTCGCAGGCCGTCGTCACCGAGGCGGCGTGGGAGCGGCCGGCACTGCGCGACCTGGCGAGCCGGGCGGCGGCGGTGGCCATCGTGCCGCAGTCGCTGATGGACGGTGTGAGCACGCTCGAATCCTCCGCGCCGGTCGGCTTCGTCGTGCCGTGGCAGGGTTCGGGCAACCTGCGTCGGCTCGAGCCCAGTGTCGTGCTCGACCGCCTGCAGGATGCCGGCAACGTGGGCAACATCCTGCGTAGCGCCTCGGCCTTCGGCTTCACGCAGGTGATCGCGATGAAGGGCACGGCGGCGCTATGGTCGCCCAAGGTGCTGCGTGCCGGCATGGGCGCGCATTTCGGCTTGAATCTGGTCGAAGGGCTCGACACGCTCGCCGGCCTGCAGGTGCCGCTGCTGGCCGGCAGTTCGCATGCAGCGCAGGCACTGCACGAGGCGGCGCTGCCCTGGCCCTGCGCCTGGGTGATGGGCCACGAGGGGCAGGGCGTATCGGCCGAGCTCCAGAGCCAGTGTGCGATGACGCTGCGCATCGCGCAGCCCGGGGGCGAAGAGTCGCTGAACGTCAGCGCGGCTGCCGCGATCTGTCTCTACGAATCGGCGCGCCGGCGATTCTAGGGCGTCACCTCAGTACATCAATCGGTCGGGCCGGATGTCGCGCAGGATCGTCGTCGCGATCTCCTCGATCGACTTGTGGGTCGACGACAGCCAGTCGATGCCTTCGCGGCGCATCATCGCCTCCGCTTCGTTGACCTCGTAGCGGCAGTTTTCGATCGAGGCGTACTTGCTGTTGGGCCGGCGCTCGTGGCGGATCTGGTTCAGCCGTTCGGGATCGATGGTCAGGCCGAAACACTTCTTCTTGTGTGGCGCGAGCGCCGACGGCAGCTTGGCGCGCTCGAAGTCCTCGGGAATCAGCGGGTAGTTCGCCGCCTTCACGCCGTGCTGCATCGCGAGGTAGAGCGAGGTCGGCGTCTTGCCGCTGCGGCTGACGCCGACCAGGATCACGTCGGCGGCCTGCAGGTTCTTGGCCGATTGGCCGTCGTCGTGGGCGAGCGAGAAGTTGATCGCCTCGATGCGGTCGGTGTACTCCTGGCTCTTGGCGACGTCGGAGAAGCGCCCCACGCGGTGGTTCGACGTCATGCCGAACTCGGCTTCCAGCGGCTCGATGAAGGTGTTGAACATGTCCAGCACCATGCCCTTGGACAAGTCCTTCACGATCGCGAGCACCTCGCGGTCGACCAGCGTGATGAAGACGATCGGCCGCTTGCCCTCGACCTCGGCCGTGTGGTTGATCTCGCGCACCACCTGGTGAGCCTTGTCGACGCTGTCGATGAACGGCCGGCGCACGTGGCGCGGCTTGGTCGCGAACTGGTTGAGGATGGAGTTGCCGAAGGTCTCCGCCGTGATGCCCGTGCCGTCGGACACGAAGAACACGGTGCGGCTGGGCATGGGGAGCGGGGGGGCGGGCGTGGTCACGCGGCGATGATAGGTCAGGGCAGGGCCGGTCGTGGGCGTGAGCAGTTCACGCCGGAGCCGCCGCGACCCCCTTCGAACGCAGGGGGCGCCGGGTTCGCGCGGAACGGTCGCGGCGCGGCCGAGGGCCTAGAATCGGCCCAACGCCTCGCGATATTCACCGCCCCATGCGCCGCCTCACCCCCCGACAAGAATCCAGAACACGTGGGTGGGCCGGCGTTCGCGCCTTGCACGATCATGCCGTGCGAGTCGACGCCATGGGCCGTACTGACGCGGGAGCCCCGGTTTTTCAACCTCTCGGAGCTTTCCCATGTCTTCATCCAGCATTGCGGCGACCGCCCTGGTCGTACCATTCGAGCAGCTGAGAATGACCGACGTCGAGTCGGTCGGCGGCAAGAACGCCTCGCTCGGCGAGATGATCAGCCAACTGGCCGCCTCGGGCGTGCGTGTGCCCGGCGGCTTCGCCACGACGGCGCATGCGTTCCGGCTCTTCCTCAAGCACAAGGGGCTGGCCGACCGCATCAACGCGCGCCTGGACACGCTGAACACCGACGACGTTCGCGCGCTGGCCGAGGCCGGTGCGCAGATCCGCTCGTGGGTCGAAGAGACGCCGTTCCCGCCTGAACTGCAGCGTGCGATCGAGGGCGAGTTCGAGAAGCTCACGCTCGGCAACCCCGGCGCCTCGTTCGCCGTTCGTTCCTCGGCCACGGCCGAAGACCTTCCGGACGCGAGCTTCGCCGGCCAGCAGGAGACCTTCCTCAACGTCGTCGGCATCGAGGACGTGCTGCACAAGATGAAGGAGGTGTTCGCGAGCCTCTACAACGACCGCGCGATCAGCTACCGCGTGCACAAGGGCTTCGCGCACAGCGACGTTGCCCTGTCGGCGGGGGTGCAGCGCATGGTGCGCTCCGACCTCGGCGCGGCCGGCGTGATGTTCACCATCGACACCGAGAGCGGCTTCAAGGACGTGGTCTTCATCACCTCGAGCTACGGCCTGGGCGAGACGGTGGTGCAGGGCGCCGTGAACCCCGACGAGTTCTACGTGCACAAGCCGGCGCTGAAGAACGGCAAGCTGCCGATCATCCGCCGCAACCTCGGCTCCAAGCTGATCAAGATGGAGTTCGCGTCGCCCGAGGAGAAGAAGGCCTCCGGCAAGCTGGTGCGCACGGTCGAGACGGCGCCGGAGCTGCGCAACCGCTATTCGCTGTCGGACGCCGACGTGACCGAGCTCGCGCGCTATGCGCTGATCATCGAGCAGCACTACGGCCGCGCAATGGACATCGAGTGGGGCAAGGACGGCGGCGACGGCCAGCTCTACATCCTGCAAGCGCGCCCCGAGACCGTGAAGAGCCAGGCCGCAGGCAAGGCCGAGCAGCGCTACAAGCTCAAGGGCAGCAGCGCCGTGCTGGCCGAGGGCCGCGCCATCGGCCAGAAGATCGGCACCGGGCCGGTGCGAATCGTGCACAACATCAGCGAGATGGACAAGGTGCAGCCGGGCGACATCCTGGTGACCGACATGACCGACCCGAACTGGGAGCCGGTCATGAAACGCGCCAGCGCGATCGTCACCAACCGCGGCGGGCGCACCTGCCACGCGGCCATCATCGCGCGCGAGCTGGGCATCCCGGCGGTGGTCGGCTGCGGCAACGCCACCGACGTGCTGAAGGAGGGCGCGTTGGTCACGGTAGCGTGCTCCGAAGGCGACACCGGCTTCATCTACGACGGCCTGCTCGAAACCGAGGTCACCGACGTGCAGCGCGGCGAGCTGCCGTACTGCCCGATCAAGATCATGATGAACGTCGGCAACCCGCAGCTGGCGTTCGACTTCGCGCAGATGCCGAACTCGGGTGTGGGCCTGGCGCGGCTCGAGTTCATCATCAACAACAACATCGGCGTGCACCCGAAGGCCATCCTCGACTATCCGAACGTCGACGGCGACCTGAAGAAGGCCGTGGAGTCGGTGGCGCGCGGGCACGCGTCGCCGCGCGCCTTCTACATCGACAAGCTGGCTGAAGGCATCG
Organism: Piscinibacter sp.; assembly: GCA_036401155.1. Classification (GTDB taxonomy): domain Bacteria; phylum Pseudomonadota; class Gammaproteobacteria; order Burkholderiales; family Burkholderiaceae_C; genus Albitalea. The sequence continues at coordinate 1,542 of DASWVR010000260.1, read as the reverse complement.
CCACCATCGCCGCGGCCTTCTGGCCCAAGCCGGTGATCGTGCGGCTGTCTGACTTCAAGAGCAACGAGTACCGCAAGCTGATCGGCGGCTCGCGCTACGAGCCGGAAGAAGAGAACCCGATGCTGGGCTTCCGCGGCGCGTCGCGCTACATCAGCGAGGCCTTCGGCGAGGCGTTCGCGATGGAGTGCGAGGCGCTCAAGCGCGTGCGCAACGACATGGGCCTGAGCAACGTCGAGGTCATGGTGCCGTTCGTGCGCACGCTCGGGCAGGCCAAGCGGGTGGTCGAGATGCTGGCCGAGAAGGGACTCAAGCGCGGGCAGGACGACCTGCGCGTGATCATGATGTGCGAGGTGCCGAGCAACGCCATCCTCGCCGAGCAGTTCCTCGAGCACTTCGACGGCATGTCGATCGGCTCCAACGACCTGACGCAGCTGACGCTCGGCCTCGATCGCGACTCGGGGCTCGAACTGCTCGCCCGCGACTTCGACGAACGCGACCCGGCCGTGAAGGCGCTCATTTCACGCGCCATCACCGCCTGCCGCGCGGTCGGCAAGTACATCGGCATCTGCGGCCAGGGGCCCAGCGATCACCCCGACTTCGCCGACTGGCTGGCGCAGGAGGGCATCGTGTCGATGTCGCTGAACCCCGACACGGTGGTCGAGACATGGCAGCGGCTGGCGAAGCGCTGAGGGCCTGCGCATTCGCCGTCACCCCGGCGAAAGACGGGGTCCAGCCCAGCGGTCCTCGTGGGTCCCGGCTTTCGCCGGGACGACGTGTTTCAATGGGTCAAACCAAGCCGTCGAACGGCAGCACGTCGACCAGTTCGCCGGCTGGCGTGTCGCCCTGGTCGTGATGCAACACGACCAGGCCATTGGCCTCGCTCATGCTGCGCAGGATGCCCGAGCCCTGCGCGCCGGTGATGGCGACCTGCCATGAACCGTCGGCGGCGCGGCTCACGATGCCGCGCTGGTACTCGGTGCGCCCCGGCTTCTTGCGCAGCGGCGCGACCGTCGCCGCCCGCAGCATGGGCAGCGGCTGCAGCGCCACGCCGCTCATTTGCAGCAAAGCATCGCGCACGAAGGCGTAGAAGGTCACCATCACCGCGACCGGATTGCCCGGCAGGCCGAAGAGGATCGCGCTGCGCCCGCCGCTTTCGATGCGGCCGATGGCCATCGGCCGGCCGGGGCGCATCGCGATGCGCCAGAACAGCACGTCGCCCAGGCGCGCCATCACCTGCTTGGTGTGGTCGGCTTCGCCCACGCTCACCCCGCCCGAGGTGATGACGGCGTCGGCGTTCTCGGCGGCATGGCGGAAGGTGGCTTCGAGTGCGGCGGGGTCGTCGGGGATGACGCCCATGTCGAGGATGTCCACGCCGAGCCGCTGCAGCATCGCCCACAGGGTGTAGCGGTTGCTGTCGTAGACGCAGCCTGCGTCCAGCGGCTGGCCGATGGAGCGCAGTTCGTCGCCGGTGGAGAAGAACGCCACCCGCAGCCGGCGCAGCACCGGCACCTCGGCCTGGCCGAGCGAGGCCAGCATGCCGAT
>DASWVR010000259.1:0-7191 GCA_036401155.1 Piscinibacter sp. | reverse complement strand
TGAAGCCGACGCGACACACCTGCGGTGGGAACGCACCGCTCCCCCAGCCCCCTCCAGGAGGGGGTTCCAGCTTGAAGCACGAACGGCCTTCGGCCGGGGCCACAATCCGCAGCTATGACACTGACCGCGACCGACATTCATGGTGCTGCCGAACGTTTGCGGGGGCAGGTGCTCGACACGCCGTGCATGCCCTCGCGCACGCTGTCGGCGATCACCGGCTGCGAGGTCTTCCTCAAGTTCGAGAACCTGCAGTTCACCGCGTCGTTCAAGGAGCGCGGCGCGCTGAACAAGCTGGCGCAGCTGAGCGCCGAGGAGCGCGAGCGCGGCGTGCTGGCCGTGTCGGCGGGCAACCACGCGCAGGGCGTGGCCTACCACGCGCAGCGGCTCGGCATTCCGGCGACCATCGTGATGCCGCGTTTTGCGCCGGCGGTGAAGGTCGAGAACACGCGCCGCTTTGGCGCGACGGTGGTGCTCGAGGGCGACACCTTCGACGACGCCCGCTCGCACGGTCTGCAGCTGGCCAAGGACCGCGGCCTGACCGTCGTGCATCCCTACGACGACCTGGACGTGGCGGCGGGGCAGGGCACCATCGGCCTGGAGATGCTGGCCGAGCAGCCGGGCATCGACACCTTCGTGGTGGCCATCGGCGGCGGCGGGTTGATCAGCGGCGTGGCCACGGCGGTGCGTTCGATCAAGCCGGGCGTCGAGGTCATCGGCGTGCAGACCGAGCGCTTTCCGGCGGTGTGGAACGCGATGCATGGGCGCGACAACGACTGCGCGCAAGCCACCATCGCCGACGGCATCGGCGTGCGGTTGCCCGGCGCGCTGACGCTGCCACTGATCCGCGAGCGCGTGTCCGACGTGGTGCTGGTCGGCGAGGACGACATCGAGCAGGCGATCCTGATGCTGCTCGAGATCGAGAAGACGGTGGTCGAAGGGGCCGGCGCGGTCGGCCTGGCGGCGCTGATCAAGCACCGCGCGCGCTTTGCCGGCCGCAAGGTCGGGCTCGTGCTCTCCGGCGGCAACATCGAGCCGCTGGTGCTGGCCGAGATCATCCAGCGCGGCATGGTGAAGTCGGGCCGGCTGGCGCGTCTGCGCGTCGACGTGCGCGACGTGCCCGGTGCGCTGGCCGATGTCGCCTCATTGCTCGGCAAGCTCGGCGCCAACATCGACGAGGTCCAGCACCAGCGTGCGTTCACCTCGCTGTCGGTCGAGCGCGCGCAGATCGAGGTGGTGGTGCACACCCGTGGCGTGGCGCACATCGATGAGATCCTGACGGCGATGCGGGCGCAGGGCTACCACGCCGAGAGAATCGGCTGAGTATTGGCCCCCCTGTCGCTGCGCTCCTGCCCCGGAGGGGCGCCACCCGGCGGACCGGCGAAGCCGGATCCGCGGGCGTTGCTTGAGCTGCGCTTGCTGCGCTCGCTTGGCCCGCCCTGAGATCGGCGCTCAAGCCGTTCGACGGATGCTTTCCACCATCGTCGCCACCGCCGGCGACATGTTCACCGGCACCAGCTCGAACGCCGGCTGCTGCGCGGCGAACACGCGGAACAGTTCGTCGGCGAAACCGTGGCCGATGCGCGGCACGCCGCTGAAGTCGACTTCGGCGCGGCGGAAATCGTGCAGGCGTGCCGCCACCCGGCGTGCCTGCGCACGCGACTCGAGGCCGGCCAGCGCCGACGTGATGAGGCGCAGCGGCACCACCGTGCGGTCGAAGTCGGTGCCGCATCCATCGGCGCTGAAGGCGCTCAGCACGCCGTCGAGCGTGCGCGTCGTGTCCAGCGCGATCGCCGCGTAGACGGAAGTGCCTCGGCGCTTCAGCGCGTGGCCCGGCAACCAGCCGCTCTCCCACGCGCGGCGCTGGAAGGCCCGCTCGTTGGCGTGCAGGTCGAAGACGTCGGCGAGCTTCGAGGTGAAGAACAAGCCGCGGCCGGTGTGGCGATGCGGCTGGCTGGTGAGCTTGCCCTTGCTGAGCTCGAGCATCGCGAGCGCCGGATCGTCGAGCGAGAACGCTTCGCTGAGCTTGTCGAACACGCCGCGGCCGTCGTCGGAGACGAGCAACTGCACATGACTCGGCGTCTGACGCAGAGACACGGCGACGCTCGTGCCGTCGCTGTGGTCCACCGCGTTGTTGAGCAGCTCGCAGAACGCATGCTGCGTCATGCGCTGCACCTCCGGCGGGAGCGTGAAGTAGGGCGCGAAGTCGCGCGACCAGGGGATGTCTTCCTCGAGTCCGGCAAGCGGGTAGCGCTGCGCCACCTGGCGCAGCAGTCCCGGGCCGTGGCGCGCGCGCCGCGGCGTGCCCTCGCGCGTCAGCCACTGCAGATCGACCAGCCGCGCCAGCGCCTTGTGGGCGGTGCGCCGCGTGACCCCCGAGCGCTGCGCGACGTGGTCGGCGAGGTCGTCGGGATGCCGCTGGGCCGCGGCGGTGATCCACAGCGTCAGCGTGTTGATGTCGAGTCGGGCCATGTCCAATCCCTCTGCGGGCGGCCGTGTTCGCGGCAGGGCGTTCAGTGTCGGCGGCGCGGCGCGCGGCTTGAGCGGGATAAGCGGGGCGAATCCCTCCCATCTTCGTGCCGACCTGCTCGGCGCCGGGTTGATCGGAATCCCTTGACGAAAGCCGGCGGGCGGTGCAAAACCCTCCTGCTTGGGCGTGCGTCATGTCCGGTGCGCCAGGTGCGCCCCGGTAAAATCCACCGGTTACGGCGCGGTTACATCGGGCTGATCCCGCGACCTGCCCTTCCATCAACTACTGGATACCCACCATGCCACTCGTTTCCATGCGACAGCTGCTGGACCATGCCGCCCAGAACGGCTACGGCATCCCGGCTTTCAACGTCAACAACCTCGAGCAAGTGCAGGCGGTGATGTCCGCCGCCGACGAGGTCGGCGCGCCGGTGATCCTGCAGGCCAGCGCCGGCGCGCGCAAGTACGCCGGCGAGGCCTTCATCAAGCACCTGATCCAGGCGGCGGTCGAGGCCTATCCGCACATCCCGCTGGTGATGCACCAGGACCACGGCCAGAGCCCCGACGTCTGCAAGGGCGCGATCGACCTCGGCTTCACCTCGGTGATGATGGACGGCTCGCTGCAGGCCGACGGCAAGACGATCGCCAGCTACGACTACAACGTCGACGTGACCCGCAAAGTGGTCGAGATGGCGCACGCGCTGGGTGTCACGGTCGAGGGCGAGCTGGGCTGCCTGGGCTCGCTCGAGACGATGCGCGGCGACAAGGAAGACGGCCACGGCACCGAAGCCACCATGACGATGGACCAGCTGCTCACCGACCCCGAGCAAGCGGCCGACTTCGTCAAGCGCACGCAGCTGGACGCGCTGGCCATCGCCATCGGCACCAGCCACGGCGCCTACAAGTTCAGCCGCAAGCCGACGGGCGACATCCTCGCCATCGGCCGCATCAAGGAAATCCACAAGCGCATCCCGAACACGCACCTGGTGATGCACGGCTCCAGCAGCGTGCCGCAGGAACTGCTGGCCGAAATCCGCCAGTACGGCGGCGCGATGAAAGAGACCTACGGTGTGCCGGTCAGCGAGATCCAGGAAGCCATCAAGCACGGCGTTCGCAAGATCAACATCGACACCGACATCCGCTTGGCCATGACCGGCGCCATCCGCAAGTACTTCACCGAGAACCCGGAGAAGTTCGACCCGCGCGACTACCTGAAGCCGGCGCGCGAGGCGGCCAAGCAGATCTGCAAGCAGCGCTATCAGCAGTTCGGCTGCGAAGGCCAGGCCGCCAAAGTCAAGCCGGAGCCGCTGACGGTGATCGCCGGTCGCTACGCCAAGGGTGAACTGGCGCAGCAGGTCACGGCCTGAGCGATCGTTCTGCCGCGCACCGACAAAGGCGCCTTCGGGCGCCTTTGTCCTTGTCCGGCGTCAAGAGACCGGCAATGCACGCTGTGCCGACACCACCTGTTCGCGGGAGCACGGAGTCACCCGCGCTCACTACAATCACGTCCGCTTATCGCACACGTTGGGGGCGCCGTCGCGGCGCGAGAAGAAGCACATGACGACCGCCTTGCTGAATTCCACGATCACCTCCCTGCCCCTGCTCGCACGCGGCAAGGTGCGGGACAACTACGCGGTCGGCGACGATCGCATGCTGATGATCGCCAGCGATCGCCTGAGCGCATTCGACGTCGTGATGGGCGAGCCCATCCCCGGCAAGGGCGAATTGCTCACCCGCATGGCGCTGTTCTGGTTTCACAAGTTGCAACACATTGTTCCGAACCACCTCACTGGCGACGACCCCGAGAGCGTCGTACGGCCCGACGAGCGCGAACAGGTGCGCGGCCGCTCGATGCTGGTCAGGCGGCTGAAGGGCCTGCCGATCGAGGCGGTGGTGCGGGGCTACCTGGCCGGCAGCGGCTGGAGCGAGTACCAGCAAAGCCAATCGGTGTGCGGCGTCGCGCTGCCGCCCGGGCTCAAGAACGCGAGCAAGCTGCCGCAGCCGATCTTCACGCCGGCGACCAAGGCCGAGATCGGCGATCACGACGAGAACATCGACTTCGCGCGCATGTGCGCGATCGTCGGCCCCGACCTGGCGGCGAAGGTGCGCGACACCGCGATCGCGCTCTATGCCAGCGCCGCCGAAATCGCCCTGCAGAAGGGCATCATCATCGCCGACACCAAGTTCGAGTTCGGCCTCGACGAGCGCGGCACGCTGACGCTGATGGACGAAGTGCTGACACCCGACTCGTCGCGTTTCTGGCCGGTCGAGGGCTACCAGGCGGCGTTCGAGCAAGGCCGCAACCCGCCGAGCTACGACAAGCAGTTCGTGCGCGACTGGCTGGAGCAGGCCACCGTGAACGGCCGACCCTGGGGCAAGAAGGCCCCCGCGCCGTCGCTGCCCGCCGAGGTCATCGAGAAGACAGCGGCGAAGTACCGCGAAGCGCTCATGAGGCTCACCTCATGAAGGCGCCGGCGTCGCGCTTCCTGACGCGGCTGGACGCCGCGCTGGCCAAGGCCCGCCACCCGGTCGACGTGGCCTGCCTGCGGGCGGAGCGAGCCGGATTCCTGGCGCGGCTCGGGCACTTCGACGAAGCGCGCGCCGTCCTCTCTTCGCTGCACGCGCAGTTCGACCCGCACCCGCACGCGGCAGTCAGCGCTTGGCTGTGCCTGGCCGAAGGATGGATGCTGCATTTCGGCAGCCTGAGCGGCAGTGCACGCGACAAGATGAAACGCGCGCAGGCGCTCAGCGCGGCCGCGGGGCTGACGCCGCTGCACGCACTGAGTTCCGCATGGCTCGCGCAGATGGAATACAACGCCGACGACGTGGACGCCACGGTGCGCAACGTGACGTTGGCGCTCAAGCTGGCTGCGCCCGACCATCACAGCGCGCGTGCGCGAGCCTGCATGGTGATGGCGCTCGGCTACGACTTCGCCGAACGACCGGAGCGGGCGCAGCCCTGGTACATCCGGGCGCGCGAACACGCCACGGCCGACGGGGACGAGACCACGCTGAGCGCGCTGAACTACAACATCAGCGGGCACCGCTCGCATCACGCCATCCAGGCCTCGCTGTTCGGCGGCGGCGCCACGCACATGGAGCGCCAAGCGATGGCGGGGGCCGAGGCGACCGTCAATTTCGACGCCTGGGTCGGCACGGCCTCGCTGGATGCCCTGGTGCCGATGCAGCGAGCCGGCATGGCGACGGTGCAGGGCCAGTACGGCGAAGCCCTGGCGCTGTACGAGCGGCATATCGATGCCGCTTGCCGGCAGGGTCTGGGCCGGCTCGCGGCCAAGTACCTCGCCGACGTCGCGTGGTGCCGCTGGCACCTGGGCGATACCAGCGGCGCGCTGCGCGATGCGCAGGCCGCGGCCGAGAGCATGGACGCCACCACGCAGATGGATGACCGGGCGGTGGCGCATGCCCGCCTGGCGGCGTTGTACACGCTGCTCGACGATCCGGATGCCGCCGCACGGCACGCGGCGCAAGGCCGCGACGACTGGGCCGCGCATCGCCGCTTTCAGTCGGTGTGGGTCGACGCGCTCGACGCCGCGCATCTGCACCCCTGACCGGCGCGTGCGAGCGAGTCGGCTCAGAACAACGCCATGCTCAGCTTGCGCCGGTACTGGTCGACCACCGGATCGGCGGGCGTCGCCGTGACCTTGCCGGCCACTTCGAGCGTGCCCTTGGGCGCCGCCGCTTCGGCATTGGGTGCGGCGGGCTTGCCCATCAGCTCGAGGATCGCGACGTAGTTCTTGCGCGCCGCCTCGTCGTTCCACGACTTGTCGCGCATGATGATCTCGAGCAGTTCGTCCATCGCCTGCGTGAAGCGCTGGGCGGCGAAATGGATCTGCGCGAGTTCGAACCGCGCATCGAAGTCGCGCTTGTTGACGGCGATGGCGGCGGCGAGCTGCTCGGGCGAGCGTGCGCCGGCCGCCTTCTCGCACGCGTCGAGCCAGTGGCCGCAGGCGACGAGCCGCGCATCGAGCATCATCTTGCCGGCCACCGGCTCGTAGACGCGGCGCGCGTCCTCCAGCCGCCCGGCCGAAATCAGCGCACGCAGATAGTCCACGCGCGCCGCATCGTTGCCCGGGTTGATGGCCACGGCTTCCTGCAGCCGCTCCAGCGCACTGTGGGTGTCGCCTTCGGCGAGCAGCTCCTGCGCCTCCTGCACCTCCTCGTTCGCCGCCAGCTCCTCGACGCTCGGCACGTGTTTGTCGAGGAACTTGCGCACCTCCCCTTCGGGCAGCGCGCCGACGAAGCCGTCGACCGGCTGGCCGCCCTTGAACATCACGCAAAAGGGAATACTGCGCACGCCGAACATCTGCGAGAGCTGGCCGGCGATCTCGCCTTGTTCGTCGGAGTTCAGCTTGGCCAGCTTGAAGCGGCCGGCATAGGCGACCTCGAGCTTTTCGAGCACCGGCCCGAGCGTCTTGCATGGTCCGCACCACGGCGCCCAGATGTCGAGCAGCACCGGCTGCTGCATCGAGGAGTTGATCAGGTCGGCTTCGAAGTTCTGCAGCGAGATGTCGATCATGGAGCGTCTTGGGAAGTGGGCAGGCGTGCCGAGGCAGGTGATGCCGCGCCGCCTACAATTCAAGGTTCATCAAGCACCTGGAGCGAGCCCTTGAGCAGCGCCCCTGTCGTGGTCGGTGTGGTGATGGGTTCCAGCAGCGACTGGGAGACCCTGCGCACGGCCACCGAGATTCTCGCCGAGTTCAATGT
>DASWVR010000258.1:0-4645 GCA_036401155.1 Piscinibacter sp. | reverse complement strand
CAGCGCCGCTGTCGCCCGAGCGCCGATGCAGCAGACCTGCCTTGCGGCTCAGTGCGCCGCAGCGCCCTCGTGCTCGCGCTCGAGCGTCACCGCGGTGCCGGCCAGGCGCATCCCGCCCTCGCGGTCGACTTCGACGCGGCGGCCGTCGGCCAGCTTGTATTCGGCCTGCCCGGTGGGTTCCCACTGGCCTTGCGGGCTGGGCAGCACGTCCACGCGCACGAGGTGCTCGTAGCCGTGCACGAAGTATGTCTTTCCGTCGCTGCCGCGCGCCGTGAAGCTCTCGAGCAGGTGAAGCAGTTTTTCCATCTGAACTCTCCTTGGAGACGACTGGGCTCCGCCGGCTCGAGCCGGCGGGGCCGGTGCTGGAATGTTGGTCGATTTGACTGCGTTGTCCAGGTGCCATGTTGATCAATGTCGAAGGCCGCGGGCTTGTCGGGGTGATGAGGCCCGCGCGGGACGAAACGAGTTGACGTTGGTCAATCGAGTCGCCCGGCCAGCATCGAAGATGGAGGCGACCATGGATCAAGCAGACATGCACCCGACGATGACCGGCGGCGCCCTGACGCCGCCGACGCAACGTCCTCTCGCGCCGCGGAGGAACCGATGACACTTCGACTCATTGCCGCACCGGGCGCGGCCGGACTGACGCGCCGACTGAGCGCCAGGCTCGACGTGCCGCTGTGCCGCCTGGAGAGCCGGCGCTTCGCCGACGGCGAGACCTACCTGCGCGTCGACGACGAAGTCGAAGGCTGCGACATCGCCGTGGTGGCGCAGCTGCGCGACCCCGACCCGCAGCTGGCGGGCTTGCTGTTTCTCGCCGACACGCTGCGCGAGCTGGGCGCGGCCAAGGTCGGCCTGGTGGCCCCGTACCTGCCCTACATGCGCCAGGACATGCGCTTCCTGCCGGGCGAGGCGGTCACCTCGCGCAGCCTCGCGAAGATCATCAGCGCCGCCTTCGACTGGCTGGTGACGGTGGAGCCGCACCTGCACCGCCACGGCTCGCTGGACGAGATCTATCACCTCACGACCGCCGTCGTGCCAAGCGCGCCGGCCGTGGCCGCCTGGGTGCAGACGCAGGTGGCGCACCCGCACATCGTCGGTCCCGACGAGGAGAGCGAGCGCTGGGTGTCGGAGGTGGCGGCGCTGGCCGGCCGGCCGTACACGGTGTTCGAGAAGCTGCGCCGCAGCGACGACGTGGTCGAACTCGTGCTGCCGGAAGTGCAGGTGATGCGCGGCCACACGCCGGTGCTGGTGGACGACATCATCGCCAGCGGGCAGACCATGGCGATGGCCGTGCAGCGGCTGCTGGCGATGGGCTTTCCGCCGCCGGTGTGCGTCGGCGTGCATGCAGTGTTCGCCGGCGACGCGGCCGCGCTGCTGCAGCGTGCGGGCGCGGCGCGTGTGGTCAGCTGCAACACGCTGGCCCACCCGAGCAACGCGATCGACGTGAGCGGCGCGCTGGCCGAGGCAGTGCGCGTCGAGCTCGAGTGTGTGCATGCGGGCGAGGAAGAGGGCAGCGCCGCCGGTAGATGATCCGGCGCAAGACGGGCGTCGATCCGCGTTCCAGAATGGTCTGAAGGGCGCGCGCCGATGCGCGCTCTCGGGGGATTACCATGGACATCCTGACCCAGAGCCACCTGACGACGCTGCGCGGATTGCTGACCTACCGTCTGCAGGAGCTGCGTGCCGAGGTTCACGCCGCCGAGCTGGCACGCGAGACCGCCGTGGCCGGCGAACACGAGGTCGCCGATCGAAAGGACGAGGCCGTGCAGCGCCGGTTCGCCGAACTCGGGGGCGCCGAGGAGCAGCGCGACCTCGACGAGATCACCGCCGTCGAGTCGGCGCTGCAGCGCCTCGATGCCGGCGTCTACGGCGATTGCCTCGCATGCGGCGAGCCGATCCCGCTGCAGCGGCTGCTCGTGCAGCCGGCGGCGCAGCGCTGCGCGCCCTGCCAGGCTGCATTCGAACACCGGGCCGCGCGGCCTGCCTGACTCAGCCCCGGGCCGCGAGCCAGGCAGCCACGTCTTCGGGCGCCATCGCCCGGCCGCTCAGGTGGCCCTGCATCTCGTCGCAGCCCATGGCCTGCAGGCAGCGGTGCTGCGCCGGCGTCTCGACGCCTTCGGCCATCGCCTGCAGCCCGAGGTGGTGTGCGATCGACACGATGGTCTCGGCCATCGCCACGCCGTCGGCGTCGTCCGGCAGGCGTTGCACGAACTGCCGGTCGATCTTGAGTGCGTCGATCGGCAGCTCCTTGAGCTGGGCCAGCGACCAGTGCCCGGCGCCGAAGTCCTCGATCACCACCTTGACCCCCATGCCACGCAAGGCCTGCAGCGTGGCGGCGCTGCCGGGACCCGCGTGGAGGATCGATTCGGTGATCTCGATCTGCAGCTGAACGCCGCACGCGGGCCCATCGAGGCGCGCGGCGCGCATGGCGCGCTCGGCGGTGGCCGCCACCTGCTCGTTGGCAACGTGCCGGCCCGCCAGGTTGACGCCGATGCGCCGCGGCTGCAGGCCGGCGTCCAGCCAACGGCGCGCCTGGCGGCAGGCCTCCTGCAGCACCCAGTCTTCGAGCAGCTCGATGAGGCTGCTCTCCTGCGCCGCACCGATGAAACTGTCGGGCAGCAGCAGTCCCTGGTCGGGGTGCTGCCAGCGCAGCAGCGCCTCCAGCCCGCGCAGTTGGCCGCTGGCCGCATCGACCTGGGGCTGGTAGTGCAGGCGCAGCTCGCCGGCCCCGATCGCGCGGCGCAGGCTGGTTTCGACGACGAGGCGTCGCGCAGCCAGCTGCGTGAGTTCGGCCGAATGGAAGCTGAAGGTGTTGCGACCGCTCGCCTTGGCCCGGTAGAGCGCCGCATCGGCTGCACGCGTGAGGTCTGCGGCGGTGCCTGCGTCGTCGGGAAAGATGGCGATGCCCACGCTGATCGAGGTGTCGACCGATCGCCCTTCGAGCCACACCGGCTGGGCGGCATGGGCCACCAGCTTGCCTGCCAGCGCGGCAACCTCGTCGCGGCTGCCCGCGTCCTCGATCAGCACGCTGAATTCGTCGCCGCCCAGCCGCGCGACGGTGTCGCCGGCGCGCAGCTTCGAATGCAGGCGCTCGGCCATCACCTGCAGCAGCCGGTCGCCGGCCGGATGGCCGAGCGTGTCGTTGACGCGCTTGAAGCGGTCGAGGTCGACGAGCAGCAGCGCGAGCCGGTGCTGCTGCCGCCTGGCATGCGCGAGGGAGCGCTCCAGCGTGCTCGCGAACAGCAGCCGGTTGGGCATGTCGGTCAGCGGAGCGTGGTGCGCCAGATGCTGCAGCCGCGCCTCGGCCTCCTTGATCGCGGTGATGTCTGCCAGCAGCGCGACGTAGTTCGTGAGCCCACCGTCGTCGTCCCTGATGGCGCTGATGCTCTGCCACACGGCGTACAGCTCGCCGTTCTTGCGCCGGTTCCAGACCTCGCCGCGCCATGCCCCGCGCTCGTGCAGCTCGCGCCAGATCGTCCGGTAGAACTCGGTGTCGTGGCGGCCCGACTTCATCAGCCGCGGGTTCCTGCCGACCAGTTCATCGACGGCGTAGCCGGTGATGTCCTCGTAGGCGCGGTTGGCGGTGAGGATGTTGGCCTGCGCGTCGGTGATGACGATCGCCTCGTTGCTGCTTCTGAACACGACCGCCGCCTGGCGCAGCTGCGCGAGCTCGAGTTCGCAATGCAGCGCGGCGGCGTTCAGGCGCCGCGCGCCCGACACGATGGCTGCGGCCATCGCGGCCATCGCGACGGACACGCCCAGCGCCAGCGCCCAGGTGCCGCTGAACCACCCTTGCTGCACGCCGGCCTGCAGCAAGGCCGCCAGCAGCGGGGCGCCGAGCAGCCAGCCGAGCAGGCGGCGCCCGAGCTGCGCGCCCGGCTGGCTGCTTGCCAGCACCGAGATCACCGGTCCGTCGGGGCGCGCCGACATCATGCCGGCGGCCAGCGCCAGCACCGCCAGCATGCTCGGCAGCGCCATGCCCGAGGACGACGCGACGTTGGCGCCGCCGAGCGACGGCGCACTGAAGACGAGCCCCAGCAAGCCGACCAGCGCGGCCGAGGCGGCGGCCAGCGCCGTGGCCTCCGACAGCAGCGTGTGCATCGGTCCGCGGTTGCACATCGCGATCAGGCCGAGCGAGAGCATCGCGAAAGAAAGCGCGGAGAGCACCGAGGGGCGCTGCGGCGTGCCGGTGCCGCCATGCACGATCAGTCCATCCACGCCGAAATCCCAGCCGCTCGCCCACTGCGTCAACGTCAGGGCGGCGACGGCGAATGCCGCGACGGCGAGCGGGCAGGTCGAGCGTCGCGCCGACGTCGGCGAGCGCAGCGCGAAGATCAGCGACACGCCGCACAGCAGGCTCATCAGCGCGCTGTTCGGCTCCATCGGCACGCCGCCGGCGCCGAGCGTCGCAAGGGGCGGCCAATGCAACAATCCGCCGAGCAGGCCCAGCACGCCGAGGCCGGCTGCGATCAAGCCCGCGACCCGGGCGCTGGTGCGCAAGGCGTGGATGCGCGACGTTGGCACGGCGATCGCCGCCGGCGCAGGCAGGCGCGGCGACACGAGGTTCGCGGGCGTGGGCATTCAGTGTCCCGCGAGTGTGGGTGCCGAAGCCATCGCACGCCGGCACGAGGCCACGGGTGTC
>DASWVR010000257.1:0-8343 GCA_036401155.1 Piscinibacter sp. | reverse complement strand
GATAGGCAGCGGGACTGCCGGTGCCTATCGGTGCTTTTGCAACTTGATCAAGGAGAATGTAATGGCAACTGCGAAAAAAGCTGCGGCAAAGAAACCTGCCGCGAAGAAGTCCGCTGCGAAGAAGGCTCCGGCCAAGAAGGCGGCAGCGAAGAAGACCCCGGCGAAGAAAGCCCCGGCGAAGAAGGCCGCGGCGAAGCGCCCGGCAGCCAAGAAGACGGCGGCGAAGAAGGCCCCGGCGAGGAAGGCTGCGGCGAAGAAGACGCCGGCGAAGAAGGCCGCTGCGAAGAAGCCCGCTGCCAAGAAGTCGGCAGCGAAAAAGGCTCCTGCGAAAAAGGCCGCTGCCAAGAAATCGGCAGCGAAGAAGGCTCCTGCGAAGAAGGCCGCTGCGCGCAAGCCGGCTGCCAAGAAGGCCGCTGCGAAGAAGGCCCCCGCTGCTCCTGCTGCCCCTGCCCCTGCGAAACCCGCAGCGGCACCGGCTGCCAAGACGGCGCTGAGCCCGCAAGCCGCATGGCCTTTCCCGACGGGCAACAAGCCCTGATCGAAAGCTCGTGTTGTTCCAAAACCCGGCTCCGGCCGGGTTTTTTCTTGAGCTTGCCTGATGAGCCCTGCTGCGCACGATGACGACACGTGGCCGTGCCTGCGTGCCACCGACACCGGCGTCGTGCTCGATGTCAGCGTGGTGCCCGGCGCCAAGCGAACCGAGATGGTGGGCCTGCACGGCGGTGCACTGCGGGTGCGCCTGGCGGCGCCGCCGGTCGACGGCAAGGCGAACGACGCGTTGATCGCGTGGCTGGCCGACGAGCTGAGCCTGCCGCGCCGCTCGATCGAGCTGCTGCGTGGCGTGGCCTCGCGCCGCAAGCAGCTGCGCCTGGATTGCTCGGCGGCACACGCGCGGGCCTGGCTGGTGCGCTGCTGCCCGCGCGGCTGAGCGCCTGTCGACGACGCCGACCGGCCTCGTCGCCCGGCGGACGCGCGCTGTTCAGAGGGGTTGCGTGTCGGCGAATCCGCTGGCCGGCATCGGCAGCGCAGGTGAGTCCGACAGCGTCGGCACCTTTGCCGGCTCGCGCCTTGACGTCGGCGTGCGCGATGTCGGTGCGGCGGCAGCGCCCGCGCGCCGAGCCGCTGCGATGTCGCGCTGCAGCTTCTCGATCTGCTGGCGGGCCTGCGCTGCCTGCTGCAGCGCGTACTCGCGGGCCCGCTCGGACTTGGCCAGGCGGGCCGCCAGTGCTGCGAGCTGCTTGCCGTGCCACCAGCGGCTCGCCGCGGCGACCAGCGCGCACAGCGCCGCTCCTGCAGCAACGAAGATCGGCCAGCCGGTGTCCATCTCCGGGATGTCGGCCGATCGGGCCGGCACTGAAGTGCCGGCCTCAGTCGGCAGTTAGCAAAGCGTGATCGATGTGGTGATTCTGGCCGCCGCGGCAGGCGATCTTCAGTGCGCCGACGCGGTTGCCGAGCGTCACGCAGCGCGCGAGCGGCCAGCCGCGTTCGAGACCGTACAGCAGCGCGCCGCGGAAGGCGTCGCCGCAGCCCGTCGGGTCCACCACCTCGGTGGCGGCGACGCCCGGCACATGCGTGCGCACCCCTTGCTGCCACAGTTCGCAGCCGTTGGCGCCGAGCGTGACGATGACGCCCTGCAGGTGCGAGCGCGACAGCGACTCGAGGGTCTGCCCGGTGCGTTCGCACAGCATGCGCGCCTCGTAGTCGTTGACGGCGACCCAGGTGGCCTGCGCCACGAAGCGCCCCAGCTCCTCGCCGTCGAACATCGGCAGGCCCTGGCCCGGGTCGAAGACGAACGGCACGCGCGCCGCGGCCAGTTGCTCGGCATGCTGGATCATCGCGTCGCGCCCGTCGGGCGCGACGATCGCGACGCGAATGTCGTCGCGCCGGGGCACGGCGCTCAGGTGCGCCGACTGCATCGCGCCCGGGTGGAATGCCGTGATCTGGTTGTTGTCGGTGTCGGTGATGATGATCGCCTGCGCGGTGTAGCTGTCGTCGATCACGCGCACGTACTCGGTGCTCGCCTGCCACGACTGCAGTCGCCGCAGGTAGTCCTGCCCGTCGCTGCCGACGGCGGCGAGCACCAGCGGTTGGCCGCCCAGCTGCGCCAGCGTGTAGGCGATGTTGCCCGCGCAACCGCCGTACTCGCGGCGCAGCGTCGGCACGAGGAACGACACGTTCAGGATGTGCACCTGTTCGGGCAGGATCTGCTGCGCGAAGCGGCCCGGAAAGGTGGTGATGGTGTCGAAGGCGAGGGATCCGCAGATCAGGGCCGGCATGGGCGCTCCAGTGGAAAGGGTAGTCGCGGCAAGGTGCGCGTCAGGGGTAGAAGACTTCGACGGTGTAGCCGGCCACGCGCGGTGTGCCGGTGCTCAGCAGCAGCTGCAGCGGAACCTCGCCGCCGGGCGGCAGGATGCCGCTTGGCGCACGAAAGTCCGCGGGGTTCAGTGTCCGCCGGGCGACCAGCTGCCCGGCGGTGTCGGTGAGGCTCAGCTCCACGGCGGGCATCATGACCGGCAACGCGCCGCGGTTGCGCAGCGTCACCGCAAGCTTGAAGTTGTCGGTGCCCGGCGCGGCATGGGTCAATGCGCTGCTTTCGACCGTCACGTCGTCGATGCGGCGCGGCGATTCGATCCGGCATTGCGCGACGATGTCGCACCAGCCCGTGAGCGCCGGGCGCAGCACCGGCCAGCGGGCCGCCGCCAGGTCGCGGAAGTGGTGTGCGGCCTGCACGGCGAGCACGCACAGCAGCAGCAGGCTCGCCAGCGACAGCTGCAGCCGCGCACGCGGCGTGCGCCAGCGGGCATGGCGTTCGGCGTGGCGCACGAACGCCGGCGCTCCCTGGCGGTCCTTGTTGAGGGCCACCGCCGGATCGCGCGACGGCGCGACGCCGGTTTCCTCTTCGGTCAGCAGGTCGGCGTTGAACTGCGCGTCGGCGAAGTCGACCCGGTCGCGCCTGTCCACGGCCTCGGCGGGGGTCTTGGCCACCTCGTCCTGCTCCGGCCGGAAGAAGCGCGAGGCGATGCGGTCTTCCTCGTCCAGGTCGGCCGCAGTCTTCTCGAAACCCGGTCGGCGGCTCGCGGTCGTCGCCCCCTGGCCCGGCTGCCACGCCGGTGGCGATTCGCGATCGAGGTCGAACAGGCCTTCGAGCGCATTGAATACCTCGTCGCAGCGGCCGCAGCGCACCCAGCCTTCGGACACCTTGAGCTGGTCCTGCACCACCCGGAAGATCGTTCCGCAGGCGACGCAGCGTGTGGCCATGCTCATCGAGCGGCCTGCCTTTGCCCGGTCATGAGGATCCAGCCGTCCTCGCTGTCGTCGACCTCGAGCGCGACCCAGGGCGCATAGGCCTGCTTCAGTTCGTCGACCTGGCGCTCGAGGATGCCCGCCAGCACCAGGTCGGCGCCGTCGGCCAGGTGGCCGCACAGCAGCGGCGCGAGCAGCTTCAGCGGGGTGGCGAGAATGTTGGCGAGCACCAGCGGATACCGGCCGGCGGCCGCATGAGGCATGCCGGCATTCACCTGCACGCGATTGGCCTTCGCGTTGGCGACGGTGGCCTCGACGGCGGCGGGGTCGATGTCGACCGCGTCGATCCCGCGCGCGCCATGCAGCGCGGCGCCGATGGCGAGGATGCCCGAACCGCAGCCGTAGTCGAGCACGCGTGTCCACGCGGCGCCGCGCTGCCGCGCGTGGCGCGCGATCCAGCGCAGGCACATGCGCGTGGTCGGGTGCGTCCCGGTGCCGAACGCGAGGCCCGGGTCGAGGCGGATGATGGTCTTCGCGGCGGCGGGCGTGTCGTGCCAGCTCGGCACGATCCAGAAGTCGGGCGTGATGTCGACCGGCGCGAACTGCGACTGGGTCAAGCGCACCCAGTCCTGGTCCGGCACCTGCGACATCGACTGCACGTGCACCCCGGCGGCCCAGTCCTGCGCCAGCAGCAGGGTCGCCGCCTCGGTGGCTTGCGCCTCGTCGGCGAACAGCGCCCGCAGCACCGAGCGCCGCCAGCCTCTGCGCGACGCGGGCATGCCCGGCTCGCCGAACAGCGCGTCCTCGGCACCCGTGTCGGCATCGGCGTCCTCCACCGACACCGACAGCGCGCCGAGCTCGAAGCCGAGCGCGTCGGACACCGTCTCGACGCTGTCCTCGGGTGCCAGCAACAGCAGCTCGACCATGGGCTACCCTATCGCTTGTGCTTGCCCAGCCAGCCTTCCAGGTAGTGGATGCTGGTGCCGCCCTCGGCGAACTTCGGGTCGACCATCAGCTCGCGGTGCAGCGGGATGTTGGTGTTGATGCCCTCCACCACGGTCTCCAGCAGTGCGATGCGCATGCGGGCGAGCGCCTGCTCGCGGGTGTCGCCGTGCACGATGATCTTGCCGATCATCGAATCGTAATTGGGCGGGACGAAGTAGTTGGTGTAGGCATGCGAATCCACCCGCACGCCCGGACCACCGGGCGGGTGCCACATCGTGATGCGTCCCGGCGAGGGCGTGAACTTGTACGGGTCCTCGGCGTTGATGCGGCACTCGATGGCGTGGCCGCGCATCTGGATCTGGCGCTGGGCGAAGGGGAGCTTCTCGCCGGCGGCCACGCGGATCTGCATCTGCACGATGTCGATGCCGGTCACCAGCTCCGTCACCGGGTGCTCCACCTGCACGCGGGTGTTCATCTCGATGAAGAAGAACTCGCCGTCTTCGTAGAGGAACTCGAAGGTGCCGGCGCCGCGGTAGCCGATGCGCTTGCAGGCGGCCGAGCAGCGTTCGCCGATGCGTTCGATGACGCGGCGCGGAATGCCCGGCGCCGGCGCTTCCTCGATGATCTTCTGGTGGCGCCGCTGCATCGAGCAGTCGCGCTCGCCCAGCCACACCGCGTTCTTGTGCTGGTCGGCGAGCACCTGGATCTCGATGTGGCGCGGGTTCTCGAGAAACTTCTCCATGTAGACGCCCGGGTTGCCGAAGGCCGCGCCGGCTTCGGAACGGGTCGTCTGCACCGCGTGGATCAGCGCCGCCTCGGTGTGCACGACGCGCATGCCGCGCCCGCCGCCGCCGCCGGTCGCCTTGATGATCACCGGGTAGCCGATGGTGCGCGCGATGCGGATGATCTCCTTCGGGTCTTCGGGCAGCGCGCCTTCGGAGCCCGGCACGCAGGGCACGCCGGACTTGATCATCGCCTGCTTGGCGGCGACCTTGTCGCCCATCGTGCGGATGGAGTCGGGCGTCGGGCCGATGAAGACGAAGCCGCTCTTTTCGACCCGCTCGGCGAAGTCGGCGTTCTCGGAGAGGAAGCCGTAACCCGGGTGGATCGCTTCGGCGTCGGTCACTTCGGCCGTCGAGATGATGGCCGGCATGTTGAGGTAGCTCTGCGCCGAGGCGGCGGGGCCGATGCACACCGCCTCGTCGGCGAGCTTCACGTACTTGGCGTCGCGGTCGGCCTCTGAATAGACGACCACGGACTTCACGCCCAGCTCGCGGCAGGCTCGCTGGATCCGAAGGGCGATTTCGCCTCGATTGGCAATGAGAATTTTCTTGAACATAGTGCCTCGGCTCAATCGCCACGGCAGGCTTCGCCTGCCATGCAATGTGGCTGCGCCGAAACGCCTGCAGCGTTTGCGCCTCGATGGGCGATCAGAGTCTTCTTGAACATCCGGCGCGTCTCACTCGATCATGAACAAGGGCTGGCCGAACTCCACCGCCTGGCCGTTCTCGCACAGGATCCGGGTGACGCGGCCGGACTTGTCGGCCTCGATCTCGTTCATGATCTTCATCGCTTCGATGATGCAGATCGGCTCGCCTTCCTTGATCTCGTCGCCCACCTCGACGAAGGGCTTGGAGCCGGGGCTCGCCGAGCGGTAGAAGGTGCCCACCATCGGGGACTTGACCGCGTGCCCGGCTGCGACGGTGGGCTCGGGCGGGGCCACGGGCGCGACGGCCAGCACCGGCGCCACAGGCGCCCCGGCTGGTGCGGCGGCGGGAGCCGGAGTATGCGCCACGGGCGGCATGGCCACCGGTTGCGCGGCGGGGTCGGCCTTGACGATGCGCACCTTGCCGTCGGCTTCGGTGATCTCGAGTTCGGAGATGTTCGATTCCGACACCAGGTCGATCAAGGTCTTCAGCTTGCGAAGGTCCATGGGGTCTCCAACGGTCGTGTTGTCATGGGGCAGCCGGGTGAAGCGCCGCTGCCCTTTCAGGCGCTCAGGGGCGGGGACGGCTCAGCGCAAAGTCGAGCGCCAGCCGGTAGCCGGTAGCGCCCAGTCCACAGATCACGCCTTCGGCGAGATCGGAGAAATAGGAGTGATGGCGGAACGGCTCGCGTTTGTGGACGTTCGACAGGTGGACTTCGACAAACGGCAGCGCCACACCGGCCAGGGCGTCGCGCAGCGCCACGCTCGTGTGCGTGAACGCGGCGGGATTGATGATGATGAAGTCGGTGCCGTCGGTGCGGGCGGCCTGCACCCGGTCGACCAGCGCACCTTCATGGTTGCTTTGAAAGCTTTGCAGGGAGGCGCCTGCTTTTGCGGCGATCGCGGCGAGTTCGGCGTCGATCTGGCTTAAAGTGGTTGAGCCATACACCGCCGGCTCGCGAACGCCCAGCAGGTTCAAGTTCGGACCGTGCAATACGAGGATGTGCATCAAACAGGGCCGGCGCCGCATGCGCCGGCCGGTGCCGTTACGGAAACGGCCGAACTTTACGCGCTTTACGACCCGTTGCCGCCTGTTTGGGCGAAATTAATCCTCTTGACAAACCAGGCACGGCGAACCGCGGCCTAGGCCCGCGGGATCACCAGCCTGTCCCATAGATCGAGATCGTCGGGCGCGATGGCGCCGAGCTTGCGTGCGGCGATCGCGCCGTCGGCGTCCAGCACGAGCGTGAAAGGCAAGGCGCCGTTGGCGTTGCCCAGCCGCCGGCTGAGATCGACGCCCGCAAAACCCGCGAGGCCGATCGGAAAGCTCATCGGCAGCCGGCCGAGGAACTCGCGTACCGGTTCGGCGTTGTCCACGGCCAGGCCGACCAGCCGCCAGCCGCGCGCGTGCTGCTCGCGGTAGAAGCGGTCGAGCAGGGGCATCTCCTTGATGCACGGCGCGCACCAGGTGGCCCAGAAGTTGAGCAGCAGCGGGTGGCCGCGCAGGCTCGCCAATGCCAGATTGCCGCCGCCGGGTTGTTCGAAGCTCATCGCCCACAGGGCGGTTTCGGCCGCGCCGAGCGGCGAGCGCGATCGATAGAGCGCCCAACCCGCCCCGCCGGCGGCAGCCGCGGCCGCGATGCCGGCCCCCAGCCAGCGGCGGCGGTTCATGGCGCGCGCAGCAGCGAGCGCAGGGCCGCGAGGTCGCCTCGCGGCGAGCGCCCGTGTGCATCAGGCTTCAGCGCGCCGCGCAGGTCGTCGTGGTCGAGCACGCTCAGATGCACGGTCACCGACTCGCCGAGCGCGCGGCTCGGCGACGACAGCGTCAGCACGTCGACCTGCTCGCCGCGTGGGCCTGGCAGGCTGCCGACGTCGTAGGACACCCCCAGGTTGATCAGCGCCAGCTCGGCCGACTTGCAGTCGTCGCAGTACAGCTGCAGATGCACGCTGGACAGCCGTGTGGCCGTGCCGCGCCAGACCGCGCCGGTCAGGTGGGGGCGGAACCCGGCCAGCAGCTGCATCCAGTGCGCCGCGACCTCGCGCAACGCGGCCAGCTCCGCGGGCTGCGTGTCGGCACAGAACAGCTCGATGTAGCTGCGCACCTCGTCTTCGACCTCGTCGTTGTCGGGCAGGTCGGCCGGGCGGACGCTGTGGCGGGCGACGGTCTTGGCGGCCCGGCGCTTGGCAGGGCCGTATTCCATGCCTTCTTCGACCACCAGTCGGGCGGCAACGGCGGCGATCTCGGCAGTCAGGTTCGAACCCATGGCGGGGATTGTAGGAAGCGGACAAAGCCCGCAATGACCGTCACGGCAGCTCGACGGCCCCCATGCGCGCCATCACCGTGCCGGCGCGCCCCACCACATAGGCCGAGTTCGGACGCTTCTCGAAGCGCTTGGGCGCGGGCAGCATGACGGCCAGCCGGGCCGACGCCGACGGCGTCAGTGCCGCGGCGCTGACATGGAAGTAGTGGCGGGCCGCCGCCTCGGCGCCGAACACCCCTTCGCCCCATTCGACGCTGTTCAGGTAGATCTCCAGGATGCGGCGCTTGGTGAGAAAGCTCTCCAGCATGTAGGTGATGACGAACTCCTGCGCCTTGCGCGCCACGTTGCGCTCGCTGCCGAGAAACAGGTTCTTGGCGAGCTGCTGCGTGATGGTCGAGCCGCCGACGATCTTGGCCACCCGCGGCGGCGGGCTCGCTCGCGGCGGCGGCGCGGCCGGCGCCGACTTGC
>DASWVR010000256.1:0-17634 GCA_036401155.1 Piscinibacter sp. | reverse complement strand
GCACTCGTCGCAGATGAAGACGGACGGACCGGCGATGAGCTTCTTCACCTCGTGCTGGCTCTTGCCGCAAAAGGAGCAGTACAGGACTTTCTCGCTGGAGGAGCCTTTTTTGTCGGCCATGGGTGGGCAAGCGCTCGGGGGTAAAGCTGATTGAATGATAGTGGAAAAGAAAACGGGGCCTTGCCGTAGAGAAAGACCCCGTTCGCTGCCCAGATCGTGTGGAAAAAGCCTCAGGCGACGCCCGGCCGTGCCGAGATGGCCGCCATGCTCAGGCTCGCTTGTCCAGCACCTGATCGATCAGGCCGTAGTCGCGCGCTTCGGCGCCGGACATGAAATAGTCGCGCTCGGAGTCGGCCCGGATCTTCTCGAGCGGCTGCCCAGTGCGCTCGGCCAGGATCTTGTTGAGGCTTTCGCGCAGTTTCAGGATCTCGCGCGCCTGGATCTCGATGTCGCTCGCCTGGCCCTGGGCGCCGCCCGAGGGCTGGTGGATCATGATGCGGGAGTTCGGCAGCGCGAAGCGCTTGCCCTTGGCGCCGGCGGCCAACAGGAACGCGCCCATGCTCGCCGCGAGGCCCATGCACAGGGTCGACACGTCGGGCTTGATGAACTGCATGGTGTCGAACACCGACAGCCCCGCGCTCACCGAGCCGCCGGGCGAGTTGATGTACAGCGAGATGTCCTTGTCGGGGTTCTCGCTTTCCAGGAACAGCAGCTGCGCCACCACCAGGTTGGCCGTCTGGTCGTTGACGGGTCCCACGAGGAAGATCACCCGCTCGCGCAGCAGCCGCGAATAGATGTCGTAGGCACGCTCGCCGCGGCCCGACTGTTCGATGACGACGGGCACCATGCCCAGACCTTGTGTCTCCAGCGCGCTCATGGGGGTCCTTGGGAAAGAGGGAATCGGAACGGAGGATGTTGGGTTCGATTATGTCGCGACAAGGGGCGCCGCGCCGAAGTGAAAAGGGCACTGCGCTCGCACGCAGTGCCCTCGTTGCCGCCGTGGCGAATCAGGCCGACATCAGCTCGTCGAAAGGCACCTTCTTCTCGGTGACCTGGGCCTTCGCCAGCACGAACTCGGCGACGTTGTTCTCGATGACCACCGCCTCGACCTCGGCCATGCGCTGGCGGTCTCCGAGGTACCAGCGGACCACCTCGGCCGGCTTTTCGTAGCTCTGCGCCATCTCCTCGATGTGCGCCTGCAGCTGCTCCGGCTGAGCCCGCAGGTTGTTGGCGCGAACCAGTTCGGCCACCACGAGCCCGAGGCGCACGCGCTTTTCGGCCTGCGGCTGGAAGAGCTCGGCCGGGATCGGCGCCTTCTCGGCGTCCTTCACACCGCGCTTCTTCAGGTCGGCGCGGGCGTTTTCGATCATGCGGTCGGTTTCCTGCTGCACGAGCGCCTTCGGCACGTCGAGTTCGGCCACCTTGACCAGCGCATCCATCACGGCCGACTTGTTGCGCGCCAGCACGCGGAACTTCACCTCGCGCTCGAGGTTCTTCTTGACGTCGGCGCGCAGCGCCTCGATCGTGCCTTCCTTGATGCCTAGCGACTTGGCGAAGGCCTCGTTGACTTCCGGCAGGTTCTGCGCCTCGATCTTCTTGACCGTGACGAGGAAGTCGGCTTCCTTGCCGGCCACGTCCTTGCCGTGGTAATCCTCGGGAAACTGCAGCGGGAATGTCTTGGAGTCGCCGGCCTTCATGCCGCGCACGGCCTTGTCGAAGGTCTCGAGCATCTGGCCCTCGCCGATCATGAACTGGAAGGCCTCGGCCTTGCCGCCTTCGAAGGGCACGCCGTCGATCTTGCCTTCGAAGTCGATCGTGACGCGGTCACCTTCCTGGGCGCCCTCTGCCGCCGGGCGCTGGGCGAAGGTGCGGCGCTGCTTGCGCAGGATGTCGAGCGTCTTGTCGATGGCCTCCTCGGTGACGTCGGCGGAGACCTTTTCCACCTCGGCGGTGGACAGGTCGGCGATCTTCACTTCCGGGTAGACCTCGAAGGTGGCGTCGAAGGCGATCTGCCCCTCGCCGGCGCCTTCCTTCTCGGTGATCTTCGGCGGGCCGGCCACACGCAGCTTGGCTTCGGTGGCCGCTTCCTGGAAGGCCTGGCCGACCTTGTCGTTCATCACTTCGTACTGTACCGAGTAGCCGTAGCGCTGGGCCACCACCGACATCGGCACCTTGCCCGGGCGGAATCCGTCGGCCTTGACGGTGCGCGACAGGCGCTTGAGGCGCGACTGCACCTCGTTGTTGATGGTGTCGGCGGCCAGCGTCAGCGTAATGCGGCGTTCGAGCTTGTCGAGGGTTTCAACGTTAACGGCCATGATTGAAAGGACTTTCAGTTGTCGTTGCTGGTGCGCGGGGGGGGACTCGAACCCCCACACCATCGCTGGCGTCAGGACCTAAACCTGGTGCGTCTACCAATTTCGCCACCCGCGCGGTACCAGAAGTAGAGCGGGGTCGCCACGGCGACCCCTTCAAGGCAAGCGATCCGGTAAACCGCGTATTTTAGCCGGCAGCCAGGGCTTCCCTCGCGCCGGCGGGCGCGGATTCTTCCTGGCCGGCCGGTTTGACCCGGAACCAGGCGGCGTACATCGCCGGCAACGACAGCAGCGTCAGCACCGTCGCCACAATCAGCCCGCCCATGATGGCCACCGCCATCGGCCCCCAGAACACGCTGCGCGACAGCGGGATCATCGCCAGCACCGCGGCCGCCGCCGTCAGGATGATCGGCCGCAAGCGCCGCACCGCCGCCTCGACGATGGCGTCCCAGGTCGGCACGCCCCGCGCGCGGTCCTGCTCGATCTGGTCGATCAGGATCACCGAGTTGCGCATGATCATGCCGATCAGCGCGATCACCCCGAGCAGCGCGACGAAGCCGAACGGCCGCCCGAGCAGCAGCAGGGCCGCGGCCACGCCGGCGATGCCCAGCGGCCCGGTCAGGAACACCAGCACCGAGCGGCTGAAGCTGTGCAGCTGCAGCATCAGCAGCGTGAACATGATGAACAGCATCAGCGGCGCGCCGGCGGCGATCGAGCCCTGGCCCTTGCTGCTCTCCTCCACGGCGCCCGCGATGTCGATGCGGTAGCCGGGCTGCATCTTGGCGCGGATCGGCCCGAACAGGGGGTCGAGCTGAGCCGTGACGGTGGCGCCCTGCAGGCCGTCGACGATGTCGCCTTGCACCGTGGCGGCGTAATCGCGCCCTTCGCGCCACAGCACCCCCGGCTCCCAGACGAATTGGGCCTGGGCGATCTGCGACAGCGGAATGCTGCGGCCGGTGGTCGTCGGCACGTAGGCGCTCGCCAGATCGGTCAACGCGTTGCGCTCTTCCAGCGGCTGGCGCAGCACGATGTCGATCAGCTTGTCGCCGTCGCGGTACTGGCCGACCGTCGATCCGCTGTTGATGGTGCGTGCGGCCTGCGCAATCGCCTGGCTCGATACGCCGAGTGCGCGCGCCTTGTCCTGGTCCACCTCCAGGCGCAGCGTCTTCACCGACTCGTTCCAGTTGTCGTTGACACCGCGCAGGTTCGGGTTCTCGCGCATGATCGCCTTCACCTCGTCGGCGTAGGCGCGCACCTTGGCCGGGTCGGGCCCGACCACCCGGAACTGCACCGGGTAAGGCACCGGCGGCCCGTTGGGCAGCAGCTTGGCACGGCCGCGCGCTTCCGGGAATTCGGTGGCGAGGATTTCCGGCAGCGTCGTGCGCAGCCGCTCGCGCGATGCATGGTCCTTGGGCAGCACGATCAGCTGGCTCACGTTGCTCTGCGGAAAGATCTGGTCGAGCACCAGCGCGAATCGCGGCACGCCGCTGCCCACCCAGGTGGTCACGTGCCGCACGCCGTCGATTTGCGCGATGCGTGCTTCGACGCGCTTGGTGACCTCTTCGTTGGCCGAGAACGACGTGCCCTCGGGGTACCACAGATCCACCAGCACCTCGAGCCGGCTCGAATCGGGGAAGAACTGGTTCTGCACCCGGCTCATGCCGGCCAGACCCAGCAGCAGCGTGCCGATGGTCAGGCCGATGGTGATCCAGCGGTGCTGCACGCACCAGTTCACGAGCGCGCGAAAACGCGTGTAGAACGGCGTGTCGAAGAGTTCGTGCGGCTGGTCGCCGGTCGCGTGCGGGCGCGTCTTCAACAGCAGCGTGCCGAGATAGGGCACGAAGTACACCGACACCAGCCACGAGATCACCAGCGCCGCCGCCGTCACGGCGAAGATCGCGAAGGTGTACTCGCCGACGGTCGACTGCGCCATGCCGATCGGCAGGAAGCCGACCGCGGTGATCAGCGTGCCAGTCAGCATCGGCATCGCGGTGGCTTCATAGGCGAAGGTGGCGGCGCGCACCTTGTCGTAGCCCTCCTCCAGCTTGCGCACCATCATCTCGACCGCGATGATCGCGTCGTCCACCAGCAGGCCGAGCGCGATGATCAGCGAGCCGAGCGAGATCTTGTGCAGCCCGACACCCCAGTAGTACATCGTCACGAAGGTGATCGCGAGCACGAGCGGGATCGTGATGCCCACCACCATGCCGGGCCGCCAGTCGATCCTGAACGGCTTGAAGTGCAGGCCCAGCGCCACGAAGCTCACCGCCAGCACGATCACCACCGCCTCGATCAGCACGCCGATGAACTCGCCCACCGAGCGTGCGACCACCGTCGACTGGTCCTGGAACTGCTGCATCTCCAGGCCCACCGGCAGCTCGGCGCGTATCGCGTCGGTTTCCTTCTTCAGCGCCTTGCCCATCGCGATGATGTCACCGCCCTTGGCCATCGAGATGCCCAGCGCGAGCACCTCTCGTCCGCCGTCGCGCACCTTTACCTGGGGCGGGTCGACGTAGGCGCGCTTGACGCTGGCGATGTCGCCGAGCCTGAAGCTCGCGCCGCCGGCGCGGATCGGGAACACGTTCAGGTCCTCGACCGAATTGAACTGGCCGCCCACGCGCACCTGCACGTAGTCGGTGGGCGAATCGATCACGCCCGCCGACTCCACCGCGTTCTGCTGGCCGAGCTGCGCGATGACGCTGTTGAAGTCCAGTCCCAGCTGCGCGAGACGCTTCTGCGAGATCTCGATGAAGACCTTCTCTTCCTGCGCGCCGAAGATCTCGACCTTGTTGACGTCCTTGACCTTGAGCAGGCGCTGGCGCACACGGTCGGCTTCCGCCTTCAGCTGCTCGTAGCTGAAGCCGTCGCTCGACAACGAGTAGATCGAACCGTAGACATCGCCGAACTCGTCGTTGAAGAAGGGGCCGATGACCCCCGCCGGGAGCGTGCCGCGCATGTCGTTGACCTTCTTGCGCGCCGTGTACCAGATCTGCGCCATCTCCTTGGGCGGCGACGAATCCTCCACCTGGAAGATGATCAGCGTCTCGCCCGGCTTGGAGTAGCTGCGGATCTTGTCGGAGTACGGCACCTCCTGCAGCGTCTTCTCCAGCTTGTCGGTCACCTGGTCGGCGATCTGCTGCGCCGTCGCGCCGGGCCAGTAGGCGCGCACCACCATCGCGCGGAAGGTGAACGGCGGATCCTCGTCCTGCCCGAGCTGGAAGTAGGCCGCGACGCCGAGGACCATCAGCACGACCAGCAGGTAGCGCGTCAGCGCCGGATGCTCGAGCGCCCAGCGGGAGATGTTGAATCGGTGGACGTGGCTCGACGCCGGGCCGGGGCCGCTGTGGGCTGCACTCACGGGCGGCTCCGCTTACTTGGCCGTCACGGCCGTGGCCATGGCGGTGGTGGACGCGGCAGCGACGGTCGGGTCGGCGTACAGCTTCACCTTCTGTCCCGGGTTGAGCACGTGCACGCCAGCGGTGACCACCACCTGGCCGGGCGCCAGCCCCGACGTCACCACCGAGTCGTTGCCGTCGGCGCCGGCGATCTGCACCGGCTGCGCCTTGACGGTCATGCTCGCCGGATCGACCACCCAGACGATGGTGCGGCCCTGCTCTTCCTTGAGCGCCGACAGCGGCAGCTTGTTGATGCCGACCGCCTTGGGCAGTTCGACCACCATCGTGGCCGTCTGGCCGAGGCGCACGTTCGTCGATGCATCGCCGCCGATGTCGGCCTTGACGACGAAGGTGCGGGTCACCGGGTCCGCCGCCGCGGCGATCTCGCGGATGCGGGCCGGCAGCGGCTCGCCCGTGGCGCCCCACAGCCGGACCTTGAAGCGGCCGGGCTGCTCAGCCATCGCCTTCATCAGGTCGACCTGGTCCTCGGGCACCGAGAACACGACGTCGCGCGGGCCGTCGTGGGCCAGGCGCAGAACCGGCGTGCCGGCCGCCACGACCATGCCGGGCTCGCCCTCCACCGCGGTGACCACGCCGCTCGCGTCGGCCAGCAGCGCCGCATAGGCGGCCTGGTTGCCCTGCACGCTGGCCTGCGCCTTGGCCTGGTCGAGCTGGGCGCGGGCGGCCTTCAGCGCGGTGTCGCGGCGCTCGAGCTCCGCCGAGCTGATGAAGCCCTGGTCGCGCAACTCCTTGAAGCGCTGAAAGTCCGCCGCGGTCTGGTCATGTTGGGCTTGAGCCGCCACCAGCGCCGCGCGGGCAGCGTCCTGCCCGAGCCGCAGGTCCTGCGGATCGAGCTGCGCCAGCACCTGCCCGGCCTTCACCATGCTGCCGGCATCGACATGGCGACGCACCAGCTTGCCGCCGACGCGGAACCCGAGGCGCGACTCGGTCCGGGCGCGCACTTCGGCCGCGTATTCGCGCACCCCGCCCGCCGCATCGGCGGACACCGTGATCGTTCGCACGGCGCGGATCGGCTCGGGCGCGGGTTCCGTCTTGGCGCAAGCCGCCAGGACGGCGACCGCGAACAACGAGGGGAGGATGAACAAACGCATGGCGATCCTTCGGCAATGCACAACGCGAGGAGGGAAGACGGCCTGGCGGTCTGAACTGCTGGACAGCGCGGTAGGCAGCGGCAAATGACTGACTGGTCAGTAATATATTCGGGCGCCTCCTCGGTGTCAAATGGGAATCGGTCTCAGCATCGCCACCGGGCCTGGTCGCACTTGCCGTGGACAATGCGTGCCGTGAGCGTCGAGCACTACGAAAACTTTCCGGTCGCGTCCTTGCTGTGTCCGCCCCGCCTTCGGCCGGCCGTGGTGGCGCTGTACCGCTTCGCGCGCACCGCCGACGACCTGGCCGACGAAGGCGAGGCGACGGCCGAGCAACGCCTCGCCGACCTCGCCCACTACCGGCACGAACTCGACGCGGTGCTGGCCGGCCGCGAGCCGTCGGGCCGCTGGGCGCCGGTCTTCGTCCCGCTCGCCGCCGCGGCGCGCGAGTTCGCCCTGCCGGGCGCGCTGCTGCACGACCTGCTGAGCGCGTTCGAGCAGGACGTGGTCAAGCACGACTACGCCGACCGCGCCGACCTGCTGGACTACTGCCGCCGGTCGGCCAACCCGGTGGGACGGCTGGTGCTGCACCTGCACGGCATCCACGACGATGCGGCGCTCGTCCAATCGGACGCGATCTGCACCGCCTTGCAGCTGGCCAACTTCTGGCAGGACATGCGCATCGATACCGCGCGCGGCCGCCTCTACCCGCCGCGCGCAGACCGCTTGCGGCACCGCGTCGGCGACCATGCGCTGCTGTCGGGCCAGGACAGCGACGCGGTGCATCGGCTGCTGGCCGAGTTGGTGTCGTGGGCGCGCTCGCTGATGCTGTCGGGCTCGCCGCTCGTGCACCGCGTGCCGGGGCGCGCCGGCTGGGAGCTGCGCCTCGTCGTGCAAGGCGGGCTGCGCATTCTCGAGAAGATCGAGGCGCTCGGCTGCGCCACGCTGCGCGAGCGCCCCACCCTGCGCTGGTTCGACGCCCCGCTGCTGCTGTGGCGCGCGGCGTGCATGCGGGCGCCGACGTCCGCCCTGGCCCGCACGACTTCATGACCCCAGAACAATACGTGCAGGAGAAGGCCGCCAAGAGCGGCTCGAGCTTCTACTACGCCTTCCTGTTCCTGCCCCCGCCGCAGCGGGCCGCGATCACCGCCTTCTACGCCTTCTGCCGCGAGGTCGACGACGTGGTCGACGAGGTCGTCGACCCGTCGGTGGCAGCCGCCAAGCTCGCGTGGTGGCGCAAGGAAGTGGCCGAGAGCTTCGCCGGCCGGCCCACGCACCCCGCGACCAAGGCCTTGATGCCGCACGCCGAACCCTACGGCGTGCAGGCGGCGCACCTGCTGGCCGTCATCGAGGGCTGCCAGATGGACCTCGAACAGTCGCGCTTCCTCGATTTCCCGGGGCTCGCACGCTACTGCCACCTGGTCGCCGGCGTGGTCGGCGAGGTCGCCGCCAACATCTTCGGCCGAAGCAGCGAACAGACCATCGGCTACGCCCACCGCCTGGGCCTGGCCATGCAGCTGACCAACATCATCCGCGACGTCGGCGACGACGCACGGCGCGGGCGCATCTACATCCCGGTGTCGGAGCTGCAGCAGTTCGACGTCAAGGCGCACGAGATCCTCAACCGAAAGCCGCCCTACGGCTACAGCGATCGCTTCACGGCGCTGATGAAGTTCCAGGCCGAGCGCGCGCACCGCTGCTACGACGAGGCCGTCGCGCTGCTGCCCGAGGCGGACCGTGCGGCGCAGAAGCCGGGGCTGATGATGGCCAACATCTACCGCACGCTGCTGCGCGAGATCGAGGCCGACGACTTCCAGGTGCTGCATCAGCGCACGTCGCTCACGCCGCTGCGCAAGCTGTGGATCGCCGTGCGCACGAACTGGCGAGGCCGCTGATGCCGGTGCGCCGCTGGGCCGTCATCGGCGGCGGCTGGGCGGGCATGGCCGCCGCCGTCGAGGCCCGCCTGCGCGGCGCCGAGCCGACGCTGTTCGAGATGGCGCCGCAATGGGGCGGCCGGGCGCGGCGTGTCGACATCGACGGCCTGGCGCTCGACAACGGCCAGCACATCCTCATCGGCGCCTACAGCGACACGTTGCGCCTGATGCAGGTGGTGGGCGTGTCGCCCGACGAGGCCTTCGTGCGCATGCCCTTGCGCCTGACGACGCCCGACGGCCATGGCTTGGCGCTGCCTGCAGGCTCGCCGCTGATCGCCTTCACGCGGGGCGTGCTGGCGCAACGGGGCTGGCCGCTCGCCGATCGGCTGTCGCTGCTGAGCACGGCCGGCGGCTGGGCGCTGCGGCGCTTCCGCTGCGACGACGCGACGAGCGTCGCGCAGCTCACTCGGCGGCTGCCCGCGCTGCTGCGCGAGGAGCTGATCGAGCCGCTGTGCGTGGCCGCGCTCAACACCCCGGCGCGCGACGCGAGCGGCCGCGTCTTCCTGCGCGTGCTGCGCGATGCGCTGTTCAGCGGCCCCGGCTCGGCCGACCTGTTGCTGCCGAAGCAGCGGCTGAGCGAACTGCTGCCCCATCCCGCGGCACGCTGGCTGTCGGAGAACGGCGGCACCCTTCGGCTCGGCACGCGGGTCGAGCGCATCGATGCCGTCGACTCGGGCTGGCGGATCGACGGCCAGCACTTCGACGCCGTGGTTCTCGCGACCACCGCCGTCGAAGCGGCCCGCCTGGTGCGTCCCTTCGCGCCCGGCTGGGCGGCCGGCGCGGCTGCGCTTCAATACGAACCCATCGTGACCGTCTATGCGCAAAGCGCCGGCACACGCCTGCCGCAGCCTGTGTTCGCCTTGCCGTCGGACGAACAGGACAGGCCGGCGCAGTTCGTCTTCGATCACGGTCAGCTCGGCGGACCCGAGGGCCTGCTCGCCTTCGTGATCAGCGGCGCCGGACCGTGGCTGGAGCGGGGCGGGGACCACACGCGCGACGCCACCCTGCGGCAGGGACACGCGGCATTGGCGGCACATCTGCGCAGCCCCCTGCGCGGGCTGCGCGTGCTGGCCGAACGGCGCGCGACCTTTCGCTGCACGCCCGGCCTGCAACGCCCGCCCGGCGCCATCGCGCCCGGGCTTCACGCCGCGGGGGACTACGTGGCCGGCCCCTATCCGGCGACGCTCGAAGGCGCCGTGCGCTCCGCGGTGCAAGCCGTCGCCGCGCTCGCAGCGAGCGCTTGACTAGCGCCTGGCGAAAGGCGCGGCCAGCGGCTCGCCGATGAACACCCCCTGCAGGGGCCAGGCCACGCTCTTCCAATAGGCCTCGATCGCGGTGCTGCCCTGCGCGTAGTTCAGGAGCAGGACTTGCGGGTGCGGAAACTTCTGCTGGTGCGCGCACGGTTCGGAGACGGTGCCGTAGCTTGCCGTCGCGCCGGCGTGGATCCATTCGATCGCGCTCATCTGATCGCCCTTGCCGTCGAGCCTGCCGCCGAAAGAGGTCAGGTGGTCGGCCAGCGCGCCCGGCAGCCATCTCACCGTATCGATCCTGTCGACCTGCGTCGCGCCGATCTGGTAGACGAGCACGCGCTCCTCGTTCTCCAGCGCCTGCGTCTTCTGCACATGGACCATGATGCCCGCGCCGCGCAGCATGCCGGGCGGCGGGTACAGCAAGGCGCGGGCGCTGCGCGCCCTGTCGCTGGTGACGATGAAGTGGGCGTGCGCCGGCGGCGCGCCGCGCAGGCCGAGCGATCGATCGGCCTTCACGCCTCGCTCGATCAGCGCCTGCGCCGCTGCCACGTCGCGCGCCGCCAGCAGCATCGCCGGCCGCAGCTTCAGATCGGTGAAAGGCCGCGCGGTGCGCGCGTTGAAGTACGGTGACGCCCGGGTGGGAGCGCAGCCGCGGTGGGCGTCGATGCATGGAGCCGCGTCGTAGCCCAGGGCGAGCGCCCCGGTGATGGAGTTGCAGTTGACCGCGAACGGCATCGTCCACGCCAGCGCCAGCGCCTGCGTTCGCGGGCCGAAGTGCGTGTCGATCGCCGTCTTGAGCGCCTCGAACTCCTCGGGTGTCAGGCTCGCCTTGACGGGCAGTTCGATGCGCAGCACCTGCGCCCGCGCCAGCTTGCGCGCGCGGACGTAGAACTCGCCCACCGCCACCGAGTAGGGGTCGGCGGTGTTGATGACGAGACCGAGGTCCTTGCTCGTCAGCCGCCCGCCGATGCGCGGAACGGCGACGGCGGGCAACGGCACCGCAAATGAACTCGGCGCCGCTGAGGCCGCGCCGTTGGCGGCCGCAGCCCCGGGTGCGCTGATCGACACGGTCCCCAGGCAGCACCAGGATGCCACGCGTCCGACTCGCCGAAATGCTTCCCAGTATGCAGACCTACATTTCGCCATGCAAAATTCAATCAATCTGAGTGACAATGGATGACATGAAGACCAGCGAAGCCAAAACGCCGACCATCCAGGTGCTGGAGCGCACGTTTTCCCTGCTCGACGTGCTGGCGTCCTACCAGGACCCGGTGTCGCTGAAGACGATCAGCGAACAGACGGGGCTGCATCCGTCGACGGCGCACCGCATCTTGAACGATCTGGCGATCGGCCGATTCGTCGACCGCCCCGAGGCCGGCAGCTACCGTCTGGGCATGCGGCTGCTCGAACTGGGCAACCTCGTGAAGGCCCGGCTGGACGTGCGCGACGCCGCGCTCGGCCCGATGCGCGAGTTGCACAAGCTGACGCATCAGCCGGTCAACCTCTCGATGCGGCAGGGCGACGAGATCGTCTACATCGAGCGCACCTATAGCGAGCGCTCGGGCATGCAGGTCGTGCGCGCCATCGGCGGCCGCGCTCCGTTGCACCTGACCTCGGTGGGCAAGCTGTTCCTCGCACACGACGATCCGCAGCGGGTTCGCGCCTACGCAACCCGCACGGGGCTGGCCGGACACACGCGCAACAGCATCACCAGCCTGCCGACGCTGGAGCGCGAACTTTCGAAGGTGCTGCACAGCGGGACGGCGCGCGACGACGAGGAACTGGAGCTCGGCGTGCGCTGCATGGCCGCCGGCATCCTCGACGACCAGGGCAAGCTGGTGGCCGGGCTGTCGATCTCGGCACCTGCCGATCGGCTGGAAGAGGCCTGGCTCGAGCGGCTGAAGGCGACAGCGGCGCAGATCTCCGCCGCGCTCGGCCACCGCAGCAGCCCCCTCGGCAGCCCCGTCGCGGTCTCCAAGTGAAAGAGCCCGCCGAAGCGGGCCCTTTCTTTCCAACGACGACCTCTTCAAATCGAGGGGCTGTTCAGGACGTGACGTCGGGCAGCGCATCGGCGGCGGGGAGGTTCTCGCTCAGCCACTTGCGCACCCGCTCGGCGTCGCCCAGGCGCGAGTACTTTCCGGCCGAATCGAGAAACACCATGATCAGCTTGCGGCCCGCCATCTCTGCCTGCATGACGAGGCAGCGCCCGGCCTCGGAGATGTAGCCGGTCTTCTGCAGGCCGATCTCCCAGCTCGGGTTGAGCACCAGCCGGTTCGTGTTGCGGAACTGCATCTGGCGCTTGCCGACCGCCACCTGGTGCTCGGGCGACGTCGACAGCTCACGAATGATCTGGTGGTCGTAGGCCGCCTTGACGAGCGTCGCGAGGTCGCGGGCGCTCGACTGGTTGCGGCTCGACAGGCCGGTCGGCTCGACGTAGCGGGTGTCCGCCATGCCCAGTTGCAGCGCCTTGCGGTTCATCGCCGCGACAAAGGCGTCGGCGCCGCCGGGATAGTGCCTGCCCAGCGCGTTGGCGGCCCGGTTCTCCGATGCCATTAGCGCCAGGTGCAGCATCTCGCCACGGGTCAGGCGCGTGCCCACGCGCAACCTCGAACCGCTGTTCTTTTCGGTGTCGACGTCGTCCTGCGTGATCGTCAGCACCTCGTCGAGCGGGAGCTGCGCCTCGGTGACGACCACGGCCGTCATCAGCTTGGTGATCGACGCGATCGGCAAGACGGCCTGGGAGTTCTTGCTGAAGAGGACTTCGTCGGTGTCCTGGTCGAGGATCAGCGCGACGCCCGACTTGAGGTCGAGCGGATCAGGCGTGGCGTGCAGGCCGGCCAGCTGGCCGTAGGAGCTTCGCTCGGGCACTACGCGCACCACCGAGCGAACGCGCTTGACGTTGCGGGCGGCCGCGCGCACCGGCGCGGTGGCCGACTTGGCCGTGATCTTCTTCTTGGCTACGCGTGTCGCTGCGTCCGCCGGGGACACGAAACACAACGCCGCCGATAGAGCGAACAACGATGCCGAAACGAATTTTGACAGGTACAGCACGTCAACCTCTGCTCACACGGTGGCGCCAGTGTAGGCGAAAGGAAAACGCCGCGCAAGATCAATGACTTACGTCACCCTTCTCAAGTGCCGCTTGAGTCGAGTCAGAAGTGTGACAAAGGTCTCGGGACCCGGTCAACCCTGCGCCGCGACACGTTCGGTCTTGCTGTGCAGCTTGTTCAGTGCCGCGAGGTACGCCTTGGCCGATGCCACGACGATGTCCGGATCGGCCCCGACGCCGTTGACGACGCGGCCGCCGTGTTGCAGCCGAACCGTCACTTCGCCTTGCGATTCTGTGCTGCCGGAGGTGATGGCATTGACCGAATACAGGAGCATTTCGGCGCCACTTTGCACCTTGGACTCGATCGCCTTGAGACTCGCGTCCACCGGGCCGTTGCCGTCGCTCTCCGCATGGTGCTCGAGCGTGCCGGCGGCGAACGCCACCTTGGCATGCGGACGCTCGCCCATCTCCGAGCGTTGGGACAGCGCGAGCAGCCGGTAGTGCTCGTGCTCGGTGGTGACCGACTCGTCCATCACCAGGGCCACGATGTCCTCGTCGAAGATGTCGCTCTTGCGGTCGGCCAGTTCCTTGAACTTGGCAAACGCGGCGTTGACTTCGGCCTCCGACTCCAGCTCGATGCCCAGGTCCTGCAGGCGCTGCTTGAAGGCATTGCGCCCCGACAGCTTGCCAAGCACGATCTTGTTGGCCGACCAGCCCACGTCTTCGGCACGCATGATCTCGTAGGTGTCGCGTGCCTTGAGCACGCCGTCCTGGTGGATGCCCGAGGCGTGCGCGAAGGCGTTGGCGCCGACCACGGCCTTGTTGGGCTGCACGACGAAGCCGGTGGTCTGCGCCACCAGGCGCGAGATCGGCACGATCTGCGTCGCATCGATGCCGAGCTCGAGTCCGAAGTAGTCGCGGCGGGTCTTCACCGCCATCACCACCTCTTCCAGCGAGCAATTGCCGGCGCGCTCGCCCAGGCCGTTGATGGTGCACTCGATCTGGCGTGCGCCGCCGATCTTCACGCCGGCCAGCGAGTTCGCCACCGCCATGCCGAGGTCGTTGTGGCAATGCACCGACCAGACCGCGCGTTCGGAGTTCGGCACCCGCTCGCGCAGCTCGCGGATGAAGTTGCCGTACAGCTCGGGGATGGCGTAGCCCACGGTGTCGGGGATGTTGATCGTCGTCGCGCCTTCCGCGATCACCGCCTCGAGCACGCGGCACAGGAAGTCCGGGTCGGACCGGTAACCGTCTTCCGGGGAAAACTCGACATCGCCCGTCAGGTTGCGGGCGAAGCGCACGGCGAGCTTGGCCTGCTCATGCACCTGGTCCGGCGTCATGCGCAGCTTCTTCTCCATGTGCAGCGCGCTGGTGGCGATGAAGGTGTGGATGCGCGAGCGCGCGGCGCCCTTCAGCGCCTCGGCCGCGCGCGAGATGTCGCGGTCGTTGGCTCGCGCGAGCGAGCAGACGGTCGACTCCTTGACGTGGTCGGCGATCGCCTTCACCGCCTCGAAGTCGCCGTTGCTCGACGCCGCGAAGCCGGCCTCGATGACGTCGACGCGCAGCCGCTCCAGTTGCCGCGCAATGCGCAGCTTCTCGTCCTTGGTCATCGAGGCGCCAGGCGACTGCTCGCCGTCGCGCAGCGTCGTGTCGAAAATGATCAGCTTGTCCGCCATGGTGGCTCTACTCCTGAGTGGCTGCGTTACGGATATTAGGCGAGCGCCGCGGGAGCGAAACGCAACGCACCGCGCTTGGTGGCGCGCTGCAGCCCCGAGGCGATGGCCTTGAGCGACGCGGAGACGATGTTGGCGTCGATGCCGACGCCGAACAGCGTCAGCGTGTCGCCGATGCGCAGCTCGAGGTACGCCACCGCCTTCGCGTCGGCGCCGCTGCCGATCGAGTGTTCGTGGTAGTCGAGCACACGCACCGGCGAGGCCGGCAGATGCCGGTTCAGGCCGTCGACGAAGGCATCGATCGGGCCCGACCCGCTGCCGTCGACGCTGAACTCGCGCCCGCCCACACGCACGAGCGCCGACAGGCGCACGGTTTCGCCGGTGAAGACCGTGTGCTCAACACGCGCCTGGGCGAGTTCGCCGATGCCGTACTCGTGTTCGAAGATGCGCCAGATGTCCGCGGCGCTCAGCTCCTTGCCGCTGTCGTCCATCACCGCCTGCACCGCCTGGCTGAACTCGATCTGCAGGCGGCGCGGCAGTTCGACGCCGTATTCGGTCTCGAGCAGGTACGAGATGCCGCCCTTGCCCGACTGGCTGTTGACGCGGATCACCGCGTCGTAGTTGCGCCCGAGGTCCTTCGGATCGATCGGCAGGTAGGGCATGTCCCAGACGTCGCCGTCGCGGCGTGCGGCGAAGGCCTTGCGGATGGCATCCTGGTGCGACCCGGAGAACGAGGTGTAGACGAGGTCCCCGGCGTACGGATGACGCGGGTGCACCGGCAGCTGGTTGCAGTGCTCGACGCAGCGGCGCACCTCGTCGATGTCGGAGAAGTCGAGTTCCGGCGGCACGCCCTGCGTGTAGAGATTCAGCGCGATGTTGACGAGGTCGACGTTGCCGGTGCGCTCGCCGTTGCCGAACAGGCAGCCTTCGATGCGGTCCGCGCCGGCCATCAACGCGAACTCCCCGGCCGCCGTGCCGGTGCCGCGGTCGTTGTGCGGATGAACCGAGAGCACGATGCAGTCGCGCCGCGCCAGGTGGCGGTGCATCCACTCGACCATGTCGGCGAAGATGTTGGGCGTGCTTTGCTCCACCGTCGACGGCAGGTTGATGATGCACTTGCGCTGCGGTGTGGGCTGCCACACCTCGGTGACGGCATCGACGACACGCTTGGAGAAGGCGAGCTCGGTGCCGGAGAACATCTCCGGCGAATACTCGAACACGAAGTCGGTCTCGGGCTGGCGCTCTGCGAGCTGGCGGATCAGCCGCGCATGCGTGCCGGCCAGTTCGACGATGCCGTCTTCATCCATCCCGAGCACCACACGGCGCATCACCGGCGCGGTGGCGTTGTACATGTGGACCACGGCGCGGCGGGCGCCTCTGAGCGCCTCGAAGCTGCGGTGGATCAGCTCGCTGCGCGCCGGGGTCAGCACCTGGATCGTCACGTCCTGCGGCACCAGGTCCTGCTCGATCAGCATGCGCACGAAGTCGAACTCCGTCTGCGACGCCGACGGGAACCCCACCTCGATCTCCTTGAAGCCGATGCGCACGAGCATCTCGAACATGCGCAGCTTGCGTGCGCTGTCCATCGGCTCGATCAGAGCCTGGTTTCCGTCGCGCAGGTCGACGCTGCACCA
Source organism: Piscinibacter sp. (assembly GCA_036401155.1). Lineage (GTDB taxonomy): Bacteria > Pseudomonadota > Gammaproteobacteria > Burkholderiales > Burkholderiaceae_C > Albitalea. The sequence continues at coordinate 1,278 of DASWVR010000256.1, read as the reverse complement.
CAGCGGCGCACGCACGAGCGGCGTGTCGGGCCAGGTTCGATCGGCGAGTGCCACCGGCGCAAACGGCCGGTACTTGCTGTGCGGTTGCTTCAACATGCGGATTCCCTTTGAGTCATGTTCGCAACCAGCGCTCGAGAAAAAACAAAACGGCCCGCTGCTGGTTGCATACGGGCCGTTGAGTCGGAAAACGTTTGGACGTGGACGATCAGCGAACCCGTGGCTCTCCTAGAAGCAGTAGCGTGGTCGCGAACGTGAACGTCATGGGCAAAGAATATAGCACGCCGCCGCTTCAGCGGTGCAGGCCCTGTTCGTCGGGCTCGTCGGTGGAGGTGGCGATCACGCTGACCGGCTTGCCCTTGGTCTTCTTGTAGACATAGACCGCGTAGCCGGAAATGGCATACACGAGGAACAGGCTGAACAAGACGATCGGCGGGTGGATCGTGATCACCGCATAGCCGAGCGCGATGGCGACGATGACGATGAACGGCACCGTGCGCTTGAAACTCACGTCCTTGAAGCTGTAGAACGGCACGTTGGTGACCATCGTGAGCCCGGCATACAGCGTGACGCCGAAGGCACACCAGGCGAGCCAGGGGACCGTCGACACATCCTTGTAGCCGGCGTCATCCATGACCCAGATGAAGCCGATCAGCAGCGCCGCCGCCGCCGGGCTCGGCAGGCCCTGGAAGAAGCGCTTGTCGACGACGGCGATGTTGGTGTTGAAGCGCGCGAGACGCAGGGCGGCGCCCGCGCAGTAGACGAAGGCGGCGATCCAGCCCAGCTTGCCCAGGCCCTTGAGCGCCCACTCGTAGACGATCAGCGCCGGTGCCGCTCCGAAACTCACCATGTCGGACAGGCTGTCCATCTGCTCGCCGAAGGCGCTCTGCGTGTTCGTCATGCGCGCGACACGTCCGTCGAGGCTGTCGAGCACCGCGGCGATGAAGATGCCGTAGGCCGCATTCTCGAAGCGCCCGTTCATCGCCATCACGATCGCATAGAAGCCGCTGAACAGCGCCGCGAGCGTGAACAGGTTGGGAAGGATGTAGATGCCTTTGCGGCGCGGCCGCACGAGCACCGGCCCGTGTTCCACCACCGGTTCTGCGTCTTCGTGCGTATCGTTCATGCAGTCAGCATAGCGCAGCGCACAAGCCCGCCGGCTTCCCGGCAGGCCCTCCGGTTCGTCTTTCGAACCGGAGCCCCCTCACGGAGGGAGGAGCGGTGCGTCCCCTGCGAAGCAGGAACTGAGCTGCGCTCAGTTCTTGGTCTTGTCGACCAGCT
>DASWVR010000255.1:0-19499 GCA_036401155.1 Piscinibacter sp. | reverse complement strand
ATCGTCCATGACGACTCAAACCGGTACCGTGAAGTGGTTCAACGAGAGCAAGGGCTACGGCTTCATTGCTCAGGACGCCGGCGGCGCCGACCTGTTCGCCCACTTCCGTGACATTCAAGGCAACGGCTTCAAGACGCTGACCGAAAACCAGCGCGTTGAATTCGAAGTCAAGCAGGGCCAGAAGGGCCTGCAGGCCGCGAACATCCGCCCGCTGTAAAGCGAGCGTCGCGCCCAAAGAAAACCGCGGCCCAGCCGCGGTTTTTTTGCGCCTGCTCGCGCTGCGCTACCGGGTCTCGATCGCCAGCTGGTTGTCCACGCCCGTCACGCCGTTCTCGGCCAGCGCGATCGCCTGGGCACGCTGCCTGGCGGCGTCGCTCGGTGCCGAGCCGTACAGCGACACGTGTCCATCCTTGGTGTCGACGTTGATGCGCAGCGCGCTCAGTTCGGGATCCTTGGCGAGGCCGGCCTTGATCGCTGCGGTGAGCGCGGCGTCGCCCACCTTCTGCGCCACCACCTCCGACTTCTCCTGCGTGGCGCGGGCCGCCTCGTTGAGCCCCTGCTGCGCGCTCTGTTTGGCCTGCGCCGCCGCCGTGCGCGCCGAGGCGACGGTCTCATCGACCTTCTGCCCTGCGGTCGTGCCGTCGCGCGAGTCGCAGGCGCCGAGCGCCAAGGCGGCGGCCAGTGTCGTCATCAAGCCGAGCGGTTTCATGCCTGTTCCTTTCGCCGCGGAAACGGCTGTGTCGCCACTGTAGGCAGCGCCGCCACAGCGGGTCTATCGGCTGGGGCGTGTTAGTGGTGTCAGACGAGTCCGACGCGCACCGCGCGGGTACCATGGACCGCACAGCACCGTGCGCGCGTCACCTAGGAGACACCTCGATGCAAGACCTGTCCAGCCTCACGAACCACCAGATCCGCCTCGCCGCCCGTCCGGTGGGCCTGCCGACGCGCGACAACTGGCGCTTCACCACCGAACCCGTGGCCGAGCCCGCCGAAGGCGGCGTGCTCGTGAAGACGCTGTTCCTTTCGCTGGACCCGGCCATGCGCGGCTGGATGAACGACGTCAAGAGCTACATCCCGCCTGTGGGCATCGGCGAGGTGATGCGCGCCGGCGGCATCGGCGTCGTCGTCGCATCGAAGAACCCGTCGTTCGCCGTCGGCGACCACGTGAACGCGGGCCTTGGCGTGCAGGAGTACTGCCTCATCCCCCAGGGCGAGCTCAAGCGCAGCGGCATCTTCAAGATCGACACCCGCCTGGGCACGCCCACGCAATGGCTCAACGTGCTGGGCATGCCGGGCATGACCGGCTACTTCGGCCTGATGGACGTGGGCCAGCCGAAGGCCGGCGAAACAGTCGTCGTATCGGGCGCAGCCGGCGCGGTCGGACAGACGGTCGGACAGCTGGCGCGCATCAAGGGCGCGCGCGCGGTCGGCATCGCCGGCGGCAAGGCCAAGTGCGACTGGGTCGTCAACGAACTCGGCTTCGACGCCTGCATCGACTACAAGGGCGGCAGCGTGCGCGACGGCCTGAAGGCGCATTGCCCGCAGGGTGTCGACGTCTACTTCGACAACGTCGGCGGCGAGATCCTCGACCATGTGCTCGCGCGCATCAACCGCAAGGCGCGCATCGTGATCTGCGGCGCCATCAGCCAGTACAACAACACGGCGCCGGTGCAGGGGCCCAAGAACTACCTGTCGCTGCTCGTCAACCGCGCCCGCATGGAAGGCATCGTCGTGTTCGATTACGCCGACCGCTACCCCGTCGCGGTGGCCGAGATGGCCGGCTACCTGAAGGACGGACGCATGAAGTCGAAGGAAGACGTCGTGATGGGCCTCGACACCTTCCCCGAGACCCTGCTGAAACTGTTCAACGGCGAGAACTTCGGCAAGCTGGTGCTGCAAGTCGCCGGCTGATGGGCTGTCTGCCGGTGCACCACGTGGCGAGGCGGCGGGTCGGCCGATGAGCGCCGCTTCTCCGCCGCTGCCAGGCGCAGCCGCGCACGCCTGGGCCGCCTTCGCCGCGTTGAGTTCCGACCTGCTGGCGCTGCTCGACGAGCGCGGCGCGGTTCTGTGGGTCAATCCGGCATTCGAGCGTGTGGGCGGCCGCGCCGCCGGCGAAGCCCTCGGCCCGCCGCTCGTCGACCTGCTGGGCACGGGCGGCGAGCGTGGCCCCTGGGCCGGCGTCGCGCGCGCGCTCGCCGCCGGAGAAGCGGTGGCGAGCCTGGAGCTGCCCTGGCGCCATCCCTCGGGCGACACCCGCTGGGGCCGCCTGCAGGCTCAGCCGCTGCCCGCCGATGGCACGCACGCGCAGTGCACCGCGCTGTGTCTGCAGGACTTGAGCGACAAGCATCACCTGGCCGAACTGCTCGACACCGCGCAGGAGTTCGGGCGCCTCGGGGTGTGGGAGCGGCGCATCCCTTCCGGCGAGGGCCGCTGGGACCGCCACGTGTTCCGCTTCTTCGGGCTCGACGGCGCGGGCGGCACGCCCGAATTCGACCTGCAGCGCATCCACCCCGACGATCGAGACGCCATCCGCTACGAGGAGTCGACGCGCGCCGCCGGCCGCTACGAGGCCCGCTACCGCGTGCTGCTGCCCGGCGGCGGGGTGCGCCGCATCCACTCGCAGTGGGAGGTCAAGAACTCGCCGGCAGGCGTGCCCGAGCGTGCCGTCGGCATCATGGTCGACGACACGCAGACCTACGAGCTGGCGCAGGCCTTCAACGAAACCAGCGAACAGCTGCGCCTGGCGGTCGACCTCGGCAACATCGCGATCTGGCGCCAGGACCTGCGCAGCAACCGCTTCCACTACAACTACCGCGCCTACCAGGTGCTCGACCTCGCGCCGCGGCCCGAAGGGCTCTCGCTCGACGAGGTGCGCTCGATGATCCATCCCGACGACCTGCCGCGCGTGATCGCGGCGGCGAGCACCGCGCTGCAATCGGATCGCCCGGTCGACATGGAAGCGCGCTACCGCCGTGCCGACGGCAGCTGGCGCTACGTGCTGACGCGCCGGGTACTGCGCCGCGACGCCCAGGGCGACCCGCTGGAGTTCGTCGGCGTCGCGCTCGACGTGACCGAGCAGGTGGAGAAGTCGCGCCGCGCCAACGAGCTGGCGCAGCGCCTCGAGGTCGCGACCCACACCGCGGGCATCGGCGTCTTCAGCCGCGATCCCGAGACCGAACAAGGCGAGTGGAACCCGGAGATGTTCCGCATGACGGGCCGCCTGCCCGAGCTGGGCGTGCCTTCGCGCGAGGAATGGATCGCCATGGTCCATCCCGAAGATCGCCCGCGCATCCTCCACTCCCGCGAGACGCTGCTCGAAGCGCCGCCGGATCGGCTGGAGAACGAGTACCGCGTGATCCTGCCCACGGGCGAAGTGCGCTGGCTCGAGAACCGCGCCCGCCGCGTGCTGCGCAACGGACGCAAGATGATCTTCGGCATCACGCTGGACATCACCGATCGCAAGCGCACCGAGGCGGCCCTGCGCAGCGCCCACGAACGCGTTGCGCTCGCGGCGCGCAGCGTCGGCATGGGCACCTGGGAGTGGGACCCGGACACCGGCGACTCGCATTGGGACGAGCAGATGTTCCGCCTGCGCGGCCGTGCGCCGCGGCCGGACACGCCCGACGCGCGCGAGCGCCGCGAGATGGCCCACCCCGAGGACACCGGCCGCGTGGAGGCGCTGCTCGCGGACGCGGCGGCCAGGCGCTGCGCCGCCGCCTACGAGTTCCGCGTCGTCTGGCCCGACGGCTCGGTGCACTGGCTGGCCTCGCGCTCGACGCCGGTCGTCGGCCCCGACGGGGTGAGCCTGCGCTTCATCGGCGTCAACTGGGACATCACCGACCATGTCAGCGCCGAGGCGGCGCTGCGCGAGAAGCTGGTCGCGCAGCGCGAGAGCGAAGCGAAGTCGCAGTTCCTCGCGCGCATGAGCCATGAGCTGCGCACGCCGCTGAACGCGGTGCTCGGCTTCGCCCAGCTGCTGGCGCTGGACACCGGCGAGCGGCCGGATCAGCGCAGCCGCATCGACCACATCCTGTCCGCCGGCGAGCACCTGCTGTCGCTGATCAACGACGTGCTCGACCTGTCGAGCCTGGAAAGCGGCCAGCTCAGGCTCGACATGCAGTCCGTGCCCTTGAGCGAGCTCGTGGACGAGACGCTGCCGCTCGTGGCCTCGCTCGCGCGCAGCTTCGGCATCGAGGTGCGCATCGGCAGCGTGCAGGGCGTCGCGTGGGCCGACCGCATCCGGCTGCGTCAGGTGCTGATCAACCTGCTGACCAACGCCATCAAGTACAACCGCCCGGGCGGCGACGCGCTGGTGGACACCCTGATCGAAGACGGCCATGTGCTGCTGCGCGTGCACGACACCGGCCGCGGGCTCACCGACGATCAGCGCGGGCACCTGTTCGAGCCCTTCAACCGGCTCGGCATCGAGCGCGAGGGCATCGAGGGCACCGGCATCGGCCTCGCGATCGTGAAGACGCTGGTCACCCGCATGGGCGGCAGCATCGCGGTCTCGAGCGAGCCGGGCCGCGGCTCGCTGTTCGAGGTGCGGCTGCAGCGTGTCGCGCCCGCGCCATTGCTGCCCACCGGTGCGGCGGCGCCGGCGCTTGGCGCGCAGCGCGTGGCACGCGCGCAGCTGCTCTACATCGAAGACAACCCGATCAACGTGATGCTGATCGAGGAGCTGGTGGCGAGCCGCCCTGGTCTCGCGCTGGTGTCGGAACCTGATGGCGCGCGAGGCGTCGAACGGGCACGCGCCTTGAGCCCCGACCTCGTGCTGGTCGACATGCAGCTGCCCGACTTCGACGGCTTCGAGGTGCTGCGCCGCCTGCGCGCCGCTCCGGAAACGGCGGGCATCCGCTGCATTGCGGTGTCCGCCAACGCGATGCCCGACGACATCGCACGCGCGCTCGCCGCGGGCTTCCTCGAGTACTGGACCAAGCCGATCAACTTCGGCGCCTTCCTGAAATCCCTGGAAGCCCTGCTGCACGCCGGGCGCGAGCAGGCGCCTTAGGTGCAGATGGTCACGCCGGTTCCAGCAACCCCTTCTTCTTCAGCATCGCCTGCGGCCCCGCAGGCTTGCCGCGGAAAGCGAGGTAGGCCTGCGACGGCTCCACCGAATTGCCGGTCGAGTAGATGAAGCGGCGCAGCTTGTCCGCGACCGCGGCGTCGAAGGGGTCGCCCGCCTCGACGAAGGCCTCGAAGCCGTCGGCCTCCAGCACCTCGGCCCACAGGTAGACGTAGTAGCCCGCCGCATAGCTCGAGCCGGAGAACAAGTGCTGGAAGTGCGGCAGGCGGTGGTTCATGCCGATGCCCGGCGGCATGCCGATGCGCGCGAGCTGCGCCGTCTCGAACTCGGTGATGTCGGGCGCTTCGGCAGCGCTCAGCGAATGAATCGCCATGTCGACCAGCGCCGAGGCGGCATAGCGCACCGTCTCGTAGCCCTGGTTGAAGTTGCGCGCCGCCTTCAGCCGCCGCAGCAGGTCGTCGGGGATCGGCTCGCCCGTCGCGTGGTGGCGCGCGTGCTTCTTCAGCAGCTCGGGTTCGGCCATCCAGTTCTCGAACAGCTGCGACGGCAGCTCGACGAAGTCGCGCAGCACGTTGGTGCCCGACAGCCGCTCGTAGGTCACGCTCGACAGCAGGCCGTGCAGGCCATGGCCGAACTCGTGGAACAGCGTGCGCGCGTCGTCGAAGCTCAGCAGCGTCGGCCGGCCCGGCGCGCCCTTGGCGAAGTTGTTGTTGTTGACGACGATCGGCGTCACCTCGCCGCCGTTGCGCATCTGCTGCCGGTACAGGCTCATCCAGGCGCCGCTGCGCTTGCTCGGGCGTGCGAAGTTGTCGTGCAGGAACACGCCGACCAGCGCGTCGTCGCTGCCGCGCACTTCGTAGACCTTGACGTCCGGGTGGTAGGCCTTGACCTGCGGCTGCTCGACGAAGCGCACGCCGAACAGGCGCTGCGCACAATCGAACGCTGCCTCGACCATGCGTTCGAGCGGAAAGTAGGGCTTGACCTCGGCCTCGTCGAGCTGAAAGCGCTGCTGCCGCAGCTTCTCGGCGAGGTAGCGCCAGTCCCAGGCCTCGATCTGCAGCGTCTCGCCGCGCGAGCGCAGCATCTCCTGCAGCGCGGCGCGCTCCTGCTCGGCGGCCGCCTTGGCCGGCAGCCACACCTTCATCAGCAGATCGTCGACCGCCGAGGCGCGCCGCGCCATCGTGTCGGCGAGCGCGAAATCGGCGTAGCTCGCATAGCCGTGCAGCAGCGCCTGCTCGCGCCGCAGCGCGAGGATCTCGCGCGCTACCGGGCGGTTGTCGTGCTCGCCCGCATGCTCGCCGCGCGTCGTCCAGGCCCTGTAGGCCTGCTCGCGCAGGTCGCGGCGGTCCGAGAAGGTCAGGAAGGGCACGATGTGCGAGCGCGACAGCGTGATCACGCCCGCGTCGTCCAGGCCACGTTCGGCGGCGGCCTGGCGCGCCGCGGCGCGCACGAAATCCGGCAGGCCGGCGAGGTCGTCCTCGGTGCGCAACACCAGGCGGTAGGCCGATTCGTCGGCCAGCACGTTCTGCGAGAAGCGCGTGGTCAACTCCGCCAGACGCTCGGTCACCTGCGCATAGCGCGTCTGCGTGGCCGGCGCGAGCTTGGCGCCGGCGCGAATGAAATCGAGGTGGAAGCGCTCCAGCAGGCGCCGCTGCTCGGCCGACAGCGCGAGGCGCTCGCGCTGCTCATGCAGCGCATCGACGCGCCGGAACAGGCCCGCGTGCATGTAGACCCGGTTGTTGTGCGCGGCCAGCGGCGCGGCGAGGTCGCGTTCGGCCTCCTGCAGCGCGGGCGACGTTTCGCTCGACGTGAGGTTGTAGAACATCGCCTCGAGCCTGGCGAACAGCCGGCCGCAGCGGTCGAGCGCGGCCACGGTGTTGTCGAAGGTCGGCGGCTCGGGGTTGCCCGCGATGGCATCGATGTCGGCGAGGTGCAGTCTCAGCGCCTCGTCGAAGGCGGGCTTGAAGTGCTCGGGCCGGACTCGGTCGAACGGCGGCAGCCCGTAGGGCGTGTCCCAGGGTTGCAGCAGCGGGTTGCTCGTGGCAAGGGTCATGGCGCGTCTCGTGGTGGGAGAGCGGCGATTCTAGGATCGCCGCTCACGCCTTGCTGGCGCGCCGCGGCTCACTTGCCCCGGCGGATGGCGAGCTCGTCGGCCTCGTCGAAGCGCTTGTTCTCGCAGGCCTTCGCGTAGGCCTCCTGCTGGGCGTTGAGCTGGTCGACCTTGGCGTTGAAGTTCGCCGCGCTCGCATGAAAAGCCTCGACGCGCTTCTCGCGCGCGTTGTGGTTGTCCACGTGCTGCTGGACCAGTTCCTCGTTGGTCCGATCGAGCACCGCGAGCTGCGCCTTCAGCTCCTCGCCGCTTTGCTGCAGCGCCTGCTTGTCGGCCGCGAGCTGCGCCTGCAATTGCACCGTCTCCTCGCGCTGCTGCGCGAGACGGGTCTTGCTCGCCATGCATTCACGCAGCTCCTCGCGCGACAGCAGCAGCGGTTTCGGCTTGGCGGCGCTCTGGCTCTTCGACGGCTTCGCCGCGGCGCTCTTGGCCGGCGGCTTGGCCGGCTCGGCCGCCTGCGCGATGGACGCGGCGAGCAGGCCGCCGACGCAGCCGATCACGGAAGCGGCACGGATCACGCGCGCGCGGTGGACAGGGAACAACATCTGGAACATCCTTGTGGGTGGAACAGGTCGCGGCGCGCATCATGCCATCGCCGCCGAAAGCCCCCATGCCGCGCCGGGGCGCTGGTGCTCCGGGTTCCGTCAGCGCCCGACGGGCTCGCGCATCGTGACGAACTCCTCCGCCGCCGTGGGATGGATGCCGATCGTGCTGTCGAACACCGCCTTGGTCGCACCGGCGCGCAACGCCACCGCAAAGCCCTGCACCGTTTCGCCGGCCTCGGCGCCCACCATGTGCAGGCCCACCACGCGGTCGCTCGCGTCGTCCACCACCAGCTTCATCAGCGTGCGTTCCGAACTGCCCGACAAGGTGTGCTTGAGCGCGCGGAACTCGCTCTGGTAGGTGCGCACCGCCGCGCAACGTTCGCGCGCCTCGGCCTCGGTCCAGCCGACCGTGCCGATGCTCGGGTGCGTGAACACCGCCGTCGGGATGAACTCGTAGTCGAGCCGGCGCCAGCCCTCGCCGAACAGCCGGTCCACCACCACCATCGCCTCGGCCAGCGCCACCGGCGTCAGCTGCACCCGATCGGTCACGTCGCCCACCGCGAGCACGGACGGCACGCTCGAGCGGTACTGCGCGTCGACGATCACCTCGCCGCGCGCACCGAGCTTGACGCCCACCTCGTCGAGCCCCAGGCCGCGCGTGTTGGGGCCTCGCCCGGTGGCGAAGAGCACGGTGTCGGCTTCGAGCACCTGGCCGTCATGCAGGTGCGCGAACCTCTCCTCGCCCTGCCGCTCGATGCGCTGCAGGTGCGTGCCGAGCCGGATGTCGATGCCCTTCTTGCCCATCTCCACGGCGAGGAAGGCCGCCACGTCGTCGTCGAAGCCGCGCAGCAGCCGCGAGCCACGCACCACCTGCGTCACCTCCGCACCGAGCCCGCGGAAGATCGACGCCATCTCGCAGGCGATGTAGCCGGCACCGACCACCACGAGCCGCTTCGGAAATCGCGGCAGATCGAACATCGCGTCGGAGCTCACGGCGTGTTCGTTGCCCGGCACCTCGGGCATCAGCGGATGGCCGCCGGTGGCCACGAGGATGTGCCGGGCGCGATGGCGCCGGCCGTCGACCTCGACCTCGTTCGGCGACACCAGCCGCGCCCGCCCGCGCAGCAGCGTGGCCCCCGCGCCCTCGAGCACCGCACCGTAAACGCCGTTGAGGCGGCCGATCTCGGCGGCGCGGTTGGCCTTCAGCAGCGCCCAGTCGAACTCGGGCGTGTGCACCGGCCAGCCGAAGCCATGCGCCTCGTGGAACGCCTCGGCATAGTGGGCCGCGTAGCTGTACAGCTTCTTCGGGATGCAGCCCAGGTTGACGCAGGTGCCGCCGAGCGCGGCCATCTCGGCCACCGCCACCTTGGCGCCGCGCTGCGCCGCCATGCGCGCCGCGCGCACGCCGCCGCTGCCGGCGCCGACGACGAAGAGATCGAATTCCTGACTGGGCATGCACACTCCTTGGGATCACGGTGAAGCGCGTGGTGGCTCGGCGCGGCAGGCGTGGCCCGGCATGCGCTGCCGCACCGGGGCCTGGCCGACAATGCCGGCTCGCCAACGGAGATCAGATTGCATCCACCGATTCGCGTCGCCATCATCGGCTACGGTTATGCCAGCAAGACCTTTCACGCGCCGCTGATCGCCAGTGTGCCTGGACTCGAGCTGCGCGCCATCGGCAGCAGCGACGCCGCCAAGGTGGCCGCCGACTGGCCCGGCGTCGCCGTGGAGTCCACGCCCGCGGCGCTGCTGGCGCGCTCCGACATCGACCTGGTGGTCGTGCCCACGCCCAACGACACGCACTTCGCTCTTGCGCAGGCGGCCCTGCGGGCGGGCAAGCATGTGGTCGTCGACAAGCCGTTCACGTTGACGCTGGCCGAGGCGCAGCAGCTGAACGCCCTGGCGGCGGCGCAGCGCCGACTGCTGTCGGTGTTCCACAACCGGCGCTGGGACGGCGGGTTTCTCACCGTGCGCGAGCTGCTGGCCAGCGGCCGGCTCGGACGTGCGGTGCATGCGGAACTGCATTTCGACCGCTTCCGGCCTGCCGTGCGGGCGCGCTGGCGCGAGCAGGCCGGCGCCGGCAGCGGCCTGTGGGCCGACCTCGGCGCGCACCTGGTCGACCAGACGCTGCAGCTGTTCGGGCGCCCGCGGGCGATCACGCTCGATCTCGTCATGCAGCGCGACGGCGCGCAGACCGACGACGGCTTCCATGCCCGGCTGCGCTACGCGGGCGGCCTGCGCGTGATCCTGCACGCCACGGCGCTGGCCGCCGTGCCCGGCGCGAGCTTCACGCTGCACGGCACCCGCGGCAGCTTCGTGAAGACCGGCCTGGACCCGCAGGAAGAGGCGCTGAAGGCGGGCCAGCGGCCCGACGGCCGGGCGGCATGGACCCTGCCGGCCGAGCACGCCCTGCTGGTGCTACAGGACGTCGAAGCACCCGACAAGCTGGTCACCGAACAGGTGCCGGTGCTGCCCGGCCGCTACGTCGACTACTACGCCGCCGTGCGCGACGCCGTGCTCGATCGCGGACCCAACCCGGTGCCGGGAGCCGAGGCGGCCGCGGTGATGGCGCTGCTCGAACTCGGCGCCGCGAGCCACCAGGCGCGGCGCGAGCTCGAGCTGCCTGCTTGAAGCGCGGCCCCGACCGGTGCAGACTCGCGGACCATTCGAACAACGGGGGCGTGCATGAAGGTGCTCAAGTGGATCCTGATCGTCGTGCTGGCGATGCTCGCCGTGCTGGTGCTGGGCGGCTACCTGCTGTCGCCGAAGTTCATGGTCTCTCGCAGCATCACGATCAACGCACCTGCCGACAAGGTCTACGCGCTGGTCGCCGACCCGCGCGGCTGGAAGCAATGGTCGGTGTGGAACCGGCGCGACCCGGACATGCAGATCGAATACAGCGGCCCCGAAAGCGGCACCGGCGCCACCTGGAGCTGGCGCAGCAAGAGCGAGGGCGACGGCCGCATGACCTTCACCGCCACCGACCCGGCGCGCCGCGTCGCCTTCGACCTCTACTTCCCCGACTTCGGCACCACCTCGACGGGAGCGCTCGACTTCGTGCCCGACGGCAGTTCCACCCGCGTCACCTGGACGATGAACGGCGACATGGGCAGCAACCCGCTGTTCCGCTGGATGGCGCTCGGCGCCGACGGCATGGTCGGCAAGGACTTCGAGGCGGGGCTGGCCAACCTGAAGGCCGTGGCGGAAGGGCCTTGAGCCCAGTCTCGCCGGCGGGGCTGGCCTGAACCCGCCCCCCGCCGGCGCGTCCTCAATCAGCCGCGGCGAGGCCGCGTTGCAGCAGTTGCGCCACCAGCGCGTTGAGGCCGCCTTCATGCGCCGCGGCACGCGTGGCGAGCTGCTTGACCAGGTCGGACGGCAGCTTGCAGGCGAAGGGCACCAGGCCGGCGGCGGCATCGCGGCGGCGCTGCTCCTTGCGATCGACGACGTCGGCGGAACCCTGGGCGAAACGTCCGGGCACGCCGGTGGCCTTCATCTGGCCGTTGATCTTCAATGCGAGGTTCTTGGCGAGGTCGGTCTTTTTCAGGCTCATCGGGCGATCTCCTTGGCACGCATTGTGGCTCCCGGGCGCGCACCCTCCCTCTGGTCTAATCGCCGACACGCCACCGAGACCGCCCATGGCACTCAAAGCCACCATCTACAAAGCCAACGTTCAACTCGCCGACATGGACCGCAGCATCTACGGCGACCATGCCCTCACGCTGGCACGCCATCCGTCCGAGACCGACGAACGCATGATGATCCGCCTGCTCGCCTACGCGCTGAATGCACCGGCGAGCAACGACCACGGCGCGCTCGACTTCGCCAAGGACCTGTGGGACACGGATGAGCCCGCGCTGTGGCAGAAGGACCTGACGGAACAGATCGTGCAGTGGATCGACGTCGGCCAGCCCGACGAGAAACGCATGATGCGTGCGAGTTCGCGTGCGCAGCGGGTCAGCGTCTATGGCTTTGCCGCCAGCACGCCAATCTGGTGGGCCGGCGTCGCGACCAAGATCACGCGCGCAAGCAACCTCGCCGTGTGGCAGGTGCCCGCCGAACAGAGCCAGGCGCTGGCCGGCCTCGCACAGCGAACCATGCACGTGCAGGTCACCGTGCAGGACGGGCATGTCTGGGTGGGCGACGGCGAACGCTCGGTGGAGATCACGCCGCAGCAGCTCTACGGCGCGCGCTGAGAAGGGCCGGAAGTGCCCGGACACTGCACACGGCAGGGCCTTTGCCCTTGGCCACAATCGACCCGTCCGTGGCCTCTTCAAGAAGGACTCCGCCCGATGCAGATCGACGTCAAGCACAACACCGAACAAAGCCGCTTCGAAACCACCGTCGACGGCTTGCAGTGTGTCGCCGACTACCACCTCGACGACGGCGTCATGGTGATGACGCACACCTACGTGGCGCCGCCGCTCGAGGGCCGCGGCATCGCCGCCGAACTCGTCGGCGCGGCGCTCGAGCATGCACGCGAGCACCGTCTCAAGGTCGATCCGCAATGCTCCTACGTGCGCGGCTACATGAGCCGGCACCCGGAGACCGCATCGCTGCACGTCTGAACCGGCGTGCAACCCGCGGCACAATGCCCGCACATGCGGCACGCCGCGCGCCAACCCATCCCGCCCATGCACCTTCCCTTGCTTCGTCGCGCGGCGTCCTGCCTCGCGCTTGTGCTGACCCTAGCTGCTCCCCACGCCATGTCCGACTCACCGCCCGCCGCCAGCGCCATCGACGACCCCTTCCTGTGGCTCGAGGAGGTGCAGGGCGAGAAGGCGCTGGATTGGGTGCGCGAACGCAACGCCCAATCGCAGAAGGAACTCACCGCGCGGCCGGAGTACGCCCCGATCCGCAGCCAGGTGCTCGACGTGCTGAACTCGAAGGACCGCATTCCCTATGTCTCGCGCCGCGGCAACTGGCTCTACAACCTGTGGCAGGACGAGACCCACAAGCGCGGCCTGTGGCGTCGCACCACCCTCGCCGAATACCGCAAGCGCGAACCCGCCTGGGAGACACTGATCGACCTGGACGCGCTGGGCAAGGCCGAGGGCGAGAACTGGGTCTGGGGCGGCGCCAACTGCTTCGGCCCGGCGTACCGCCGCTGCCTGGTGTCGGTCTCGCGCGGCGGAGCCGACGCGAAAGTCGTGCGCGAGTTCGACGCGCTCGACAAGCGCTTCGTCAAGGACGGTTTCGTGCTGCCCGAGGCGAAGTCCAGCGTCAGCTGGATCGACCAGGACACGGTCTACGTCGCCACCGACTTCGGCCCCGGTTCGATGACCGATTCGGGCTATCCGCGTGTCATCAAGCGCTGGAAGCGCGGCACGCCGCTGGCCGAGGCGGTGACGGTGTTCGAGGCCGAGAAGCAGGACGTCGCCGCCGGCGTGTCGGTCGACCGCACGCCGGGTTTCCCGCGCACGCTGTTCGTGCGCTCACTGGACTTCTATCGCGCCGAGCACTTCCTGCTCGAAGGCGACAAGCTGGTGAAGATGGACATCCCGCTCGACGCCTCGCCGGCGTTCATGCGCGACACGCTGCTGATCACCCTGCGCAGCGACTGGAAGCTCGGCGAAACCACCTTCCCGGCCGGCTCGCTGCTGCATGCCGACGCCGCCGCCTACCTGAAGGGCGAGCGCAAGCTGCGCGCCCTGTTCACGCCGACGGCGACACGCTCGCTGTCGGGCTACACGACCACGCGCGACCACGTCATCGTCGACGTGCTCGACAACGTGGCGAGCAAGCTCGAACAATGGCACAAGCGCGGCAGCGAGTTCGTCTTCAGCGAGATCAGGGCGCCCTTCCCCGGCACGCTGGGCGTCAGCGGCCTGCACGACGAGCTGATCGAGGACGACCCGCTCGCCAACCAGTACCTGATGACCTACACCGACTTCCTCACGCCGGATTCGCTCTACCTCGCGACCGCGGGCAGCGACAAGCGCGAGCTGCTGAAGTCGCGCAAGCCGATGTTCGACGCCGGCGGCATGCGCGTCGAGCAGCGCTTCGCCATCTCGAAGGACGGCACGCGCGTGCCCTACTTCGTGGTCTGGCCGCGTGGCGCCAAGGCCGACGGCAAGAACCCGACGCTGCTCTACGGCTACGGCGGCTTCGAAGTCTCGCTCAACCCCTGGTACTCGGGCGGCATCGGGCGCTCCTGGTACGAGCGCGGCGGCGTCTTCGTGGTGGCCAACATCCGCGGCGGCGGCGAGTTCGGCCCCGCCTGGCACCAGGCCGCATTGAAAGACAGGCGCCAGCGCAGTTTCGACGACTTCATCGCGGTGGCCGAGGACCTGATCGCCCGGAAGGTCACCTCGCCGCGCCATCTCGGCATCGAGGGCGGCAGCAACGGCGGCCTGCTGGTGGGCGCCGTGTTCACGCAGCGGCCCGAACTCTTCAATGCCGTCGTCTGCCAGGTGCCGCTGCTGGACATGCGGCGCTTCAACCAGCTGCTGGCGGGCGCGTCGTGGATGGCCGAGTACGGCAACCCCGACAAGCCCGAGGAGTGGGCCCACATCTCGACCTACAGTCCCTACCATCAGGTCAAGAAGGACGCGACCTATCCGCGGGTGCTGTTCACCACTTCGACGCGCGACGACCGCGTGCACCCGGCGCACGCACGCAAGATGGTGGCGCGCATGCTGGAGCTCGGCCACGACCCGCTGTACTACGAGAACATCGAAGGCGGCCACGGCGGCGCGGCCGACAACGAGCAGCGTGCGCATCTGCAGGCGCTGGAGTTCAGCTACCTCTGGCAGCAGCTCGGCCGATGAACGCCACCGAGAACACCACAGCGGCCGCGGTGCTGGACTTCTGGTTCGGCGCCGGCGACGCGCCGCGCGCCGAGTGGTTCCGCAAGGACCCGGCCTTCGACGCGCACATCGCCGAGCGCTTCGGCCCGCTCGTCGAGCGCGCGCTGGCCGGCGAGCTGCGCGACTGGGACCACGCGCCCGACTCGGCGCTCGCGCGCATCCTGCTGCTCGACCAGTTCACCCGCAACATCTTTCGCGACAGCGCACGAGCCTTCGCCGGCGACGCGCTGGCGCTGGCCGCAGCGCGTGCCATGGTGGCGCAGGGTCAGGATCTGCAACTGCCGGCGCTGCGCCGCGCCTTCGTCTACCTGCCGTTCGAACATGCGGAAGAGCTCGACGCGCAGGACGAATCGGTGCGCCTGTTCAGCGCGCTGGCGGCGTGCTCGCCGCACGTGCAGGAGATGCTCGATTACGCCCACCGGCACCGCGACGTCATCGAGCGCTTCGGCCGGTTCCCGCACCGCAACGCGCTGCTCGGGCGAGAGTCGACGGCCGACGAGATCGCGTTCCTGCGCGAGCCGGGCTCGCGCTTCTGAGCGGCGAACGGCCATCCTTGGCAAACGGCAGCGGCGGGCGAATAATCGCGGCCCGGCCGGCCAGGAGTACCCCATGACATTGCGCATCAATGACATCGCGCCGAACTTCACCGCCAAGACGACGCAGGGACCCATCAACTTCCACCGCTGGATCGGCGACAGCTGGGCGGTGCTGTTCTCTCACCCGAAGGACTTCACGCCGGTGTGCACCACCGAACTTGGGATCCTGGCCAGGATCGAGCCCGAGTTCCGCCGCCGCAACACGAAGATCATCGGCCTGAGCATCGACCCGGTCGAAACCCATGAGCGCTGGGCCCGCGACATCGAGCAGACGCAGGGCGCCCGGCCCAACTACCCGATGATCGGCGACGCCGACGGGGCGGTGTCGAAGCTGTACAACATGCTGCCGGCCGAAGAGAGCGGCACCTCCGAGGGCCGCACCGCCGCCAGCAACGCCACCGTGCGCTCGGTGTTCGTGATCGGGCCCGACAAGAAGATCAAGCTGATGCTCACCTACCCGATGACGACCGGGCGCAACTTCGACGAGATCCTGCGCGTGCTCGACTCGATGCAGCTGACGCACGAGCACAAAGTCGCCACGCCCGCCAACTGGAAGCCTGGCGACGACGTGTTCATCGCCGCCTCCGTCACGGACGAAGAAGCCAGGACGCTGTTCCCCAGCGGCTGGACGGCGCCCAAACCTTATCTGCGCATCACGCGGGCGCCAGGAAAGTAGTCGGCAGGGCCCCGGCCGCTCACGCGTTCGGCTCGGCCGGGCACAGCCGCAGCGTCAGCTCGCGGCGGTTGAATTGCAGCAAGTCCTTGTCGATCTCGTCGACCACCGTGCCCGCCACCTGCGGCGTCAGCACCTTGCGCAGCCGGCCGAGGAAGCGCGGCGCGGCGGCGATGCGCAAGCGTTCGAAGCGGCCCTGCGCATGCGCCTGGGACAGCCGCTCGGCGACTCGCCGCGCGAACAGCTCGGCCTCGTGGTCGAGCTTCTCCTCGCCGGCGGAGGTGGTGGCGTTGCCGCCCATGCGAAGGTCGTCGCCGCCGCGGCGTCCATAGGCGTCGCGCCGCAGGTCGGCGTTGTCCGCATGGGCTGCCCCATCGGTCATTTCTTCAACTTCGGACAAGTCCTTGCCCGGCGCCTGCATCTCGAGGATGCGCGCGCGCCCTTCGTCGGCGAGAAGAATCCATGTCGGGGTCATGCCGGCTCCTTTCGGTGTGCTTGCCCGATTCCGGGCGGTGAACAGGACGGGCAAGCGCTGTGCCTCATGCAAAGGCAACAATAGCCGCATGGCCGAACCCTTCAAGAACTTCCTCAACGACAGCGTCGTCGCCGACCTGTCACGGCGCCTGCAACGCGCGGGACCCTCGTTCGACGCCCGTCGCTTCGAGTCGATCGCCCTGCCTGGCCTCGCCGAGCTGGAGCTGAAGGCGCGTGCGATGCAGATCGCCACCGCGCTCGAGGCCGGCCTGCCCGACGACTTTGCCGCCGCAGCCGCCCTGCTCGATTCGGCCATCGCAGATGGACTTGCTGGCTGGGCGCTGTGGCCGGTCGGCGAGTTCGTGGCGCGACGCGGACTCGCCACGCCCGAGCGCGCGCTGGCGCTGCTGAAGAACCTGACGCAGCGTTTCACCGCCGAGTGGGCGATCCGCCCCTTCATCGTGCAGCACCCGTCACTCACCTGCGCGACGCTCGCGCGTTGGACGAAAGACCCGAACGAGCATGTGCGGCGGCTCGTGAGCGAAGGCAGCCGCCCGCGCCTGCCCTGGGGGCTGCAGCTGAAGGGCCTGATCGCCGACCCCTCGCCCACGCTGCCGCTGCTCGAGGCGCTGCTCGACGATGACAGCGCGTACGTGCGGCGCAGCGTCGCCAACCACCTCAACGACATTGCCCGGGATCATCCGCACCTGCTGGCCGACTGGCTGGAGCGCCACCTGCCCGGTGCGTCGCCCGAGCGCCGCGCGCTGCTGCGCCATGCGAGCCGCAGCCTCATCAAGGGCGGCAACGTGCGCGTGCTGCAGGCCTGGGGGCTCGGAGCCGCGCTGCGCGGCGAGGCGCAGCTCGACGTCGAGCCGCGGCGCATCCGGCTCGGCGAGAGCCTCACGCTCGAGGTCACGCTCACCTCGCGCGCGCGGCGCGCTCAGCCGCTGGTGATCGACTACGCGGTGCACCACGTCAAGGCCAACGGCGCCACCTCGCCCAAGGTGTTCAAGGGCTGGACGCTCGAACTCGCCGCCGGCGAAACCCGCGCGCTGCGCAAGACGCATGCGGTCAAGCCCATCACCACGCGCCGCTACTTCGCCGGCGCGCACCGCGTCGAACTGCTGGTCAACGGCCGCGTGGCGGCCGAGGCGGGGTTCGAGCTTCGGCTGTGATCGCAGGCCCGATCGATCAGGTGGCGTCGCGCTGCGCCTGCTCGTCCTGCAGACGGCGCCACATGACCTTGCCCGAACCCGACTTCGGCAGCGCCTCGACGAACTCGACGATCCTGGGCACCTTGTACGCCGCCATGTGCTCGCGCGACCAGGCGACGATGTCGTCGGCGGTCGTCTTGCCGCGCGCCTCGGCGCGCAGCACGATCAGCGCCTTCACGGTCTCGCCGCGGTAGGCGTCGCGCGCCGCGATGACGCAGGCCTCCTGCACCGCCGGGTGCTTGTAGAGCAGCAGCTCGACCTCGGCCGGCCAGACCTTGAAGCCGCTCGCGTTGATCATGCGCTTCAAGCGGTCGGTGATGAAGAAGTAGCCGTCTTCGTCCATGCGGCCCAGGTCGCCGGTGCGAAAGAAGCTGTGGCCTTCGAACTCGACGAAGGCCGCCTGGGTCGCCTCGGGATGCCGCCAGTAGCCCTTGAAGACCATCGGCCCGCGCGTGATGATCTCGCCGACCTCCCCCACCGGCATCTCCTGCAGCGTGAGCGGGTCCACGACGCGCGAATCGACGCCGAAGATCGGCATGCCCAGGCACTGCAGCTTGGGCGCCTCGGGCGGGTTGGCGTGGCTCGGCGCGGCGGTTTCGGTCAGGCCGTAGCCCTCGGCGAACATCAGCCCGAACTCGTCGCGCAGCCGCTCGGCCACGGCGTGCGGCATCGCCGCCCCGCCGCCGCTCAGGTAACGCAGGCTGGTGAGGTCGAAGCTCGCGTAGTTCGGGCTCGCGAACAGGTCGATGATCATCGTCGGGATGCAGGTCCAGTGCGTCACCTGGTAGGCCGAGATCAGCCGCCCCGCGAGCTCGCGGTCCCAGCGCGGCATCAGCACGACGGTGCTGCCCGTGAACGCGGGCCCGAGCACGCCGTACATCATCCCGGTGATGTGGAACATCGGCACCACGCCCAGGCTGACCGCCTCGGCGCCGGCGTAGCCCCAGACGCCGCCGCCCACCACGTTGTGCATCAGCGTGCGGTGGGTGTGCATGCAGCCCTTGGGGTTGCCCGTCGTGCCCGAGGTGTACGGCAGCAGCGCCAGGTCGTCGGCTCGGGCGGTGTGCGGCCCCGGCACGTGTTGCATCGCGATGACCTCGTGCCAGCGCGAATGGCCGCGCGGCAGCGGGGGGTCGCTGCGCAGCCAGGCGTCCATCGCGGGCGGCGGGGCCAGCGCCGCGTCGACGGGGCCTTCGGGCATCGCGTCGCTGTAGCGCGTGACGAGCACCTGCTGCAGCCGCTCGGTCTCGGGCACCAGCGCATTGGCCTCGGCGACGATGCCCGCGAGGTCGGCGCTGCAGACGGCGGCGCGCGCGCCGGCATCGGTGATGTAGTGCGTCAGCTCGTCGGCGCGGTTCATCGGGTTGACCGGCACGACCACCGCGTTGGCGCGCAGGATGGCGTAGTACGCCACCGCGTACTGCGGGCAGTTCTGCATGTACAGCAGCACGCGGTCGCCGGTACCCACGCCCACGCTCTGCAGCCAGCCGGCCACCGCCTCGGCCTGCGCATGCGCCTGCGAGAACGTCAGCTCGCGGCCGAAGAAGACGTACAGCGCCTTGTCCGGATAGCGCCTCGCCGCCACCTCGAGGTTGACCCACAACGAGGTCTCGGGCACCACCAGTTCGCGCGGCAGGCGCTTGGGCCAATGCTTGAAGTGAGGACGATCCGCGGGGACATTCGGCACAAGGATTTCCTTCGCTGTGGAACCAAGCCTTGCGATATATCCGAAGCCAGGCCGCCGCGATGCCGCCTGCGCGACGCCCCGGCCAGGGGCAAACCCTAGCCGAGCCCGCGCATCGCGCCGGTTCGCCGTGCGCGCCGTCCTTCGGCGGGCTCAGGACGAGCGGAGTCTTTTGATTTCAGTAGACGTTGTCGCCCAGGCGGCGGCGCTGCACCATCGCACGCACGCTCTCGCACTGCGCATGGTCCTGGAAGCGCGGCGTCTCGCACTGCTGCTCCATGCACGCGGCCAGGGCGAGGAAGCGGCGGGCGCCGCAGGCCTCGCGCGGCGTGATCGGCGCCGGCGCTGCCTTGCCGGAGCGCATCGGGCGC
>DASWVR010000254.1:0-7016 GCA_036401155.1 Piscinibacter sp. | reverse complement strand
CTCGCCGCGGCTCGTCGGGTTCAGGTTGCACACGCTGGCGGTGAACGCATTGAACGGGTGCAGCGGCTCGCCGAAGGCGTCCAGCGACAGCGGCTGCACGTGGTATTCGATGTTGGGGTCGGTGTGCGAGGAGTCGCTGCGCGTGAATGCGCCGAGCTGCGACGGCGCCATGCTCATCGGCCCGCTGCGCTTGATCACGTACTCGAGGCCGATCAGCGCCTTGCCCCACCAGGTCTGCGTCATCGTGTTGAGCGTCTTCACGCCGTCGACGCCGTAGACGGCGCGGATCTGCAGGTGGTCCTGCAGGTTGCCGCCGACGCCCGCCAGCTCGTGCTGCACCGCCACGCCATGCTGTTGCAGCAGGCCGCCCGGGCCGATGCCCGAGAGCTGCAGCACCTGGGGCGTGCCGACAGCGCCGGTGCACAGGATGACTTCGCGCGAGGCCCGCGCCACCTGGGGGGCGCCGCCGCCGCGCATCTGCACCTCGACGCCGCTCGCCCGCAGGCCCGCATCGCCGCGTTCGAGCAGCACGCGCCGGATGAGGCCGCCGGTCCACACGTGCAGGTTGTCGCGCCCGAGCACCGGTCGCAGGAAGCCGCGCGCGGCGCTCCAGCGTGTGCCCAGGCGCTGGTTGACCTGGAAATAGCCGACACCCTCGTTGCTGCCGCGGTTGAAGTCTTCGGTGTGCGGGATGCCGGCCTGCTGCGCCGCCTCGGCGAACGCGTCCAGCACGTCCCAGCGCAGGCGCTGCCGTTCGACGCGCCACTCGCCGCCCTGGCGCCGGCCGGTGCGGTCGAAGCCCGGTGCGGCATGGAACTCGTCGGCGCCCTTGTAATAGTCCTCGTGTTTCATGAAGGCCGGCAGGCATTCCTGCCAGCTCCAGCCCGGGTTGCCGAGCGCGCCCCAGTGATCGTAGTCGCGCGCCTGGC
Source organism: Piscinibacter sp. (assembly GCA_036401155.1). GTDB lineage: Bacteria > Pseudomonadota > Gammaproteobacteria > Burkholderiales > Burkholderiaceae_C > Albitalea. The sequence continues at coordinate 6,087 of DASWVR010000254.1, read as the reverse complement.
CGCGCATGTAGATCATGCCGTTGATGCTGGAGCAGCCGCCCAGCACCTTGCCGCGCGGGTAGCGCAGTCGCCGGCCGTTGAGCCCGGGATCCTCGTCGGTGTAATACAGCCAGTCGGTGCGCGGGTTGCCGATGCAGTACAGGTAGCCGACGGGGATGTGGATCCAGTGGTAGTCGTCCTTGCCGCCGGCTTCGATCAGCAGCACCCGCTTGTGCGGGTCGGCGCTCAGGCGATTGGCGAGCAGGCAGCCCGCCGTGCCGGCGCCGCACACGATGTAGTCATAGGTCGGCTCGCTCATGCGGCGATTGTGGGCCCGCGCGGCCACGCGGCGCATCGGCAGCCACCCGAGCCCGCGCGCGCTGCGGACATCACAGGCGGATCACGTTTTCTGTCATGTTGTTCGTGGCGCCACGCCCGCTGCAAGAAGGCGAGGCGGCCGACGACTGAAGTCGCACGGCACTGCACATCGCAGCGCCGCCACCCCAGCCACTTCAGCCTCGAAAGGAACCGCCATGAAAGCCCTGCTTTCCCACCTCGCCCTTGCGACCCTCAGCGCCACCGCCTTCGCCGGCGAAGCCACCCAGTTCACCGACGCGCCGAGCATGCGCAGCCAAGCCGAGGCCCAGGCCGCGACCGCCGACGCGCCGCTCGTGCGCCAGGTCGGAGACGCGACCGTCTTTGTTGACCCGGTGTCGAGCACCGTGACCCGCGCCGAAGTGCGGGACCAAGCCGCGGCCACGCGGGGCCGCGGCGGCCCCGGCGTCAGCTACGGCGAAGCGACCGTGTTCTCGGTCTTGTGAGATCCGCCATCAGCCCCCTGCAGCCGGCTTCGCCGGCTGCAACGGCTGTGGCGCTGCGCTGTCAAGCACGCGGTACCAATCCAGCCGCCGTGTCAGCACCATCACCCCGGCCAGCACCGCGAACAGCAGCACCGACCCGATGACCAGCGCCGTCTGCTCCATCTGCAGCAGCGCATAGAGCACGCCGTAGAGCGCGGCCACGCCGGCACCGAACAGCACGCCGGCGCGCGTGCCGCGCAGCACATGGCGACCGTAGAACGCCAGCAGCGCCACGCAGGCGCCTGCGGCAATCAGGTAGGACACGTCGAAGCTCAGATGCTCCGACAGGCTCAGCAGCAAAAGGAAGAACATGCTCAGCGCAGCACCGACCAACAGGTACTGGATCGGGTGCACGCGAAGCTGGCGCAGCACTTCGACGATGCCGACCGCGACGAAGGTCAGCGCGATGAACAGCAACCCGTACTTGATCGCGCGGTCGCTCAGCGAGTACGGGTTGACCGGATCGATGAAGCCGACGCTGAACGACTCGATGCATCCGGGCGCGCCGGAGGCGGCACTCGCGGTGGTGCCCGTGCGATGGGTGCCGCCGTACGCGGGGTCGACTTCGCCGTCGGCCACGAGCTCGCTGCCGTTGGGCGAGCACAGCGCCGCGCCACGATGGAAGTCGCTGCCCGCCGTGGTGGCGAGCGACGACAACTGCCAGGTGGCACGGAAGCCGTCGGCGCGCACGTCGCGCGTGAGCGGCAGGAAACGCCCGCCGAACGATGGATGCGGCCAGTCCGCCTCGAGTGTCATGCGGGTGTCAACGGCGATCGGCACGACGGCGAGTTCGGACGTGCCGACGAGCTCCAGCGTGACCTCGAGGGCCAGCGGCGCGTCGCCGCCGCGCAGCGCCTCGGGCAGCGCCGCGTGAAAGCCGCGCGGGTGGCTCGCGTGCAGCGTGCCCGAGTGCACGGCGAGCGCGTCGCCGCCGAGCCTGATCGAAGCGTGGCGAATGCCCCGGGCGTCGCTCACCGCCACCATCACCACCGGCGCCCCACACTGCAGCGTCGAGCCGGCATGTTCGCGCTGCGGACGCAGCGCCGCGGGCGGCGCCCATTGCGCATGCAACGTAGCGCGGACCGCATACGTATTGACCTTGAACAGCCCGCGGTAGCGCGGCTCCATCGTCGCCGCGGCCTGCACGGCGAGCTGGCGCGGCGTGGCGCTGAGCATGAACTCGCGCTTGTGGAGCTGGGTCTTGCGGTCCTTGCCGTCGCCGACCGTCGTTTCCCACGCCTCGACACAGTGGCTGAGCAGCACGGGTCCGAGCAGGGCCTGACGGCCGGCCTGGCTGTGCTCGACGCTGCGTTCGGCCTCGCGAAAACGCGCCCGGCGCTCGTCGACGAGGTCGCCGATGCGGCTCAGCGCCAGCATCAGCAGGCCGCCGATGGCCGCGACCGCGGCGACCTTGGCGATGAGGGGGCTCGGTGGCATGGGCGCTCCTTCGAAAGCAGCGCACTGTCGCTGCCCGCGATGAAACGTGCGTGAAGTCCGTGTGAAGCCGAGGCCGGCCGCTCGCCGAGCCGCTCGGCGCCCTGCGGATGCCTACGCTTGCCACACGCCGAAGCCTGCTTCGCGCAGCCCGATCGCGAGTTCGACCTCCATCTCGCGCGCGCCGTCGTAGGGCATCGGGTTGTACACCTCGTACAGCTGCGGCAACAGGCGCAGGCCGTGCTCGCGCACCAGCCGGTTCGACTGGATGCCGGCCTTGTGCCGGTCGAAGCGGGTGTCGGGGTCGAGCCCGGTCATGCCGACGTAGACGAACGGCTTGCCGAGTTCGTACTGCGGATTGGCCTTGCGAAAACTCGGCTCGTTCCACACCGCGTCGCCCAGTTCGACGACATAGACGCTGTAATGGTGCGAGACGCGGCGGCGCATGGCTTGCCCGGATTCTCGCGCGCGCCGCCGCTGGCGAGAATCCGGGTCTGCTGCATCGTCTGAAGGAGCCCCCCGTGAAGTCCACATCGAGCGCGCCCACGCGCGGCCGGGCCGACGCCAAGCGCTACCGCGACCTCGCCACCGTCGAAGACCTGACCGAGCAGAACGTGCAGGCCATCGTCGACCTCGAACGCGCCGCCAAGGCGAACATGAGCCGCTCGCAGCGCTGGGCCCAGGCCATTGCCTCGTTCTGCGGCACGATGACCTTCTTCTATGTGCACGTGCTGCTGTTCGCGGCCTGGATCGCCGTCAACTCCTGGCCCGCCGTGCGCCCGGTCGATCCGTTTCCGTTTACCTTTCTGACGCTGATGGTCTCGCTCGAAGCGATCTTCCTGTCGACCTTCATCCTCATCAGCCAGAACGAGGAGAACCGCCTGGCCGAACGGCGCAATGCGCTGGACCTGCAGATCAACCTGCTGACCGAGCAGGAGAACACGAAGATGCTGCGCATGCTCTCGGCCATCGCGAAGAAGGTGGGCGTCGAGGTCGACCACGACCCGGCACTGGCGGCGCTGGAACAGGCGACGCATCCGCAGAAGCTCGCGCAGCAGATCGACCGCGCGAGCGGCGGCGACAACGGCAAGTCCTGATCGCCGGGCCGCCGAGCGGCGGACACCACTAGCGTGCCAGGTGCGACGCCAGCACCGGGAACAGCTTTATCAGGCCGTCGGCCAGCAGCTCGACGGCCAGCGCCGCGAGGATCAGCCCCATCAGGCGGGTCATGATGTTGATGCCGGTCTGCCCGAGCACCTTCGCGATGCGGCCCGACGCCGAGAAGGCCAGGAAGGTCACGGCCGCGACGACCACGCCGTAGCCGACCAGCGCGGCCACCTCCCACCAGTGGCGGGTCTTGTCGGCGTAGATCACCATCGTCGAGATGGTCGCCGGCCCCGTCAGCAGCGGGATGGTCAGCGGCACGACGGCGATGCTGGCACCCGCGTCGACCTTGCTCTCGCCCTCGCTCACGTCCTCGCGGCGGCCCTCGGCGGGCTGGGCGTTGAGCATCTGGATCGCCGAAATCAGCAACAGCGTGCCGCCGCCGACCTGGAACGATGCGAGCGAGATGCCGAAGAACTCGATGATCTTGAGCCCCGCCACCGCGCTCAGCGCGATGACGATGAAGGCGGTGAGCGAACTCACGCGGATGGTGCGCCGCCGCTGCTCGGGCGACAGGTTCTGCGTGAAGTGGATGAAGAACGGCACCACGCCGATCGGGTTGACGATCGCCAGCAGCGCGATCAGCGGCTTGAGCAAGTCCATGGATGGTTCCGTCGTGTGATTCAGGCCGCCAGCGCGCGCAGGCTGCGCAGCCCGGCCACGGCGCGCGGGCCGTACCAGCTGATCAGCTCGCCGTCGACCAGACGCACCCGCGCGTTCGGGCACAGCGCCTGCGCCGCGCCGACGTCGCGCTCGCCGAAGGCGTAGGGCTCGGAGCTGAGCAGCACCTGCTGCACGTCGGCAAGCCAGTCTTCGTCGCCGCGCAGCGCCGGGTAGCGCGCGGCGCCCTGCGCGCCGCCCGCCGTGTCGGGCAGCGTGTGCCAGTTGACCTGCGCCAGCATGCGCGAGATGTAGGTGTCGCGGGCGACCGTCATCCACGGGTCGCGCCAGATCAGGTACAGCACGCGCTGCTCGGCGTGGCGCTGCGGCACGGTGGCCGCGAGCTCATGCACGAGCGCGGCGCGCAGCGCTTCGGCGCGCTCGGCTACGCCCTCGACGTGGCCGAACGCCCCCAGCATCTGGTCGATCAGCGCGAGGTTGTCCGCCGGCGCCAGAGGATGCGTCACGATCAGCTCGGGCCGCTCGTCCGCCGGCCACGACTGCAGCGCCTGGGCGGTGTCGAGCCGGTTCTCGTCGACGTTGAGCAGCACGTGCGTGGGCGCGAGGCGGCGCAGCTTGTCGAGGTTCACGTCCTTGGTGCCGCCGACCTTGGGGATCGCCTGCACGACCTCGGCCGGATGCACGCAGAAGCCGGTGCGCGCCACCAGCCTCGGCCCGAGTCCGAGCGCGATCACGAGTTCGGTGAGGCTCGGGACCAGGCTCGCGATGCGCGGGGTCGGGTCGGCGCGCTTCAATGGCTGCTGTCGCACATCGCGAGGTAGACCGAACAGGTGCCGCGCAGGTAGACGAGGCCCGGCAGCACGAGCGCCAGCGCGAACACGACGCCGCCGCCGACCAGCGCCGCCGCCGCATGGCCGGTCGAGCCGGCCGGCGCACCGGCCGCACCGAGGCTGCGCAGCCCGTAGCCGAACAGGCCCCCCATCAGCGTCTGCGCCGGCACGTCGATGCCCACCACCGCGACACCGAGCGCCGAGACGATGCGCCCGCCCGACATCACGACGAAGGTGACGAGGGCGCCGACCCCGGCGGCCAGCAGGCTGACCGCGGCCACCAGCAGCGCCACCGTCAGCAGGCGCTGGCGCATCCAGCGCTGCAGCTGGCGCACCGCGTCGATGACGCCCACGCCCGCCCACACCGCCGGCGCGGCGAGCGGCACCACCACCGTGACGAGCGCCAGCAAGGCGAGGCCGACGCCGACCACGCCCACCGGCACCGCCAGCCCGAACAGCAGCGGGCCGATCAGCGGCCCGCTGACGGCCACGCGGCACAGCCACAGCAGGGCATAGAGCGCGGCCGCGAGCAACGCATAGCCGGCAACCACGATCAGCATCACGAGCAACAGGCGGTGCGCCGTCAGCAGCGAGGCGCGCACCGCCTCGCCGATGTCGCGCACCGCGCCGCCGCGCGCCTGGTCCATCAGCAGGATGCCGGCGGCGTTGCCGCCGTAGAAGGCCACGAACAAGGCGGCGCCCGCCTCCAGCGCCCCGAGCCGCCCGCCCTGGGCGAGCGAGTTCTCGGCCATCGCCATCAGCAGCCCGGTGGCGGCGAAGGTGGCCAGCAGCACGTACAGCGCGCGCAGGTTGCGCACGGCGTCCACGCTGCCCAGCACAAGGTTCAGCGCGTCGAGGGGGCTGCGGGAAGGCATCGTTCAGGCACCGGGTGGGGTTTGGCGAGGCGCTCGCGAAACCGGGGCGCCATGATATCGGCCCGGCGTGAGTTAAGGGTTTGCACGAGGGGCGGGCCTGTGTTTTTTACCGCCTCCCGCGTGGTGCCCTGTGCGTTTTACCGGGGCACTTCGCCTTGCGCCCGAAAACAACACTTTATGTCGCGCGGCTTTGCGCACGATTTCTCGTTTACTTGATAATGGAATTTCCCGTGTTAGGAAGCAGCGCCTTTGCTTGAATGGTTCAGGATAGGTTGAAGCTCCAAGGATCCACTGGGTATTCAGGAACGAAAGGCGCTCTCGAAT
>DASWVR010000253.1:0-2968 GCA_036401155.1 Piscinibacter sp. | reverse complement strand
GGACGCGGCAGGCACCCAGTGTGCTCAGCACACCGGGTGGCCACTGTCACCGCCGAGACAGGCGAGCGGGGCGTCGGCGCTTCAGAACGACTCGAGCGCCAGCGCGGTCACGCTGTCGCCGCCTTCGAGAATCGCGTCCCGCGTCGCCGGCACCTTGCTGAGAATGTGGTCGGCATAGAAGTGCGCCGTCGCGACCTTGGCTTCGAGGAACGCCTTGTCGCCGCTGCCATCGGCCAGCTTCTCCTCGGCCACCAGCAGCGCACGCGCCATCTGCCAGCCCGCCATCACATTGCCGGCGAGCATCAGGTAGGGCACCGACCCGGCGAACACCGCGTTCGGACTCGCTTTCGTGTTCCCGGCAACGAAGTCGACCACCTGCACGAAGGCCTCGCGTGCTGCGGCGAGGCGCTTGAGCATCGCTCGGGCGGCGGCGCTGTCGCGCCGGGCCAGCGCCGTTTCGGTGGCCTCGATCTGGCGAGCGATCGCCTTGGCCGTCTGGCCGCCGTCGCGCGCGGTCTTGCGGCCCACCAGGTCGTTGGCCTGGATCGCCGTCGTGCCCTCGTAGATCGTCAGGATCTTGGCGTCGCGCAGGTACTGCGCCGCGCCGGTCTCCTCGATGTAGCCCATGCCGCCGTGCACCTGCACGCCCAGGCTCGTCACGTCGAGGCTCATCTCGGTGCTGAAGCCCTTCACCAGCGGCACCAGGAACTCGTAGAAGGCCTGGTTCTGGCGGCGCACCTCGGGATCGGGATGATGATGAGCGGCATCGAAGGCCGATGCCGCCACCGCCGCCATCGCGCGGCAGCCTTCAATGTGGGCGCGCATCGTCATCAGCATGCGCTTCACATCGGGGTGATGGATGATGGGCCCGCTGCACGGCAGCGAGCCGTCCACCGGCCTCGACTGGATGCGTTCGCGCGCGTACTCCACCGCCTGCTGGTACGCCCGCTCGGCCACCGCGATGCCCTGGATGCCCACCGCATAGCGGGCGGCGTTCATCATGATGAACATGTATTCGAGGCCGCGGTTCTCCTGGCCGATCAGATAGCCGACCGCGCCGCCATGGTCGCCGAACTGCAGCACCGCCGTCGGGCTGGCCTTGATGCCGAGCTTGTGTTCGATCGACACGCAATGCACGTCGTTGCGCGCGCCGAGCGTTCCGTCGGCGTTCACCATGAACTTCGGCACGATGAACAGGCTGATGCCCTTTACGCCTTCGGGCGCGCCGGTCACCCGGGCCAGCACCAGGTGCACGATGTTCTCGGCCATGTCGTGCTCGCCGTAGGTGATGAATATCTTGGTGCCGAAGATCTTGTAGCTGCCGTCGGGCTGGGGCTCGGCGCGCGTGCGCACCAGCGCCAGGTCCGAACCCGCCTGCGGCTCGGTCAGGTTCATCGTGCCGGTCCACTCGCCAGTGATCATCTTCGGGATGAACTGCTGCTGCTGTTCATGCGAGCCGGCGGTGAGCAGCGCCTCGATCGCGCCGTCGGTCAGCAGCGGACACAGCGCGAAGCTCAGGTTGGCGCTGTTGAGCATCTCGATGCAGGCCGCGGCGATGGTCTTCGGCAGGCCCTGCCCACCAAACTCGGTCGGGTGCTGCAGGCCCTGCCAGCCGCCGTCGCCGAACTGCTTGAAAGCGTCCTTAAAGCCCGCCGTGGTGAAGACCTGGCCGTCTTTCCAGTACGAGGGAGCGCGGTCGCCGGCGACGTTGAGTGGCGCGATCACGTCCTGGTTGAGCTTGGCGCATTCCTCCAGCACCGCCTGGGCGGTGTCGGCGTCGGCGTCATCGAAGCCCGGCAGTTTCGCGACATCGTCCAGGCCTGCCAACTCCTGCATGCAGAACAGCATGTCCTTCACAGGCGCGCGGTAAGTCATCTCTTTTCTCCGGATGGAACAAGGGCGCAGCAACGACACTCGTTGTGCGCCCCGGTGTCAGTGTGTGATGGGAAACGCCGGCGTCAGCCGAGCGCCATGACCAACTCGGGCACGGCGGTGAACAGATCCGCTTCGAGGCCGTAGTCGGCGACGCTGAAGATCGGCGCCTCGGGGTCCTTGTTGATCGCCACGATCACCTTGGAGTCCTTCATGCCCGCCAGGTGCTGGATCGCGCCGCTGATGCCCGCGGCGATGTACAGCTGCGGCGCGACGATCTTGCCGGTCTGGCCGACCTGCCAGTCGTTGGGCGCGTAGCCCGCGTCGACCGCGGCGCGGCTCGCCCCGAGCGCGGCGCCCAGCTTGTCGGCCAGCGGCGTGAGCACTTCGTCGAACTTCTCGCTCGACCCCAGCGCGCGGCCGCCCGCGACGATGATCTTGGCCGCGGTCAGCTCGGGCCGGTCGTTCTTGGCGATCTCGCTGCCGAGGAAGCTCACGCCGGCGTTGTCGGCGCTGGCCGCCACGCTTTCCACCGCGGCGCTGCCGCCGGTGGCCGCGGCCGGGTCGAAGCCGGTCGTGCGCACGGTCAGCACCAGGATCTTGTCGGAGCTTTGCACCGTCGCGACGGCGTTGCCAGCGTAGATCGGACGCTCGAAGGTGTCGGGGGCGATCACCTTGCTGATGTCGGAGACCTGCGCAACGTCGAGCAGCGCGGCAACACGCGGGGCGACGTTCTTGCCGGCGGCGGTCGCCGGAAAGACCAGGTGACTGTAGTTGCCGGCGAGTGCCACCACTTGCGCGGCGACGTTCTCCGCCAGACCGTGCTCGAGGCCCGCGGCGTCGGCGTGCAGCACCTTGGCCACGCCGGCGATCTTCGCCGCGGCTTCGGCGGCGCCCGAGGCGTTGTGGCCAGCGATCAGCACGTGCACCTCGCCGCCGGCCTGCGCCGCGGCGGTGATCGTGTTGAGGGTCGCGCCCTTGACGGACTTGTTGTCGTGTTCGGCGATGACGAGTGCGGTCATGTCAGATCACCTTCGCTTCGTTCTTGAGTTTGGAAACCAGGGTGGCGACGTCGGGCACCTTGATGCCGGCGCTG
>DASWVR010000252.1:0-9442 GCA_036401155.1 Piscinibacter sp. | reverse complement strand
CTCGCGCTCGCGCAGCAGCACGGCGCCAAGGGGATGATCAAGGGCAAGTCGATGGTCAGCGAGGAGATCGAGCTGAACCACCGCATGGCCGAGCACGGCATCGACTGCCTCGAGTCGGACATGGGCGAGTACATCGTCCAGCTCGCCGGCGAGCGGCCGAGCCACATCATCATGCCGGCGATCCACAAGACGAAGCAGCAGATCGCCGAGCTGTTCGCGCAGCGCATTCCCGACACCGCCTACACCGACGACGTGGACGCGCTGATCGCGATCGGCCGCCGCGTGCTGCGCGACCAGTTCCGCGATGCGCCGATCGGCGTGTCGGGCGTCAACTTCATGGTCGCCGAAACCGGCTCGCTGGTGCTGGTCGAGAACGAAGGCAACGGCCGCATGTGCACCAGCGTGCCCGAGGTGCACATCGCGATCACCGGCATCGAGAAGGTGGTCGAGCGCTTCGACCACGTGCTGCCGCTGTTCAGCCTGCTCACGCGCTCGGCGACCGGCCAGGCGGTGACGACCTACCTCAACGTCATCACCGGGCCGCGCCGCGCCGGCGAACTCGACGGTCCGGGCGAGGTGCACCTGATCCTGCTCGACAACGGCCGCAGCCAGGCCTTCCGCGACGAGCAGTTCCGCGCCACGCTGCAGTGCATCCGCTGCGGCGCCTGCATGAACCACTGCCCGGTGTACGCGCGCATCGGCGGGCTGGCCTACGGCACCACCTACCCCGGACCGATCGGCGCCATCATCTCGCCGCACCTGCTGGGCCTGGAGCCGACGCAGGACCTGCCCACCGCGAGCAGCCTGTGCGGCGCCTGCGGCGAGGTGTGCCCGGTGGGCATTCCGATCCCCGAGCTGCTGATGCAGCTGCGCCGTGCCGCCAAGCACGAGGCGGCGCCGGGCCAGGTGCCATTGGCCGGCCAGGGCAGCGCGCGCGACTGGAAGGAGGCGCTCGCGTGGCGCGCCTGGGCCTGGCTCAACGAACGGCCGCGGCTGTACCGCCTCGCCATGGGCATGGGGCACCGGCTGCGCTGGCTCACGCCGCCGTGGCAAGGCGGCTGGACGGCGCACCGCACGCCGCTGCGGCTGGCGCGACGTGGTCTGCGGGAACAGATCACGAAAGGCCCACGCGGCTGAGGGCGCTGACGGTGTGGACCGCGAGGCACGCGCCGTCGATTGCGCCCGCCGGCGTCCCGATTGCGGCCGCTTCATTTCGCGCCGCTGCTGCCGAAAATGAGATGAGCGTTGCCGCGCAACCGCGGGCAGCCGTTCCACCCGGACCCCGACATGAGTCAGATCGCACACCCAGCTTCCGTCGAACCGACCCAGGCCCCGAACTCGACTCGCGGCCCCGATGCAGCGGCGGGCCTGCGTCGCCTCGGCGTCGGTGCCGCCGGAGTGTCCATCCTCGCGCTGGCGGCGGGCTGGCTCGGCGCAACGACGGCGGGCTGGGGCGCGGTGGCGGCCCTTGGCCTGTCGTGGTTTGCCGCCGGCTGCCTGCTGCTGGCCGAACGGCGCCAGCGTGGCGGGCTGAGGCAAGTTTCGGCCACGCTGCACGACATCGCACGCGGCCGGCTGATTGGGCTCGACGCGGGGCGCGACGCGACACGGCCCACGTCCGGCGGGGCGGACCGGTCGGCGACGCAGGTGGCGGCCAACGTCTCCGGACTGGTGGCCAACGTGCGGAGCACTGCCGTCATCATCGGCGACGCCGCGCAGCGGTTGCTGGGGCACAGCGCGGGTCTGCAGGAGCAGGCCGACAGCCTGGCCGCCACGCTGCAACAGACGCGCGCTGCCACGCAGGAGCTGGCGGGAGGGGCCAGGACCACGGCGTCGCATGCGAGCGAGATACGCGGCTTCGTGCACGAGGTCGGCTCGCTGAGCGTGCGCAGCAGCCAGGCCATGCGGGAACTGGCCGACACCACGCATGCCACCGTCGCCAGCGTGAACGCGATGCGTTCGGCGCTGGAAACGATCAACAGCATCGCCTTCCAGACCAACCTGCTGGCGCTGAACGCGGCGGTCGAGGCCGCACGCGCCGGCGATGCGGGCCGCGGCTTCGCCGTGGTCGCCGGCGAGGTGCGCATCCTCGCCAACCGCAGCGCCGCCACGGCGGTGGAGATCAAGGCGCTGGTGGGCCAGGCCGTCGAGCGCGCCGAGCGCAGCGGCGCGCTGGTCGACTCGACCCGCGAACACATCGACGGCATGCAGTGCAAGGTCGAGCAGGTCACCGGCGCGGTGACCGTCATCGACCGACTGGCCACCGAACAGAGCATGGCGCTGCAGCAGATCACCGCGGCCGTGCAGCAGATCGACCAGAGCAGCCAGCACAACTCGACGCTGGTGGAGGAACTGAGCGCCCAGGCGCGCGGGCTGCAGTCGCGCGCGCAGCACCTCACCGAAGGCACGTCGCACTATCGTCTGCAGCAGGGCACGGCAGACGAAGCGGTGGCGATGGTGCGGCGCGTCATCGCGCACTGCCGCCAGGTCGGGCTGCAGCAGGGGCTGCGCGACGTCTCGGCGCCGGACAGTCCGTTCCGCGACCGCGACCTGTATGTGTCCGGGCACGACGAGCGCCACATGCTGGTGTGCCTGAGTGCTGCGTCGAGCACACGCCGGCTCGGCAGCAGCGAGGCCGAGATGCTCGACGGCGCCGGCATGCCGGTCGTGCGCAAGATCGTCGAGGTCGGCCGGCAGGGCGGCGGGTGGTTCGATTACACCTTCCGCAACCCGGCGACGGGCGAGCTGGCGCCGAAGACCTCGTATGTCGAGCCTTTCGAGGGCGTCAACTTCCTCTGCGGCGTCTACAAGCCGGTGCGCTTCTGAGCCTGGCCGGGTGCGTTCGAGTCCTCAGAAGGTGGGGCGTGGGGGGATCGAGCGGCCATGTCGGACGGGCTCACCCTTGTTCACATCGCCGGCGCGGGAAGGAGCGGCAGCCGAGCGGCACGACGGGCCCACGCGCGTTCGAAGAAGAAGTGCGCCACCGCGTTGGCAGCCGGCTCCACCAGCGCGTAGGCGCCGGCGAGCGCCCAGCTGCCGGTGAGCCACCAGCCGAGTCCGGCGGCGATGACGAGGTGCGTCAGGCCGAAGACCAGCGTCTTGAGCAGCGCCGCGTGGCGCCCGCCGGCGCCGTGTCGCGCCCACCAGCGGTCGAGCCCGTGGTGGGCCAGCGTGTTGAGGGCCGGCTCGGCCAGGCTCAGCACGCCGGCGAGCACGAAGCTGCCGGTGAACAGCCAGCCGACCGAGACGGCGATGAACAGATGGATCACGCCGAAGGCGAGGGTCTTGCGCCAGGAGGGGTCGGGACGTCGGAATCGCATGCGGCATACGATAGTCTTTATCAACTTACATCGGCCAATCGATTGGCTTCATCGCCGCGATTGGCATGGGAGACGGCATGGCGCCGACCCGCGAGAATCGGGCCATGACCGCCTCGCCGCCCGCCCAGCCCCGCAATCCGCTGCATGGGCTGACGCTCGAGCGCATCCTCACCGAGCTGGTCGAACACTATGGATGGGACGGCCTCGCGCAGCGCATCGCGCTGCGCTGCTTCGCGAGCGAGCCCAGCATCGCGTCGAGCCTGAAGGTGCTGCGCAAGACGCCGTGGGCGCGCGAGAAGGTCGAGTCGCTCTATCTCTTCATGCTGCGCGAGTCGCGCCGCTCGCGGTGACGGACATGACGGCGCGGACGCTGAAGTACCTGGCGGGCTACCCGCCGGAGCTGCTGCGCCAGGTGCACGAGCTGATCGAGCAGGGCCGCCTGCGCGAGAGCCTTGGCCGGCGCTACGCCGAGCAGCACGAGGTGCGCACCGACCGCGCGCTCTACGACTACGTGTCCGCGCTCAAGTCGCAGTTCATGCGCGGCGCCGAGCCCGTCGCCAAGGTGGCCTACGACAGCACGCTGCACGTCATCCGCCATGCGCTCGGCACGCACACCGCCGTCTCGCGCGTGCAGGGCAACCGGCTCAAGGCCAAGCGCGAGATCCGTGTGGCCAGCCTGTTCAAGCAGGCGCCGGCGCCTTTCCTGAAGATGATCGTCGTGCACGAGCTGGCCCACCTCAGGCAGCGCGAGCACGACAAGGCGTTCTATGCGCTGTGCACGCACATGGAGCCGGCGTATCACCAGCTCGAGTTCGACGTGCGGCTGTGGCTCACCGCGCTGGAGATGGAAGCGGGCGCTGCCCGCTGACAGCGCCGATACGGCTCAACCGGGCTTGCGAAAGTCGTCTTCCACCCAGGCGGCGGCGCTGGCCGCGCTCAGCTTGAAGCTCGCCGGCACGCGCACGCGCGCGATCTGCTCCCCCGCCGCATCGTGCGCCGCCAGCAGGGCGTGCGGATCGTCTTCGTCGGGCACGATGTCCAGCGTGACGCCGATGCGCCCGGCCTCCGTGCTGACGGCAAGACTCTTGTGATGCAGCGCGTGCAGCTGCTGCTCGTGCCGGCGCAGCACCTCGGACGCGGTCTTGACGAGGGTGTTGAACGCCGCGCCGTCGAGCGGCTTGGGGTTCTTCTTGTCGCGCCCCATCGTCCAGGGGCCGACGAGCGCGGGCTCGGGTTCGCCGTCCTTGATCATCGCGACGGCCCAGCCGTCGTCGTCTTCGTTCTTGATCACGCGCGCCGTCCAGCCGTTGTCGCGCCACAGGCGCGCCTCGTTCACGGGCAGGTCGTCGCCGGGCGCTTCGCCGCTGCGGGTGCTTGTCGTCATGCGCGCATCTTAGTGGCCGTGGAGCGCGGCGATGCGGCGCGCAGTGCCGGCGATGCGCCGGCGCAGTGCCGACGGCTTCAACACCTGCGCGTCGGCGCCGAGGCGCAGGAACTGATCGGCCGCATGGTCGATCGATTCGATGGGCACCAGCACCTGGACCCAGCCTTCGCCGTCCGCGTCCGCCATGCTCGCCTGCGCCGCCTCGGCGACCGCCGGGCTGAAGCTCTTCAGCACCTTCAGGCCGCGCGGCGACACGCGCAGCGTGGCTTCGTCACGGTACAACTCGGCCTCGAAGCGACGCGTCGACTCGGTCCAGTAGCGCGCGAGGTCGAAGGCCTTCGGCCGCGTGAAGCGCTCGTCGGTGAGCGTGAGCTCGCGCACGTTCGACAGGCGATAGGTGCGCGCGGCCCTGTTGGACGCGGTGGCGGAGGCGGCGGCGAGGTACCAGACGCCCGCCTTCAGCACCAGGCCGAGCGGCTCCAGCCGGCGCTCGACGACGCCGCTCCAGCTCTCATAGCGCACATGGATGCGCCGCTCGCTCCACACCGCCTGCGCCACGGCGCCCAGGTGGTCGGTGGGCGGCGATCCGCGGTACCAGTCGAGCGGGTCGAGGTGAAAGCGCGAGCTGACGCGGCGCGCGTCGTCGCGCCAGCCGTCGGGCAGCGCGGCGAGCAGCTTGAGCTGCGCCGAGGCCATCGCCTCGCCCAGGCCCAGCTGCGCCGCCGGCCCCGGCAGCCCGCCGAGGAACATCGCCCGCGCTTCTTGCGCGGTAAGGCCGTCGAGCTGGGTTCGCCAGCCGGGCTTCAGCTGGAAGCCGCCGTGCCGCCCGAGGTCGGCCCACACCGGCACGCCGGAGGCACTCAGCTCGTCGATGTCGCGGTAGATGGTGCGCACCGAGACTTCGAGCTGCGCGGCCAGCGCCTGCGCGCTCAGGCGGCCGCGCGACTGCAGCAGCATCAGGATCGACAGCAGTCGGCTCGCGCGCATGGGCCCATGTCAGCAAGAAAGCGTGACAGGCATTGTCAGCCAATCGGCCGCAGCATGCGCAGCTTCACAAGGAGTCCCTGCATGACGCCCCACCCCACCGACTGCGTGGCGCAAGTGATCGAGTTGCGCCAATACACACTGCGCCCCGGCCGGCGCGAGGTGCTGATCGAGCTGTTCGAGCGCGAGTTCGTCGAGACGCAGCAGGCGCTCGGCATGCAGGTGCTCGGCACCTTTCGCGACCTGGACCGGCCCGATCGATTCGTCTGGCTGCGCGGCTTCGCGGGCATGGCGGCACGCGCCGAGGCGCTGGCGGCTTTCTACGGCGGGCCGGTGTGGCAGGCGCATCGCGAAGCCGCGAACGCCACGATGATCGACAGCGACGACGTGCTGCTGCTGCGACCGCTGCCGCCCTGGGCGCTGCCGCAGATGCCGCGTGCGCCGCTCGGCTCGCTCGCGGCGCCGCCGGGCGTCGTCATCGTGGCCATGCTGTCCTGGCCCGAGAGCGACGACGGCACGGCGCTGCGCTATGTGACCTCGGCGTTCGCACAGGCCGGCGCCGCGCCGCTTGCGGTGCTGGCGACGGAGCCGTCGCCGAACAACTTCCCGCGCTTGCCGGTGCGCGAAGGCGAGCCGGTGCGGGTGGTGCTGTCGCTGCTGCGCGGCGACGCCGCCGACGCCTCGCGGCGGATCCAGCGCCATTTGGGAGAGCAGCTGCCACGCGGAACACCGCTGCTGCGCCTCGCCCCGACGCCGCGTTCTTCACTGCACGCGTGATGCGCTCAACACCACGAGTGTTCATCGAATCGAACCTCGTCGGACACCCAGGCTTTGACGGGGGCGCCTCACACGCGTGTCGCCGCCGTCTGCTGCGCCACCGAGAAGCGCCAGCGCACCTGCAGCCGCATGCTCTGCCCCGGCTGCAGCACGCGCAGCCCCGGCCGGCCGGGCAGGTGGAAGGCATCGATCGGGTGGGTGATCGGCTCGAAGGCGATCGCCTCGCCGACCGGCGGGCGATACAGCAGGCAATAGCCGTCGTCGACGTCGGGCACCTGCATGTCGAGCTGCAGGCCCGCCTGCGGCCACACGATGCGCGCACGCCCCGACCAGCCGGTGTAGCAGTTGTCGATCATCGGGCCGTGGGCCGACGCGTCGCGCAGGTCCCAGCCCGGCGGAAATCGTGTCGTGTGCTCGGTGGGCAGGGGATCGTCGCCGCTCAGCCAGACGCCGCGCACCGGCGCCTGCAGCCGCGTGTCCTCGCCGCGCGGGAAGTAGGGGTGCTGGCCCAGGCCGTACGGCAGGCTGGCCTCGCCGCGGTGGGTGACGCTCAGCTCCTGGTCCATGCCGCCGTCGAGCAGCGTGAAACGCTGCTCGGCCTCGTAGACGTAGGGGTTGCCGTCGAAACGATCGGAGCGCAGCCGCATCACCACCGTGCCCGGTGCCGTCTGTTCGCACTCCCAGGGCTGCAACCAGCCGTCGCCGTGGATCGGATAGGGCTCGCCGGGCCGGTTGGGTGCGATCGCATGGAAGCGGCCGGCGTGTTCGAAACCGCCGCCGCTGATGCGGTTGGACCACGGCACGAGCGCGAACGATGCAAAGCTGTAGCGGTCGGGACGCTCGCCGTTCCACGGCCGCCACAGGTCGAAGGCGCCTGGCGGGCGCATCCACTGCCATGCCGCGACGCCGCCGCCCAGGCCCGGCAGCAGGCCCAGCCGCTGCTGGGCGTGTTCGAGCCAGACGATGCCGTGGGCGGGGAGGTGTTCGATGCTCATGTGCGCTCTCCAGGGTCGAATTCGACGTGCGGATCACGCGGCAATCGACATGCCGCGTGTCCTGCTCTCGGCGATCAGCCCGCGGGGTAGGCAGCCATCTCCTCGCCGAGGCGGATCGATCGTTCCGGCGCCCAGCGCGGGTTGAAGCGCAGGTCGCTCTTGGGGAACAGCATCACCACCGTCGAGCCCAGCAGGAAGCGGCCCATCTCGGCGCCCTTGTTCAGGCTCACCTGCTGGTCGGCGTAGTGCCACTCGCGCACCGACTTCATGCGCGGCGGCGTGACGACGCCGTGCCACACGGTGGCCATGCTGCCGACGATGGTGGCGCCGACGAGCGTCAGCACGAAGGGGCCACGCGCGCCCTCGAACAGGCACACGACGCGCTCGTTGCGCGCGAACAGCCCCGGCACGCCGAGCGCGGTGCCGGGGTTGACCGAAAACAGCTCGCCCGGCACGTGGATCATGCGGCGCAGGCGGCCGTCGCAGGGCATGTGGATGCGGTGGTAGTCGCGCGGGCTCAGGTACAGCGTCGCATAGCTGCCGTGCTCGAACTGCGCGGCGAGCGCCGCGTCGCCGCCCACCAGCGCGGTGGTGGTGTAGTGGTGCCCCTTGGCCTGCAGGATGCGGTCGCGGTCCATCGACCCGAACTGGCTGATGGCGCCGTCGACCGGGCAGACCAGGTCGGCGTTGGCGAGCGGGCGCACGCCCGGCTTCAGCGCGCGCGTGAAGAAGTCGTTGAAGCTTGCGTAGCTCGTGATGTCGGGGTTGGCCGCCTCGTTCATGTCGACGCCGTAGCGTGCGACGAAAGAGCGGATCACCGCGGTGGTGAGCGCGCCGGCGCGCGCCGACGCGAACTTGCCGGCCAGCGCCGTCAGCGCCTGCTTCGGGTAGAGGTATTGCGGAAGAACGGCGAGGCGTGCTGACACGGCGGATCCGGTGAGGCGAAAACGGAGGGCCAGTGTATCGGCGCTACTCGTCCGACTCGGCGAGCGTGACCGATTGCTTGCGTGTCTTGCCGGTGCGCCACAACGTGAGCGTCACCTTGTCGCCGGGCTGGAATCGCTCCAGCGCGGTCAGCATGTCGTCGAGGTCGCTCACCGGCTCGTCGTTGACGGCGGTGATCACGTCGCCGGCGACGATGCCGCCTTCGCTGCCGCGACGAAACGGCTGCAGGCCGGCGCCGGCGGCGGGACCGCCGGGGGTCACGCGCACCAGCGGCACGCCGGTGGGCAGGTTGAGCGCGCGCACCATCGCTTCGGGGCCGGCGGTCACGCCGAGCGAGGGGCGCACCATGCGGCCGTCGCGGATCAGCCGCGGCACGATGCGGTTGACCTCGTCCACCGGAATCGCGAAGCCGATGCCGGCGCTGCCGCCGGACGGGCTGTAGATCGCGGTGTTGACGCCGATCAGCCGGCCCGCCGAATCGAGCAGCGGGCCGCCGGAGTTGCCCGGGTTGATGGCCGCGTCGGTCTGGATCGAGCCGCGGATCGTGCGCCGCGTGACCGACTCGATCTCGCGGTTGAGCGCGCTGACGATGCCGGTGGTGAGTGTCTGGTCGAGGCCGAAGGGGTTGCCGATCGCATACACCTTCTGCCCCACCTGCAGCTCGCGGCTGCTGCCGACCGGAATCGGCGGCAGCTTGTTCTTCGGCGCATCGATCTTCAGCACCGCGATGTCGCGGTCGGGGAACACGCCGACCAGCTGCGCGCGGTGGCTCGACTGGTCGGCCAGCGTCACGCGCGCTGCGTTGGCCTCCTGGATGACGTGGAAGTTGGTGACGATGTGGCCGCGGTCGTCCCAGACAAAGCCGCTGCCGGTGCCGCGCGGCACCTGCTGCACGTTCATCGAGAAGAAGTCGCGCCCGACCGCCAGCGCCGTGATGTTGACCACCGATGGCGAGACGGCCTTGAACACCGCGATGTTGTTGAGCTCGTCCGCGTCGAGCGCGCCGCGCGGCGCGACCGGGCGCGGCGGCGCCGGCG
>DASWVR010000251.1:0-30857 GCA_036401155.1 Piscinibacter sp. | reverse complement strand
CGCCGTGCTCGGCAAGAGCACGCTGCGCGGGCTGACCGCGCTGTTCATCGGCCTCGCGATGGGCACGGTCGGCATCGACCAGATCAGCGGCCAGGTGCGTTACGCCGCGGGGGTGCCCGAGTTCCTGGACGGCGTCGAGGTCGTGCTGATCGCGGTCGGCCTGTTCGCCATCGGCGAGGCCTTCTACACCGCGCTCTACGAAGGTCGCAGCCAGCCGACGATGAACCGCATGAACAAGGTGCACATGACACGCGGCGAATGGCGGCGCTCGTGGCCGGCGTGGCTGCGCGGCACGGCGATCGGCTTTCCGTTCGGCACCGTCCCGGCGGGCGGCTCGGAGATCCCGACCTTCCTGAGCTACGGGGTGGAGCGCAAGCTCTCGAAGCACAAGGAGGAGTTCGGCACCACGGGGGCGATCGAGGGCGTGGCCGGCCCCGAGGCGGCCAACAACGCAGCGGTGACGGCCACGCTGGTGCCGCTGCTCACGCTCGGCATTCCGACCTCGGTGACGGCGGCGATCCTGCTGTCGGCGCTGCAGAACTACGGCATCCAGGCCGGCCCGCAGTTGTTCCAGACCTCGTCGACGCTGGTGTGGGCGCTGATCGCCTCGCTCTACATCGGCAACGTGATGCTGCTGATCCTCAACCTGCCGATGGTCGGGCTGTGGGTCAAACTGCTGAAGATCCCGCGGCCGCAGCTCTACGCGGGCATCCTGATCTTCGCCACCGTCGGCGTCTACGGCATGCGCCAGAGCGCCTTCGACCTGTTCCTGATGTACGGCGTGGGCGTGCTGGGGGTGCTGATGCGGCGCTTCGACTTCCCGACCGCACCGGTGATCGTCGGGCTGATCCTGGGCCCGCTGGCCGAGGCGCAGATGCGCAACGCCCTGTCGATCGGCGAAGGCAACTGGTCGGTGTTCGTGCAGCGGCCGATGTCGGCGACGCTGCTGGCGCTGGTTGTGCTGATCCTGGTGCTGCCGCGCCTGCTCAGGCTGCGCGGCAGGAAGGCGGTGGTGATGCGCCCTACCGAACCGGCGACGCCCAAGGACGCGGCGGGTTGAGCCGACGCAGCGAAGCGCCTATGCAATGGCGCAGCGCAATCGGCTCGCTCAGAGGCCAGCCAACGGCTGTGAGACAGCCCATGCCTCACAGCCTCTGGACCAAAGCGCCTCAGCGCGCCGGCTGCTCGCGCTGCATGCGCTCGAAGCGCTCCTGCATGCGCTGGTGGCGCTGCGCCATCTGCTCGCCCAGCTTGGCGCGCTGCTCGGGGGTCAGCACGCGGCTCACGTCGAGCATCGCCTGCAGCATGCGGCGGCTGCTGGCGTCGTGATGGGTCAGCATCTGCTGGCGCAGCGACTCGGCCGCCGCCGCATCGACGTTCGGCGCGGTGAACAGCTGCATGCTCTGTTGGCGCAGCGCTCGCGCGGTGTCGCGCTGGCCCTTGAGGTCCGTCGCGGCCTGCTGCGCGATCTGCTTGATCTGCGCACGCTGGGCCTCGGTGGCATTCAGGCCGTCGAGCATGCGGTCGATGCCGCGGCCCATGTGCTCGGGCGAGCCCATGAACATGCCGTGGCTGCCCATGCCGCCCATGCCGCCGCCGTGGCGTCCGTGGCCGCCGCCGGGCATCGCCCAGGCCGACAAGGCGACCGTGGCCGAAATCGCCAGCACCAGCCCGGCCGCGACCCAGCGCAAACCGCGCTTGCTTGTCGACACCGTGCCGTTGTTCATCATCGTTGCGTTGCTCATTGCCTGCTCCTGTTGAAGAAGGGTCACTCGACCCTTGAACGGCATGGTCGGCGGCGGGGGTGAAGCGGGGGTGGCTGGGCGGTAAAGATCTGTGAACCCGCTCGGCGCGCGCGGTGCCGCGACGAGCCGGTACGATCCGCTCCCTCGACATCTCGACAAGGTCCCCCATGGCCGGCAGCAGCCTCATTGCACTCATCGACGACATCGCCAGCGTGCTCGACGACGTGGCGGTGCTCACCAAGGTGGCCGCCAAGAAGACCGCCGGCGTGCTCGGCGACGACCTCGCGCTCAATGCGCAGCAGGTGACGGGGGTGGCGGTGGAGCGGGAGCTGCCGGTGGTATGGGCCGTGGCCAAGGGCTCGGCGCTCAACAAGGTGATCCTGGTGCCCGTGGCGCTGCTGATCAGCGCCTTTGCGCCATGGGCGATCACGCCGCTGCTGATGGCCGGCGGCGCCTTCCTCTGCTACGAGGGCTTCGAAAAACTCGCCCACAAGCTCCTGCACAGCCGCGCTAAAGACGAGGCGCACCGCGCCAAGCTCGCGCAGGCGGTGGCGGATCCGGCGATCGACCTCGTCGCCTTCGAGCGCGACAAGGTGAAGGGCGCGATCCGCACGGACTTCATCCTTTCGGCCGAGATCATCGCGATCACGCTCGGCACCGTCGCGCAGGCGGCGTTCGGCACGCAGGTAACGGTGCTGGTCGGCATCGCGGCCATCATGACCATCGGTGTGTACGGGCTCGTCGCCGGCATCGTCAAGCTCGACGACCTGGGCCTGCACCTGAGCCGCCGCGCGAGCCAGGCCGCGCAGGCCGTGGGCCACGCCATCCTGACGGCGGCGCCTTACCTGATGAAGGCGCTGTCGATCGCCGGCACCGCCGCGATGTTCCTGGTCGGCGGCGGCATCCTCACGCACGGCGTGCCGGCGCTGGACCATGCAATCGAAGGCCTGGCCCACGCGGCGGCATCGTGGCCGGGCGTGGGCGGGCTGACGGGCGTGCTGGTGCCGCTGCTCGCCGATGCGCTGGTCGGTGTGGCCGCCGGCGCGCTGGTGCTCCTGGCGGTGAACGCGGGCAAGAAGGCGTACACGGCAGCCAGGGCGAGCTGACGGCGGGAACGGCGGGAACGGCGGAAACGACAACGGACCGCGAGGGTCCGTTGTTCAGTCTGTCTGGCGGAGAGGGTCGGATTCGAACCGACGGTACGGTATAACCGTACACCGGATTTCGAGTCCGGCGCATTCGACCACTCTGCCACCTCTCCAGGTTCTTTCGGCTCCGGCGGGTCGTTTGCCGAAGCCGCAGATTCTAGCTCAAGCCTTCAACACCGCCTGGCCGCCGAAGTACGGCCGCAGCACCTCGGGCAGCGTGATCGAGCCGTCGGCGTTCTGGCAGTTCTCGAGCACAGCCACCAGCGTGCGGCCCACCGCGAGCCCGGAGCCGTTGAGCGTGTGCACCAGTTCGTTCTTGCCTTGCGCGTTCTTGAAGCGCGCCTGCATGCGCCGCGCCTGGAAGGCCTCGCAGTTGGAGCAGGAGCTGATCTCGCGGTAGGTGCCTTGCGCCGGCAGCCAGACCTCCAGGTCGTAGGTCTTGGTCGAGCCGAAGCCGAGGTCGCCGCCGCACAGCGCGACCACGCGGTACGGCAGGCCGAGCTTCTGGAGGATCGCCTCGGCGTGACCGGTCATCTCTTCCAGCGTGTCGTAGCTCTTGTCCGGATGCACCACCTGCACCATCTCTACCTTGTCGAACTGGTGCTGGCGGATCATGCCGCGGGTGTCACGCCCGGCGCTGCCGGCCTCCGACCGGAAACACGGGCTGTGCGCGGTCAGTTTGATCGGCAGCGCGCTCTCGGCCAGCACCTGGTTGCGCACGCTGTTGGTCAGCGGGATCTCCGAGGTGGAGATCAGGTACTGCTCGCGCTGCTCCTCGTCGCCGCCGCGCAGCACCCAGAACATGTCGTCCTTGAACTTGGGCAGCTGGCCGGTTCCCTCGAGGATCTCGCGGTTGACGATGTAGGGCGTGTAGCACTCGGTGTAGCCGTGTTCCTGCGTCTGCGTGTCGAGCATGAACTGCGCGAGCGCGCGGTGCAGCCTGGCCACCGGGCCGCGCAGGAAGCTGAAGCGCGATCCCGACAGCGTGGCGCCGGTGTCGAAGTCCAGCCCGAGCGGCGCACCCAGGTCCACGTGGTCGCGCGGCGCGAAGTCGAAGCTGCGCGGCGTGCCCCAGCGGCGCACCTCGGCGTTGGCGTTTTCGTCGGCGCCCTCGGGCACGCTGTCGTGCGGCAGGTTGGGCACCAGCATCAGCAGCGCCGAGAGTTCGCCCTGGATCACATCGAGCCGGTCGGCCGAGATCTTGAGCTGGTCGCCGATGCCGCCCACCTCGGCCATCACGGCCGCCGTGTCCTCGCCCTTGGCCTTCAGCTGGCCGATCTGCTTGGACAGGCTGTTGCGCTGCGCCTGCAGTTCCTCGGTGCGGGTCTGGATCGCCTTGCGCTCGGTTTCGAGCGATTGGAACCGGTCGACGTCGAGGAAGGGCTGGGGCGACTTGCGCTTTTCCAGCCGGGCAATGACGCCGGGCAGGTCGCGGCGCAGCAGGTTGATGTCGAGCATGGGCGGGGCGCCGCGGCGAGGCGGCACGCGAAGAGTGAAGCGTGAGCCCGCAATTGTAGGCAGGCGCCACGTGGGCGCGCCCGGCCCGTCACACCATCTGCGACGGCTGGATGCAGGTCCCCGCGTGGCCGATCGACGGGCTCGCGTCGCGTGCGGCGCCGAGCACCTGGCAGGCGCAGTCGGCGCAGCGCCCGCACTGCGTCGCCACGCCGAGCTCGAACTGCAGGCATTCGAGGCTGTGTGCCCCCTCTGCCGCGGCCTGGCGGATCTGGTGGTCGGACACGCGGCGGCACACACAAACGATCATCGACGGCCTCTCTTCACTGCTGGTACTGCTGAACGCGGTCTAGCTCATGTCGCCCATCTGCGACTGCAGATAGTTCTGCAGCCCCACCTTGGCGAGCAGCTCGATCTGGGTTTCGAGGAAGTCGATGTGCTCCTCGGTGTCGTCCAGGATGTCCTGCAGGATGTCGCGCGAGACGTAGTCGCGCACCGACTCGCAGTGCGCGATGCCATCCTTGATCGTCGCCTGCGCGCCGGTCTCGAGCTGCAGGTCGCCGCTCAGGATCTCCGGCACGTTTTCGCCGACCAGGAGCTTGCCCAGGTCCTGCAGGTTGGGCAGGCCGTCGAGCATCAAGATGCGCTCCATCAGCCGGTCGGCATGCTTCATCTCGCCGATCGACTCGTCGTACTCCTTCTTGGCCAGCCGGGCGAACCCCCAGTGCTTGAGCATGCGGTAGTGCAGGAAGTACTGGTTGGTCGCGGTCAGCTCGTTCTTCAGTTGCGCGTTCAGGTGCGCGATGACTTGCGGGTCGCTCTTCATGGATGGTCCTCTGGCTGCCTGTGGTTGCGCCCGGCGTCCGTGCGGACGCGTCGGCGGGCAGCCATTGTGGTGGAAGCGACGGCATGGGCATGAAGGGTCGAAGAAGACGTTGTCGGACTGGGGTTGATGTGGCTGGATCTGACTTGATTGCGAACCGTTCTCGTTCATGAGGCTAAGGGTGTGGCTGCCGCCGCCGGCTGATCTGCATCAATTCCGCGTCAACAAGGGGGTGCAGCTTCAATACAAATGAGAGACACTCTCATTTACCAACCCGCCGAGGAACAAGAACACCCATGGCCCCTGCCCACCTGCTGCTGACCGACCTGCCGAACGGCAGCCATGCGACGGTCTATGGCGTGGTCGCGAATTCCCCCGAGGTCGACGCGGTGACGCTGCGCCGGCTCGGCGAGATCGGCTTCATCCCCGGAGAACCCCTGCAGCTGCTGCGCCGCGGCCCGGGCGGGCGCGAACCGCTGGCGGTGATGATCGGCGAGACGCTGTTCGCCCTGCGGCTGGTGGAAGCGCAGTGCATCGAAGTGCAACCCGCCTGAGCCCGCCATGCCCGCCGCGTCCGCCACCATGTCGACCGCTTCCGCCGCCCTGCCCGCCCCGACGTGGAGCGTCGCCCTCGTCGGCAACCCGAACTGCGGCAAGACCGCCCTCTTCAACCTCCTGACCGGCGCGCGCCAGAAGGTCGCCAACTACGCCGGCGTGACGGTCGAGCGCAAGGTCGGCGTCGCGCGCCTGCGCAGCGGCCACGCCGTGTCGGTGGTCGATCTGCCCGGCGCCTACAGCCTCACCCCCGCCACGCCCGACGAGCAGGTGACGCTGGAGGTGATCGAAGGCCGTCGCGCGGGCGAAGGCGCGCCCGACGCCATCGTCGCCGTGGTCGACGCGACCAACCTGCGCATGAACCTGCGGCTGGTGCTCGAGCTCAAGCGGATGCGCCGGCCGATGCTGGTGGCCCTGAACATGACCGACGTCGCGCGCTCGCGCGGGCTGCAGATCGACGTGCCGCGTCTGGCCGCCGAGCTGGGCTGCGCCGTCGTCGAGACGGTGGCTGTCAAACACAATGGCCACGCCGGCCTGCTGGCCGAGCTGGAGCGCGAATTCGCCGCCGGGCTGCACGCCGCACGCGAGGTGCAGGACGCCGAGGATCTGGGCGCCGACGAGGCAGCCCCCTCGTCGGCCGATCTGCAGCGCGAGGTGCGCCGCATCCTTGCCGCCGCCGCCCCGAATGCGATGAAGCTGCAACGCTTCGACCACCGCATCGACGCGCTGGTGATGCACCCGGTGTGGGGCCTCGCGATCCTCGGTGCGCTGCTGTTCCTCGTGTTCCAGGCGGTGTTCTCCTGGGCCAGCGTGCCGATGGACCTGATCGAAGCCGGCATGGCCGCGCTCGGCGACTGGACCGGCGCGAACATGGCCGAGGGGCCGCTGCGCAGCCTGCTGGTCGACGGCGTGATCGCCGGCGCAGGCGGCGTGCTCGTCTTCCTGCCGCAGATCCTGATCCTCTTCTTCTTCATCCTGCTGCTCGAGGACTCGGGCTACCTGCCGCGGGCCGCCTTCCTGCTCGACCGGCTGATGGGCAAGGTGGGCCTGTCGGGGCGCGCCTTCATTCCGCTGCTGTCGAGCTTCGCCTGCGCCATCCCCGGCATCATGGCCACGCGCACGATCGCTAACTGGCGCGACCGGCTCGCCACCATCATGGTCGCGCCGCTGATGACCTGCTCGGCCCGGCTGCCCGTCTACGCGCTGCTGATCGGCGCCTTCGTGCCCGACCGTTCGGTGGGCCTGTTCAATCTGCAGGGGCTCACGCTGTTCACGCTGTATGTCGCCGGCGTGGTATCGGCGATGGCGGTGGCCTGGGTGTTCAAGCGGGTCTGGATGAAAAGCGCCTACCAGCCGCTGATGCTCGAGCTGCCGCCCTACCGCGTGCCGGGCCTGCGCAACCTGGTGCTCGGGCTGTGGGAACGCGCGCGCATCTTCCTGCGCCGCGTCGGCACGATCATCTTCGCGCTGATGGTGCTGGTGTGGTTCCTGTCGACCTACCCCGCGCCGCCCGATGGTGCGACCGGCCCGGCGATCCAGTACAGCCTCGCCGGCCTGATGGGCCAGGCGCTGCAGCATGTGTTCGCGCCGATCGGCTTCAACTGGCAGATCTCGATCGCGCTGGTGCCGGGCCTCGCGGCGCGCGAAGTGGCTGTCGGCGCCCTGGGCACCGTCTACTCGCTGTCGGCCGCCGGCGACGCGGTGGCCGATTCGCTGAGCCCGGTCATCGCGCAAGGCTGGTCGCTCGCCACCGCGTTCTCGCTGCTTGCCTGGTATGTGTTCGCGCCGCAGTGCATCTCGACGCTGGCCGTCGTCAAGCGCGAGACCAACTCGTGGCGCTATCCGCTCTTGATGACGGCGTATCTCTTCGTGCTGGCGTATGCCGCGGCCTTCGTCACCTACCGCGTGACGCTGTGGTTCACGGGAGGCTGACGTGGAGCACGCAGCCTGCCGCACCCCTCCGTTCGGGCTGAGCTTGTCGAAGCCCTCTTGGCGTGCTGCCGGCGCGGCCCCTTCGACATGGGGCCTTCGACAAGCTCAGTCCCCTGCTCAGGGCGAACGGCAGTTTCATGCCATGGAAAGCTGAGATGCAGACAGCAATCGTCGCTTTGATCGTCCTGGCCTGCGGCGTCTATGCGACGTGGACCCTGATGCCGCAGGCCGCGCGGCGCGCCCTCGCGGCCCGGATGCTGAAGTTGCCTCTGCCGCCGAGGCTCGCGCGGCCGTTCGTGAAGGCGTCGACGCCTGCCGGCGGTTGCGGCGCCTGTGGCGGCTGCTCGGACACACCACCTCCGCCGCCCAGCGAGAAGGTCATCCACGTTCACCGTCAAGCCGGGCGCTGAGCCGACGGAGCGAAGCACCTATGCAATCGTGCAGCGCAGTCGGCTCACTCAGAGGCCAACCGAGGCGGGTGAGGCAGCCAAAGGTCCACAGCCTCTGAGCCGTTCGGCGCCGCAGGCCGGCGCTACTTGAGGCCCTTAGGCAGCGGAAAGTGGGTGGTCTCTTCGACGCCCTGCATCTTGCGCACCGACAGCGCCCCCATGTCGCGCAGCCGCTGCATCACGTGCTGCACCAGGATGTCGGGCGCCGAGGCGCCGGCGGTGAGCCCCACCCGGCGCTTGCCCTCGAGCCACTGCGCCTTCAGGTCCTCCGGCGCGTCGACCATGTAGGCGGGCGTGCCGAGCCGCTCGGCCAGTTCGCGCAGCCGGTTGCTGTTGGAACTCGTCGGGCTGCCGACGACGATCAGCACGTCGACCTTGGGCGCGAGCACCTTCACCGCGTCCTGCCGGTTCTGCGTCGCGTAGCAGATGTCCTGCTGCTTGGGCTCGCGCACGTTCGGAAAGCGCCGCTTGACGGCCGCGAGGATCTCGGCGGCATCGTCCACCGACAGCGTGGTCTGCGTGACCACCGCCAGCTTGTCGCTCTGCGCCACCTCCACACGCGCCACGTCGGCCACGTCTTCCACCAGGTAGATGCCTTCGGTGAGCTGCCCCATCGTGCCTTCGACCTCGGGGTGGCCCTTGTGGCCGATCATGATGAAGTCGTAGCCTTCCTTGTGCAGCTTCGCGACCTCCACGTGCACCTTGGTCACGAGCGGACAGGTTGCGTCGAAGATGCTGCAGCCGCGTTCGGCCGCCTCCTGGCGTACCGCCTGCGACACGCCGTGCGCGCTGAAGACGAGCGTGGCGCCGGGCGGCACGTCGGCGAGATCCTCGATGAAGATCGCGCCCTTGGCCTTGAGGTCGTTGACGACGTAGGTGTTGTGCACGATCTCGTGGCGCACGTAGATCGGCGCGCCGAACTTCGCGAGCGCGCGCTCGACGATCTCGATCGCGCGGTCGACCCCGGCGCAGAAGCCGCGCGGTGCAGCCAGCACCACCTCGTCCAACCGTGTGTCGCCCATCACAGCACCCCGATCAGCTGCACCTCGAACACGACCGGCTGGCCGGCCAGCGGGTGGTTGAAGTCGAACAACACCCACTCGTCGCCGAGTTCGCGCACCACGCCGGCATAGCTGCCCTGGCCGTCGGGGGTCGGGAACTGCACCACGTCGCCGACGTGGTACTGCTCGTCGGGGTCGCCGAGTTCGTCGAGCAGGCCGCGCTTGACGCGCTGCAGCAGCTCCGGGTTGCGCTCGCCGAAGGCTTCGCCGGGCGCCAGCTCGAAGCTCGTGCGCGTGCCCTCGGCCAGTCCCAGCAGGCGCGACTCCATCGCCGGCGCGAGCTGGCCGCTGCCGAGCGAGAGCGTGGCCGGCTTGTCGGCGAAGGTGTTGATGATGTCTGCGCCGTCGGGACCGGCAAGGCGATAGTGCAGGGTCAGGAAGGACCCTGGTTGGACTGGGTTCACGGGACGGCCCGGTTGATAGACTCGGCCCAATTTTACGAGTCGGCGTCGCCCAGGCTTGCGACGCTCGCCACGGCCATGAAGGACATTCCGGCAGACGCCCGACCTCGCGAACGCTTGCTTGCATTGGGCCCGCTCGCGCTGGCCGATGCCGAGCTGGTCGCGCTGCTGCTGCGCACCGGGCTGAAGGGCACGCCGGTGCTGCAGCTCGCGCAGCAGCTGCTCGACGCGACCGGCGGCGTGCGCGGGCTGCTGCAGGCGCAGGCCGGCGACCTCGAGCGGATCAAGGGCCTCGGCCCCGCCAAGCGGGCGGAGATCGCCGCGGTGATGGAACTGGCCCGCCGCTCGCTGGCTCAGCAATTGAAGGAGCGGCCGGTGTTCGACTCGCCGCAGCGCGTGAAGGACTACCTGCGCATGCACATCGGCCACCTCGGCCACGAGGTGTTCGCGGTGCTGTTCCTCGACGCGCAGAACCACCTGATCCGGCTCGAAGAGATGTTCCGCGGCCCCCTCACCCAGACCAGCGTCTACCCGCGCGAAATCGTCAAGCGCGCGCTCGACCTGCAGGCGAGCGCGGTGATCCTCGCCCACAACCACCCGTCCGGCGTGGCCGAGCCGTCGCGCGCCGACGAGTTCCTCACGCAGACGCTCGGTGCGGCGCTCAAGCTGATCGACGTGCGCGTGCTGGACCACCTGGTCGTGGGCGAGGCCGACGTGGTGTCGTTCGCCGAGCGGGGGCTGCTGTGACGATCCGCCGCGCCCGCAGCCTGCAGGACCTGGCGGCCATCCGGCAGGCCCTGCAGGACAGCGCCGCCGACAGCGCGCGCCGCGAGGCCGAGGCACGCGAACAGGCGGCGCGCGAGAAGCGCGAGCGCGAGCTGTTCGCGCACAGCGTGGGTCCGGTGGCGCCGCTGCGCCACGCGGTGCGTGCGCTGGTCGAGCGCCCGCGACCCCATCCGCATCCGCGCCAGCGCGAGCGTGACGACGCGGCGGTGCTGCACGAGGCGATCTCCGACGAGTTCGACGTCGAGTCGCTGCTGGAGACCGACGACACGCTGTCGTTCCGCCGCCGCGACATCGGGCCCGAGGTGGTGCGCAAGCTGCGCCGCGGCGTGTGGACCATCCAGGCGCAGATCGACCTGCACGGGCTGCGCCGCGACGAGGCGCGCGAGCAGCTCGGCGCCTTCCTGCGCGAAGCCGATCGCCACGGGCTGCGCTGCGTGCGTGTCATCCACGGCAAGGGCAACGGATCGCCCGGGCGCGAGCCGGTGCTCAAGTCGCGTGTCAAGGGCTGGCTGGTGCAGCGCAAGGAGGTCCTCGCCTTCACGCAGGCGCGCGCTTCCGACGGCGGGCATGGCGCGCTGGTGGTGCTGCTGGCGCCGCACCGGGGGCACTGAGCGGCGGCAGCGAAAGGCCGGCCGCCGGCGGGGTCTGTCAGTCCGCGCCGGGGACCGCGGTGTCGGCGCCCGCCGCGCTTGCGGCCGGCTGCACCGCGATCGGCAGGCGCACCGTGAACTCGGTCCCCTGGCCGAAGCCCGCGCTGCTCGCCGACACCGTGCCGCCGTGGAGTGCGACGATGCGCTTGACGAGCGTGAGGCCGATGCCCAGGCCGCCCTCGGAGCGATCGAGCGTGCGTTCGCCCTGCACGAAGAGGTTGAAGGCCGTTTCGATCAGCTGCTTGGACATGCCGATGCCGTTGTCGGACACGCGCAGCAAGGCGAGCATCCCGCGTGTCTCCAGGCGCAGCTGCACGAGGCCGCCGTTGGGCGTGTACTTGGCGGCATTGGTGAGCAGGTTGACCACCACCTGGGTGAGCCGCGTGGCGTCGCCCTGCATCGGGAGGGGTTCGCCGGGCACCTGCACGTCGAGCACATGCGCATAACCGGCCATCAGCGGGCGCACCGACTCGACGGCCGCCCCGACGACCGCGTTCAGGTCGAGCGGCTCGCGGCGCAGCTGGATCTTGCCGCTGGTGATGCGGCCCACGTCCAGCAGGTCGTCGACCAGCCGCGCCAGGTGACCGACCTGGCGGCCGATCAACTGCGCGCACCAGACCAGTTCGGGCGTGTCGGCCACGCGTTCGATGATGCCCACCGCATTGCCGATCGGCGCCAGCGGATTGCGCAGCTCGTGCGCCAGCATCGCGATGAACTCGTTGATGCGCCGCCCCTCGGTCTCGAGTTCCTGCACGCGGCGCCGCTCCGACAGGTCGCGCACGATGTGCACGAAGCCGCGGGGGATGCCGCCGGCGTCGCGCAGCGCCGTCAGCGTCGAGTCGGCCCAGAAGCGTGTGCCGTCGCGCTTGACGCGCCAGCCCACGTCTTCCGAGACGCCGGTGTTGCGCGCGATGGCGAGTTCGGTCGGCGGCTTGCCGGCGCTCACGTCGTCGTCGGTGAAGAACGCCGCGAAATGCGTGCCGACGATCTCGTCGGAGCGGTGCCCGAGCACGCGTTCGGCGCCGGCATTCCAGCTCGTCACCAGGCCGTGGGCGTCGAGCGCGAAGATGGCGTGGTCCTGCACGCCTTCGACCAGCGAACGCAGGCTTTCTTCGCTGCGGCGCAGCCTCTCCTCGTGTTCGCGGCGTTCGGTCAGGTCGCGCGTGACCTTGGAGTAGCCCAGCAGGTCGCCCGCCGGCCCGCGCATCGGCGTGATGATCACATTGGCCCAGAAGCAGCTGCCGTCCTTGCGCAGCCGCCACCCTTCGTCCTCCAGGCGCCCTTCGAGGCGCGCGCGGCGCAGTTCTTCCGCCGGCCAGTCCCTGGCCAGCGCGTCGTCGGTGTAGAAGATGGAGAAGTGCCGGCCGACGACCTCGGCGGCTGCATACCCCTTGATGCGTTCGGCGCCGGCATTCCACGACACGATGATGCCGTCGGGGTTGAGCAGGAAGATGGCGTAGTCGCGAACGCTCTCCACCAGCAGACGAAACAGGTCGTCGCCGTGGGCGCCCGGGGCAAGGTCTGCAGGGGTCATGGACTGGAAACCAGTTCGGCGCTCAACGCATCGCTCCACGCGTGTGTTACTGTTGATCCATACAGCATTCGCGCCGCGCGCCGGTGCTGGCCGGTGCGGCAGGCAAGCATAGCGTTCAAGCCGCAGCGGTGCGCGGTGCCGCTCGTGCGACCCTTTTCGGCGCCGTACCACGCCGATCGATCGACATGCCCGTGCCCGCGCAACGCCTGATCGCTCACCTCGACATGGACGCTTTCTACGCGTCGGTCGAGCTGCTGCGCTATCCGGACTTGCGCGGACAGCCGGTGGTGATCGGCGGCGGCCGCGACAGCCAGCCGAGGACGATGCCCGACGGCAGCCGCCGCTACGCGCGGCTGCGCGACTACGCCGGGCGCGGCGTCATCACGACGGCGACCTACGAGGCGCGCGCGCTGGGCGCGCATTCCGGCATGGGCGTGATGAAGGCGGCCCAGCTGGCGCCCGGCGCGGTGCTGCTGCCGGTGGACTTCGACGAGTACCGCAAGTATTCGCGCCTGTTCAAGGCCGCCGTGCGGCAGATCGCGCCGCTGGTCGAAGACCGCGGCATCGACGAGATCTACATCGACCTGAGCGAGCTGCCGGGCGCGCAGGACGACGGCGGCCTGGCCGTCGGCCGGGCGCTGAAAGACGCTGTGCATGCCGCGACCGGGCTGACCTGCTCGATCGGCATCACGCCCAACAAGCTGCTGTCCAAGATCTGCTCCGACCTCGAGAAGCCGAACGGCCTGACGCTGCTGCGCGGCGAGGACATCCCCGCGCGCATCTGGCCGCTGCCGGCGAAGAAGATCAACGGCATCGGCCCCAAGGCCACCGAAAAGCTCGCGGCGCTCGCCATCCACAGCATCGGCGACCTGGCGGCGGCGGACCCGGGCTTTCTCGTCGAGCAGTTCGGCAAGAGCTACGGCGCCTGGCTGCACGCGGCGGCGCACGGCCGCGACGACCGCCCGCTGGTCACCTACAGCGAACCGAAGTCGATCAGCCGCGAAACGACCTTCGAGCGCGACCTGCATGCGGTGCGCGACCGCAGCACGCTGAGCGCGATCTTCACCGAGCTGTGCGTGGAGCTGGCCGGCGACCTCGCCCGCAAGGGCTACGCCGGCAAGACCATCGGCATCAAGCTGCGATTCGACGACTTCAAGATCGTGACGCGCGACCTGACGCTGCCGGCGCACACCATGGACGCACGCACCATCCGCCGCGCGGCCGGCGAATGCCTCAAGCGCGTGGACCTGGGCCGCCGCCTGCGCCTGCTCGGGGTGCGTGCCGGAACGCTCGCCAAGCTCGCCGACCTGATCGCGCCGTCGGCCGCCTATGCGGCGCCCGACACGCCGACCGCGCCTTCGGCGCACGAAGCGCCATCCCTGTACGGCTTGCCGCTCTTCGATGCCGAGCCCGAAGCGGATTCGTGACGCAGCGGGCGAAACGCGGCGCAGCGTGCACTCTCAGACGAAGGACGCCGACGCACCACAGCCCGAGATGGCGTTCGAATGCGTCGAAGTCTCGGTCGCGGTGAAGGAGCTGATGATGGCTGACGATGCATCGAGTCGCCCGCACGAACGGTGCGCTGCGCGCTGACCGCGCATTCGCCCCCGTCCTGAAAATCTTTCAGCCCGACCGACGCCGAGCGCCGCTAGCATGCGCGCAGACCGAGAATCGCCCGGAGACCCCATGCCTGTGATCACCCACATCGAAGACCTGCGCGTGCTCGCCCAGCGCCGCGTGCCGCGCATGTTCTACGACTACGCCGACAGCGGCTCCTGGACCGAGGGCACCTACCGCGCCAACGAGTCCGACTTCCAGCCGATCAAGCTGCGCCAGCGCGTCGCGATCAACATGGAGAACCGCAGCACCCGCACGCAGATGATCGGCCAGGACGTCGCGATGCCGGTGGCGCTCGCGCCCACCGGCCTCACCGGCATGCAGCACGCCGACGGCGAGATCCTCGCGGCCCGTGCGGCCGAGGCCTTCGGCGTGCCGTTCACGCTGTCGACGATGAGCATCTGCTCGATCGAGGACATCGCCGCGCACACCAAGGCGCCGTTCTGGTTCCAGCTCTACGTGATGAAGGACCGTGACTTCATCGAGCGCCTGATCGACCGCGCCAAGGCGGCGAACTGCAGCGCGCTGATGCTGACGCTGGATCTGCAGATCCTCGGCCAGCGCCACAAGGACATCAAGAACGGACTGTCGGCGCCGCCCAAGCCGACCATCGCCAACCTCATCAACCTCGCCACCAAGCCGCGCTGGTGCCTGGGCATGCTGGGCACCCGGCGGCGCCAGTTCGGCAACATCGTCGGCCACGTCAAGGGCGTGGCCGACATGTCGTCGCTGGGCGCCTGGACGCTGACGCAGTTCGACCCCGCGCTCAACTGGGGCGACGTCGAATGGATCAAGAAGCGCTGGGGCGGCAAGCTGATCCTGAAGGGCATCATGGATGCCGAAGACGCCCGTCTCGCCGCCGACAGCGGCGCCGACGCGCTGATCGTCTCGAACCACGGCGGGCGCCAGCTCGACGGCGCGCCGTCGTCGATCGCCGCGCTGCCGGGCATCGTCGACGCGGTCGGCTCGCGCATCGAGGTCTGGATGGACGGCGGCATCCGCTCGGGGCAGGACGTGCTGAAGGCGGTGGCGCTGGGCGCGCGCGGCACGCTGATCGGGCGCGCCTTCCTCTACGGCCTCGGCGCGATGGGCGAGGAAGGCGTCACGCGATGCCTGCAGATCATCCACAACGAACTCGATCTGACGATGGCGTTCTGCGGCCGCACCGACATCCGCCAGGTCGACCGCAGCATCCTGCTGCCGGGCACCTGCCCGCCGTGACGGGAAACGTCCGCAGCCGCGGGTTCAGCGCACAGCGCCGGGAAGCGCCGCCAGATAGCGGTCGAGCGCCGCGATGGCTGCGCGAACCTTGGCCGGCTGCGTGTCACGCTGCGGCGTGACGGCCCAGACGTCGAGCGCGTCGGCACGCCAGAGCGGCAGCACCGGCAGCAGGCGCCCGGCGTCGAGGTCGTCCTGCACGTCGACCTGAGCCAGCAGCGCGAGGCCGAGCCCCGACACGCACATCTGCTGCAGCGACAACTGGTTGTTGCTGGTGATGCGAGCCTGCACGCGCAGCGACCGCGTTTCATGCTGCGGCCCGCCCAGCTGCAGGTGCAGGGTGCTGCCCTCGCGCGCAAAGGCGAGCCACTGGTGCGAATGCAGATCGTCAGGCGCCTGCGGCGCACCATGCGCCGCGAGCCATGACGGCGCCGCGCACAGCATCATGCTGAAGGCGCACAGGCGGCGTGCCACCCAGCCCGAGTCGGGCAGGCGGCCGAAGCGCACGGCGAGGTCCACCCGCGCCTCGATCAGGTCGATGCGGGCGTCGTCGACCAGCAGCTTGAGCGTCAGCGCGGGGTGGTCAGCGAGCATGCCGCCGAGGGCGGGCGCCACGTGGCGCGCGAAGCCCACCGGCGCCGAGACCCGCAGTTCGCCGACAGGCGCGTCGCGCGACTCGGCGAGCTGCTGCTGCGCGCGGCGCGCCGCCGCCACCATCGCGGCGCAGCCTTCGTAGAACTGCTCGCCCGCCGGCGTGAGGCTCAGCTTGCGGGTGGAGCGATGCAGCAGGGTGACGCCGCTGTCGCGCTCCAGCTGCCTAACCTGCTGGCTGACGGCCGAGGTGCTCATCGCGAGCGCGCGGGCGGCGCCGCTCATCGAGCGGTGTTCGATCACGGCGGCGAACACGGCCATGCGCCTGAGTGGATCCATTGTGAAGCTGAACTTAATAGAGTTGCCAATCTGATCAGGCTAGTGCACTCATTCTGAAGCACATATCGTCGCCGCATTCCCATACGACACGGAGTAGTCATGAAGATCGCCCTCATCGGAGCCACCGGCTTCGTCGGTTCCAAGGTGCTCGCGGAAGCGCTGCAACGTGGCCATCAGGTGACGGCCCTGGTCCGTTCGCCGTCCAAGCTCGCTGCCCGGCCGGGGCTCGCGGTCGTCGCAGCCGACGCCGGCGATGCCGCCGCCGTTGCCCAGGCCGCCGCCGGGCACGACGCCCTGGTGAGTGCCTACAACGGCCCGCGCGGTCAGGACGACTTCAGGTTGCTGTATCTGCGGGGTGTGCAGTCGGTCATCGACGGCGCCAAGCGGGCGGGCATTCCGCGCCTGCTGTGGGTCGGCGGCGCAGGCAGCCTGTACGTCGCGCCGGGCGTGCAGCTGGTCGACACGCCGCAGTTCCCGGCCGAATACAGGCTCGAAGCCCAGACCGCGCGCGACGCACTGAACCGCTTTCGCGACGAGGAGCAGCTCGAGTGGACCTTCGTCTCGCCGCCGCCGCTGCTGTCACCCGGCCAGCGCACGGGACGGTTCCGACTTGGCGGCGACCAAGTGCTGATGGACGGCGAGCAGCCGGGCAGCATCTCGACCGACGACCTGGCGGTGGCCATCGTCGACGAGCTGGAATCGCCTCGGCACGTGCGCCAGCGATTCACGCTGGCCTATTGATCAGTGCTCCGTGAGCGCGCCGGGCCCGGTGCGCGGCGACAGTTCCATCAGCTCGACGCAGGACTGCACCGCCTCGCGCACCAATTCCTCATCGACCGGGTAGCGGTAGCGAAAGCGCAGGTGGCGCACCCCCTTGCCCGTGCCTTCGAGCTCGGGGAATCGCTCGGCCAAGGCCGCGCCGTTGAAGATCTGCAGGTTGGCGTGGTCCTTGTGCATGACGATCGCCACCGCGTGCGTGCCCTGGTAGGTGAACATCAGGTTGCCCCACTTCACCGAACTCACGAGCTCGGGTGCACTCGCCTGCACCAGGTCGCGCAACAGCCGGGCCAGCTCCTGCTGGTCCGGGCGCAGCGTGTCGAACCAGGTCTCGATCAGCGCGGCGGGGCGAAGAATGGAACGCATGGGCGATTCTCCGGCGTCACAGCTCGCGCGACTGGAAGGTGTCGCATCGCGCCACGCTTCCGGTCTGCAGCCCGCGCTTGAACCACGTCACGCGCTGCGCGCTGGTGCCGTGGGTGAAACTCTCCGGCACCACCGTGCCCCGTGACCGGCCCTGGATGGCGTCGTCGCCGATCTGCGAGGCCGCGTTCAGCGCCTCTTCGATGTCGCCCTGCTCGAGCACCTGCCGCGCCGCCTGCGCGTCATGGGCCCAGATGCCGGCGAAGCAATCGGCCTGCAGTTCCAGCCGCACGCTCATCGCGTTGATCTGCGACTCGCTGGCGCGGCCGCGCAGGCTGTCGAACTTGGCGGTGATGCCCATCAGCTTCTGCACGTGGTGGCCGACCTCGTGCGCGATGACGTAGGCCTGCGCGAAGTCGCCGGGCGCGCCGAGGCGGGACTTCATCACCTCGTAGAAGCGCAGGTCGATGTAGACCTTCTCGTCGGCCGGGCAATAGAACGGGCCCATCGCCGCCTGGCCGGTGCCGCAGGCGGTCGGCTCGCTGCCGTGGAACAGCCGCAGCTTGGGCTCGCGGTAGGTGGAGCCTGCCTCGCGGAACTTGGCCTTCCAGACGTCTTCGGTGTCGGCGAGCACCACCGACACGAAGCGCGCCATCTGGTCGGTGGCCGGCGGTGCCGGTGCGGGCGCCTGCTGGGTCTGCGGGGTGCCGCCGCCGCTCATCAATCCCAGGAGGGTCAGCGGGTTGATGCCGAAGATCCAGCCCGCCACGACGGCAATTGCGACCGATCCGAGGCCGATGCTGCCGCCCCCGAGGCGAAAACCGCCACCCCTGCCGCCTCCGCCGCCCCGTGCGTCCTCGACGTTGCTGCTCTCGCGGTTGCCTTCCCAGCGCATGGTGGTTCCCCTGGTGAGCTCGGCGCAGTCTGCGCCGGCTGGTTCAGCAGACCGGCAACCCGCGTGCCCGCGGCCGTGGCGGCGGAAGCCGGCCTGTTCAGGTCTTCGGCAGCGTGACGCCGCGCTGGCCCTGGTATTTGCCGCCGCGGTCCTTGTAACTGGTTTCGCAGACTTCGTCGCTCTCGAAGAACAGCACCTGCGCGCAGCCCTCGCCGGCGTAGATCTTGGCCGGCAGCGGCGTGGTGTTGCTGAACTCCAGCGTCACGTAGCCTTCCCACTCCGGCTCGAAGGGGGTCACGTTGACGATGATCCCGCAGCGCGCGTAGGTGCTCTTGCCCAGGCAGATGGTCAGCACGTTGCGCGGGATGCGGAAGTATTCGACCGTGCGCGCGAGCGCGAAGCTGTTGGGCGGGATGATGCACACGTCGGACTCGATGTCGACGAAGCTGCGTTCGTCGAAGTCCTTCGGGTCGACCACCGTGCTGTAGATGTTGGTAAAGACCTTGAACTCCGGCGCGCAGCGGATGTCGTAGCCGTAACTGGAGGTGCCGTAGCTGACGATCCGGTGCCCGTCGGGTGCGTGGCGCACCTGGCCCGGCTCGAAGGGTTCGATCATGCCGTGCTGCTCGGCCATGCGCCGGATCCACTTGTCGCTCTTGATGCTCATCGCCCTTCCTTGGAGTTGCCGCGATTCTAGAAGGCCGGTCGGCGCGGCCCGGCGCACGGGCGGGGTATCCGCATTTTGACAGTCGGGCCCTGCTGTGCTGCACTAACATTCATCGGAGACGAGCAAGACACGTCCCCAGCGAGAAGGAGACCGAGGACATGCGCAACGCGACCGAACTGATGGTGCAGTACGCCGCCTACCACCGCGACCGCCGCAACATCACCACCCACTTCATCGGCATCCCGCTCATCGTCTTCGCCATCGGCGTGCTGCTGGCTCGGCCGAGTTTCCAGGTCGGGGGCTTGCTGCTGACGCCGGCGTGGATCCTGTGGGCGGCGTCTGCGGTGTGGTACCTGACACGCGGCAACCTGGTGCTGGGCGCCGCGGTGAGCGCCGCCACCGGCATCCTGATCCTGCTCGCGCAGCCCCTGGCGGCCGGCAGCACCGCGGCGTGGCTGACCTGGGGCATCGGCATCTTCATCCTCGGCTGGGTGCTGCAGTTCATCGGCCACTACTACGAGGGACGCAAGCCGGCCTTCGTCGACGACCTGGTCGGCCTGCTGGTCGGCCCGATGTTCGTCACCGGCGAGATGCTGTTCTCGCTCGGCTGGTGCAAGCCGCTGCTCGAGGAGATCGAGCGCCGCGTCGGCCCGACCATGCTGCGCGACCTGGCGCACCCGTGAGGTCTGCCAACGTCATCCCGGCGAAAGACGGGATCCACGGCGCAACGTTCGCTGATTCCTAGGCTGGATCCCGGCTTTCGCCGGGATGACGCGCGGTATCCGGCCGCGCTTCGGGCTGAGCGTCGAACCGCTCGAATCCGCAATAGCAGATGAAGTGCCGGTTGCTCGCCCGACCGAACAGGCACAGCCCGAGCTTGCGCGCAACGTCGTAGCCCATCTGCGTGATGCCGCTGCGCGATACGATGATCGGCACGCCCATCTGCGCCGACTTGATCACCATCTCGCTGGTCAGCCGCCCGGTCGTGTAGAAGATCTTGTCGGCGCCGTGCACGCCGTTGAGCCACATCCAGCCGGCGATCGTGTCTATCGCGTTGTGGCGGCCGACGTCTTCGACGAACATCAGCAGTTCGTCCTGGCGGAACAGCGCGCAGCCGTGCACCGAGCCGGACGACTTGTAGGTGCTCTCCTGCAGCCGCATCGCGTTGAGCAGCCCGTACAGGCTCGGCTGGCTCAACCGCGCCGACGGTTCATCGGCCGACGGCAGGCGCAGCGTGTCGAGCTCGCTCATCAGGTCGCCGAACACCGTGCCCTGGCCGCAGCCGGTCGTCACGACCCGCTTGGCCGTCTTCTCGTCGAAGCGCTCGATGCCGGCGCGTGTCTTCACCGCGGCCGCGTCGACGTCCCAGTCGACGGTCACCGACTCGATGTCGGCAGCGGACTCGACCAGGCGCTGGTTGCGCAGGTAGCCGAGCACCAGCAGTTCGGGCGCGGCGCCCAACGTCATCAGCGTGACGAGCTCGCGGTTGTCGACGAACACCGTCAACGCACGTTCCGCGGGGATCGTGATGCGGCGCTGCGCACCGAACTCGTCGAGAACGGTCAGCTCCTGCGTCAGCGGCGCACTGGCTTGGGTGAGGCGGGGCGTCGTCATCGTGTGCACAAGCATACGTGCCCGCGGCACGGCACGGGCCGACAGCCCCGGCCGGGCCTACTTCTTCTTGGTGTCGAGCTGCGCCTCGGTCGCCTTGGAGCCGGGCGGCGAGGTGACCGTGGCGGCCGGCGAATGCGCCCCCGAGGCCTCGAGCGGCTTCGGCGAGGACGCAGCAGCAGGCGCAATGGCCGCCGCGTACGGGCCTGGGTCGGCGCAGGGCGCCGTCGCCACGGGCGGGCGTGTCTCCTTGCCGGCCGACTTGGCCGTCTTGTAGTAGACATCGGCCACGCGGTCCGTCGCCAGGCACAGCTTGTAGGCGCCCACCTTGTCGGTCCAGGCGGCCTTGGCCTTGGCTTCGTCGGCCTTGATCTGTGCCTCGGCCGACAAGGGTGGCAGCTTGGCCAGCGCGAGCGGCGCGGCCAGGACGGCGGCGAGCACGAGTGACGGGATGAGCAGCGTCTTCATCGTTCGATTTCCTCTCAAACCGGCGCGGTGTGCGTGCCGGGCTGGGCATCGGGCGTGCGTTGTGCGGGGATCTTGCCGGCCTGGATGTCGTCGTGCCACCACTCGTGGTGTTCGCGCGCCCAGGCATCGTCGACATAACCGTCGCGCATGGCGCGGTAGGCGCCGCGCACGCCGACGGTGCCGAGGTAGATGTGAACGATGAATACGGCCACCATCAGCACGCCGGACACGGCATGCACCATGTGCGTCACCTGCATGTCGCTGCGCAGGTAGGCGAGGCCGGGGATCAGCTTGTCCATCACCAGGCCGGAGCCGACCGAGACCAGCCCGAGCAGGAACACGCCGATCCAGAAGATCACCTTCTCGGCCGCATTGAAGCGGTGCGAGGGGATCTCCTTGCCGCTCAGCACGCCGCCGCCTTTCAGCAGCCACCGGAGGTCGCCCTTGCGCGGCAGGTTGTCGCGCGCAAAGGCGATGATCATGATCACCAGCGACACCGCGAACAGCGGCCCGACGAAGTTGTGCGCGTTCTTCAGCACATAGCTGAGCCAGCCGAACAGGGTCAGCCCGAGGACCGGCAGCAGAAAGAACTTGCCGAAGGCCATCACGATGCCCGACACCGCCAGCACGACGAAGGCGATCGCGTTGGTCCAGTGCGCGGCACGCTCGAAGTAGGTGAAGCGCTCGATGCGGCGCGTGCCGGTGTTGGGGGCATGGCCCAACGACCCCTTGGCGAAATAGAACAGGGCCAGCGCCACGATGACAATCAGCACCAGCGAACCGCCATAGGGAATGATCCATTGGTTGCGCACCTGGCGCCACGCCTCGCCGGCGTTCGTCATCCGCGAACCGGGGTACTGGACGAAGGGCTGCACCAGCACGCCCATCTCGGCGCCGGGCAGGTTGCTCACGCCCGGCCGGCTGCCCGAGTCATGCACACCACGCCAGAACGGCGCGTTGTTGCCCGGTTGCGTCTTCGCGCGCACGGCGTTGGTGTCGTCAGGCTGCGGCTCGGGCGCGGCAGTCACGCTTGCCGGCGCGCTGAAGCGCGGCGGCGTCGCGGCGTCCTGGGCCGGCGCGCTGCCCGCCAGCGCGATCGTGCAGGCGAGCAGCGCAGTTCGGATCATGGCCTTCATGCGGGTTCCTTCAGCGGTTGCGACCGTCGACCTCGTCGCGTCACCTCACCCTGGCGTACTCGTTCTGCGCCTGGGCGCGGGTGCGCATCTGCTCTTCCCAGCTCGTCTTGTCGCCGGCGGTCCAGCCGGGCGCGACATACGCGTTGCCGGTGCCCTGCCAGGCGCGGGTGTCGCTCTTGCGCGGGTTGGCAGTCTGCGGCTCTTCGGTGCAGCCGGAAAGAGCGAGCGCCAGCGCGGCGGCGGCGCAGGCCAGCATCGGTGTCTTCATGATTTGGCGGGCTCCTTGGGGGTGGGCGCGACGCCGTTGCCCTGCGCCGGTTTGCCGTAGGCGGTGCCCCAGCCCCAGACCTCGCTGCCCTTGCCGCGGCTGAGCACGCGGGTGCGGAAGATGTCGGCCACCACGTCGCCGTCGCCGCCGAGCAGCGCCTTGGTCGAGCACATCTCGGCGCAGGCCGGCAGCTTGCCTTCGGCGAGGCGGTTGCGGCCGTACTTCTCGAACTCCGCCTCGCTCCCGCTCGCTTCGGGCCCGCCGGCGCAGAAGGTGCACTTGTCCATCTTGCCGCGCAGTCCGAAGGTGCCGTTGGTCGGGAACTGCGGCGCGCCGAAGGGGCAGGCGTAGCTGCAGTAGCCGCAGCCGATGCAGACGTCCTTGTCGTGCAGCACCACGCCCTCGTCGGTGCGGTAGAAGCAGTCGACCGGGCACACCGCCATGCAGGGCGCGTCGCTGCAGTGCATGCAGGCGACCGAGATGCTCTTCTCGCCCGGCACGCCGTCGTTGAGCGTGACCACGCGGCGGCGGTTCACGCCCCAGGGCACCTCGTTTTCCTGCTTGCAGGCGGTGACGCAGCCGTTGCATTCGATGCAGCGCTCGGCATCGCAGATGAATTTCATTCTGGCCATGGCGCGTGCTCCTTATGCGAACTTCTCGATCTGGCAGACGGTGGTCTTGGTTTCCTGCATCATCGTCACGCTGTCGTAGCCGTAGGTCGTCGCGGTATTGACCGCCTCGCCGCGGATCACCGGCGCCGCACCCTCGGGGTAGTACGGTTTCAGGTCCACGCTCTGCCAATGGCCGGAGAAGTGGAAGGGCAGGAACACCGTGTCCTTGTCGACCCGTTCGGTGACCAGCGCCTTGACCTTGATGCGTGCGCCCGAGGGCGTCTTGACCCACACCGACTCGCCGTGGCGGATGCCGCGGTCGTTGGCCGCCGTCGGATTGATCTCGACGAACATGTCCTGCTGCAGCTCGGCGAGCCAGGGGTTGGAGCGGGTCTCCTCGCCGCCGCCTTCGTACTCGACCAGGCGCCCCGAGGTCATCACCAGCGGGAAGGTCTTGCCGATGTCGCGGTTCTTCTGCTGCACGCTCTTGTAGAGCGTCGGCAGCCGCCAGAAGGCCTTCTTGTCGTCGTGCGTCGGGTACTTGTCGACCATGTCGGCACGCGGCGAATACAAGGGTTCGCGGTGCTGCGGCACGGGGTCGGGGAAGTTCCACACCACCGCGCGCGCCTTGGCGTTGCCGAACGGATGGCAGCCGTGTTTCATCGACACTCGCTGGATGCCGCCGGAGAGATCGGTCTTCCAGTTCTTGCCCTCCGCGGCGGCCTTCTCGGCCTCGGTGAGGTCGTCCCACCAGCCGAGCTTCTTCAGCAGCACGTGGTCGAACTCGGGGTAGCCAGTGGGAATCTCCGAGCCCATCGAGGCCGAGCCGTCTTCGGCCAGCAGGTTGACGCCGTCCTTCTCGACGCCGAAGTTGGCGCGGAAGTTGCCGCCGCCTTCCATCACGTGCTTGGAGGTGTCGTAGAGGTTGGGCGACCCGGGGTGCTTGATCTCCGGATTTCCGTAACAGGGCCACGGCAGGCCGAAATAGTCGCCGTCGAGCTTGTAGCCGGTTTCCTTGTCGACGCCGCCGCGCGCCCGCAGCGTCTTCACGTCGAAGACGTTCATGTTGCGCATGTGCGCCTTCAGCCGCTCGGGGCTCTGGCCGGTGTAGCCGATGGTCCACACCGAGCGGTTGATCTCCTTGAG
Source organism: Piscinibacter sp. (assembly GCA_036401155.1). GTDB lineage: Bacteria > Pseudomonadota > Gammaproteobacteria > Burkholderiales > Burkholderiaceae_C > Albitalea. Next base: position 6,611 of record DASWVR010000251.1, on the reverse strand, counting down.
CATCGACTCGGGCTCGGGCTCCATCATCCCGCCCTTGCCGGCGACGAGCTTCAGGCTCTTGACCAGTTCCTTGCCGAAGCCGAGCTTGTCGGCCAGCTGGTACATGATCATGTGGTCGGTGCGCGACTCGAACAGCGGCTCGATGACCTTCTCGCGCCACTGCAGCGAGCGGTTGGACGCGGTGCACGAGCCGCTCGTCTCGAACTGCGTGGCCGCCGGCAGCAGGTAGACCATGCGGTTGGCGTTCTGGTCTTCGGGCTTGCCCGGCATCGCGGCCATCGCCGCCGTGGCCGACGGATAGGGGTCGACCACCACCAGCAGGTCGAGCTTGTCCATCGCCCGCTTCATCTCCAGGCCGCGGCTTTGCGAGTTGGGTGCATGTCCCCAGAAGAACAGCCCGCGCAGGTTGCTGTCCTGGTCGATCAGGTCGTTCTGTTCGAGCACGCCGTCGATCCAGCGCGACACCGTCATGCCCGACTTGGTCAGCATGCCCGGTGCGTACTGCTTCTTGATCCACTCGAAGTCGACGTCCCAGACCTTGGCGAAGTGTTTCCAGGCGCCTTCGGCGAGGCCGTAGTAGCCCGGCAGCGAATCGGGGTTCGGACCGACGTCGGTGGCGCCCTGCACGTTGTCGTGGCCGCGGAAGATGTTGGCGCCGCCGCCGCTCACGCCGATGTTGCCGAGCGCGAGCTGCAGGATGCACGAGGCGCGCACCATCGCGTTGCCGATGCTGTGCTGCGTCTGGCCCATGCACCAGACGATGGTGCTGGGCCGGTTCTCGGCCATGGTCTTGGCGACCTGGAAGCAGGCCGCCTCGTCGACGCCGCAGACCTCCTGCACCTTGTCGGGCGTCCACTTGGCCATCACGTCTTCGCGGATCTTGTCCATGCCGTAGACACGATCGTTGATGTACTTCTGGTCTTCCCAGCCGTTCTTGAAGATGTGGTGCAGCACGCCGAACAGGAACGGGATGTCGGTGCCCGAGCGGATTCGCACGTACTGGTCGGCCTTGGCCGCCGTGCGGGTGAAGCGCGGGTCGACGACGATCATCTTGGTGCCGGTCTCCTTCGCGTGCAGCATGTGCAGCATCGACACCGGATGCGCTTCGGCCGCGTTGGAGCCGATGTACAGCGCCGCCTTGCTGTTCTGCATGTCGTTGTAGGAATTCGTCATCGCGCCGTACCCCCACGTGTTCGCGACGCCCGCGACGGTGGTGGAGTGGCAGATGCGCGCCTGGTGGTCGCAGTTGTTGCTGCCCCACAGGCTGACCCACTTGCGCATCAGGTAGGCCTGCTCGTTGTTGTGCTTGGACGAGCCGACGAGGAACACCGAATCGGGGCCGCTCTGCTTCTTCAGCTCGAGCATGCGCGCGCTGATTTCGTTGAGCGCCTGGTCCCAGCTCGTGCGCACGTACTTGCCGTTGACGAGCTTCATCGGGTACTTGAGCCGGTACTCGCCATGGCCGTGCTCGCGCAGCGCCGCGCCCTTGGCGCAGTGCGCGCCGAGGTTCAACGGCGAATCGAACACCGGCTCCTGGCGCACCCAGACCCCGTTCTGCACCACTGCGTCGACCGCACAGCCGACCGAGCAGTGGCCGCAGACGGTGCGCCGGATCACCGGCTGCGAGGACTTGTCGGCCGCCGGCGGGTCGGCCGCCTCGGCCTTGCGCACCAGCGTCAGTTGCGAAGCGGCAAGCCCGGCACCCACGCCGAGGCCCGAGCGGCGCAGGAAGGCCCGCCGGTCCATGGTGGGAATCGCGCGCGAGACGCCGCGCGCGAGGCTAGACACGAGAGATGACGGCGACGCGGTTGCCGCGTCCGACGATTTGCGCGTGAGCAACATGTTGCCTCCTGCGAGCTGACGCTCAGCTGGAAATCAGATGCGGGTGGTCTCGTAGTAGCGCAGCACGTGCTGCGTGAGCCGATAGCCGCCACCTTGGTCCGGCGCGGTGGCCTCGGCCGCGGCGGTGGCGACTTCGGTGGGGGCCACCGGCAAGGCCTTGGCCGCGACCGCCGCCACGCCGGCGACGCCGGCCCCGAGCAGCAGGCTGCGGCGTTTACTGGGCGGGGCACTCGGAACCTCGGGCTGCCGTTGATCGAAAGCGTTGGACTTCATGCTTTGCTCCAGGAAGGGTTTTCCCGCCCCCACGAACGAAGAGAGGACCGATCGACTTTATGCACCATGGTGCATGGGGTCATCAGGGTCAGTCTCTAGGTTTCGAGCAGATCGAAGCCCTGGGACTCGACTGCGATGAAGTCGCGTGCGAATACCGACACCGATCGGTAGAAGTCCGCGCGCGGGTGCGCCGCGATCTGTTCGAACAACGTGGGCGCCCACGGGCGCAGATGAACGTCGAAGAAGGATTGCTGGACCGCGAGATTGCTGATGCCCGCATCGTCGCCGGCGATCAGGAATCGCATCACCTCGCACAGGTAGGCGATGTGGTCCTCGGTCTCGGCCATCGTCGCGGCGCGCTCGAGTCCGAGCCGCCGCAGGTTGTCGCGCAACGCCACCAGCGGCTTCTCGTTCAGCGCGCCTGCAATATGGTGCGAGCCGTAGAGAAAGACCTCGGGCTTGCCGATGCTGACGAAGAGCGCGTCGTACTCCTGTTGCACCGTCGCGCGGGGGAGGCGGCGGGTCGTGGCGACCAGCTCGCCCCAGCTCGTTTCGAGGAAGCCTCCGGGCGCCGGCGCCACGGTCGGGGCGACTTGCAACTGGGCGTAAAGATCCTCGGACGGCGGTTCATAGAACAGTTGCGACAGCAGCCCGTAGACCTCGGCGCGCGCCAGCTCTTCCCGGTCGTCCGGCGCACTGAAGTGGATCGGCTGATCCATCACAGGTCGGTGATGCGCACTTCGTCGGCGCTGGTGTGGAGGTCGATCACGCGGCAATCGCTGCACATCTTCAGGCGCTCGGCGGCGGCGCCCTGGAACATCGCGTGGCCCGACAGCCTGCCCATCATGGCCTCGATCGCCTTGAGCGTGCCGAAGGGCTTCTGGCAGCGGATGCACCGATAGGGCTCGACCTCGTTGAGCACACGCGGCTGCTTGCGCGCCTTGCCCTCGTCGGCCAGCCACAGCCTCGGCTGCAGCGTGATGGCCTTCTCGGGACAGGTCTTCTCGCACAAGCCGCACTGCACGCAGTTCTTCTCGATGAAGCGCAGCTGGGGCCGGTCGGGGTTGTCGGCCAGCGCCGATTCGGGGCAGGCGCCGACGCAGGCCAGGCACAGCGTGCATTTGCCGGCATCCACCGTCACCCTGCCGAACGGGCTGCCGGCGGCCGGCAGCGCGATGCTTTCGGCACGGCGGGCGGCCTGCGACCACAGGTGGTCGATGGCGAGCTCCAGGGTGGCACGTTTCTCGGCCTGCACGGCGAAGGTCGCCGCCTGCGCCAAGGGGAGCAGCGGCGGCGTGCGCAGCGCCGCGTCGAGTGCCGCGAGGTCGCGTGCGTCGCGCGCCGAATGCAGGCGCACCCGTGCGCCGCCATGCCCGAACCCCTCCATCAGCGCGTTGGCGATGGCCGCCTGGTCGCGCAGCGCGTCGAGGTACTCGGGCGCCTCCTCGTCGGTGACCAGCACCCAGACTTCGCCGGCACCATAGGCCAACGCCGACAGCCACAGGTCGAGCCCGACGCTCGCGGTGTGCCACAGGTCCAGCGGCAGCACACGCGCCGGCAGGCCCTGCACCGCCGCATCGACACGCGCGGCGCGGCCCAGTTCGTTCAACAGGCGCTGGCCCTTGCCGCGGCTGTGCAGCAGCAGCGCCGGCGCGCCCGCGCTTTGCACGCCGCCGGCGCGGCGGTATGTCTGCAGCAGCGTGCGCATGCGCTGGCCCATCTGGACGGGCGTCGGCGTGGCATAGCTCAAGGCGCCGCTCGGGCACACCGTGGTGCATGCGCCGCAACCGACACACAGGTGCGGCTCGACGCGCACGCCACCACCGGCGCTCGCCTCGCTGACGATGGCACGCGCCGAGCAGACCTCGATGCAGGCATCGCAGCCGATCCGCTCGTTGCGGCTGTGCGCGCACAGCTTGGCCTTGTACTGGAAGAACCTGGGCTTCTCGAACTCGCCGGTCATCTCGCGCAGTTCGAGCACCGCCTCGAACAGCTTTCGCTCGTCGGCGCCCGGGCGGAAGTAGCCCTGCGGCGGCTGGTGCAGGCCGAGGAAAGGCGTGGCGCCGAGGTCGAGCACGAGGTCGAAGCGCTCGCTCATCATCTGCGGCGCGCGCGTGAAGTCGATCGCGCCGGCGGCCTCGCACACGCGCACGCAGTCGCGGTGGCTGCGGCACCTGGCGAGGTCGATCTGGTAGCCGAAGTCGATCGCGCCCTCGGGGCAGGCCTCGACGCAGGCATTGCAGCGCGTGCACAGGTCCGGATCGATCGGATTGGCATGGGTCCATTCGACTTCGAACTGCCCCAGCCAGCCGCGGATCGCCGTGAGCTCGCCCGCATGCACCGGCAGGTCGTGCTGCTGCGCCAGGCTGCCGCCGCTTGCGGTCAGCAACAGGCTCACCTCCAGCCGGTCGGCGAGCATCGCGGCGGCGCGCTGGGCGCGCTCGGCGTGGCCGACCACCAGCACGCGCCCGGCCGAGCGGTAGCTGACCGTGGGCACCGGGTCCGGCTCGGGCAACTGGGCCGCCGCGATCAGCGCCGCGATCTTCGGCGTCGCGGCCCTGGCGTCTTTCGACCAGCCGCCGGTTTCGCGGATGTTGACGAAGCGGATCGGCCGCTCCTGCAGGCCGGGCGCGCCCTCGGTCTCGCCATTGAGTTCGAGGAAGAGCCGGCTCTCCTGCGTACAGGCGACGAGCAGCTCGTCGCCGCTCTTGGCCGCGCGCTGGAAGGCGCCGGCTTCGCGCCGGCACAGCGTCGTGTGCAGCGTCTGCAGCCCGTCCGCGGCGTCAGGCGGCAGGGCCTTCGCCAGCGCCGCTGCGTCCAGCGGCATCGTCTTGTTGCAGTCGCAGATCAGGGTTTTCATCGGGGGGTACTGCTTCCGGTTCCTGAGGGGTCGGCGGCGACTGTGGCACCTGCTGCGGTGCCGCGCCATCGGGGGATGTCTTGAGCTCGGGCGCTTCCCGTTGCTCGTGGTCGAACAAGCCCAGCACCTTGGACTGCGCCATGCGCCGCAGCATCGACTCGGGGATCGGGTCGGCGCGCCCGTAGTCCTCGATGTAGGTGTCGAGCCCGTCCATCACGTTGAAGTGAGGATCGGTGAAAAGCTTTTTCAGCGCGGCGCGCTTGACCGACTCGTCGACCTGCGGGGCGAGGAAGCGCGACACCTCCGCCCCGGGCGCGAGCTGGGCGACGTCGTCCATCGTGGGCGGCGGGAGTTCTTGCGGCTCGGCGGGGGTTGGTGCGGGCGCCGGCCCCTCGCCCTCGGCCCCTCTCTCCACAGGGGCGGGGGCAGGCACATCGGCGCCTGGCAGAGCAAGCTCACTCGCCGCGCCGTGGAGAGGGTCGGGGTGAGGGGCCGGCGTGTCCTCGACCTCCAGCCCCGCCTTGCGGCGCGACCAGCGCGACAGGAATCCGTCGGCGCTCATGACGCCCTCAATGCCTCTGGTCCGGCGGCAGGAACGACGCGGGCCGCTTGCGCTTCTTCGGCTCGGGGCGGTAGTGCTCGTCGGTGTAGGCCTGCAGCCAGGCCGCGAGCTCGTCGGCGAGCGGCACGTTGTCGACGCGCTCCTGCGCGTCGAGCCAGCGGCCCGCTTCGTTGTACGAGAGGCTCACGGCTTCGGGCCGCGCCTGCGACGGGTCGTCTTCGTCGATGCGCCACATGACGAACCACACCGGATTGCCCGAGCTGAGGTTGAGGTAATAGCCCTCGGCCTCGTCGCGGAACAGCTCCAGCACGAAGCCGGGGTGCAGCGCGCGCTGCAGCTTGCCGTCGTCGCGCAGCACGCGCGCGGCGTCGCCGAAACCGCCTTCGTCCTCGACCACCTCGGCCACGCGGAAGCGCCAGGCTTCCCAGCGGTTGGGCGCCGCCTCGCGCTCCATCACCACCGCCACCCGCACGCCCGGGCGCGGCGCGGCGCGGTCGGCGGCAGCGGCGGCATCCATCAGGTGTCCTTGGAGATCGAGATGGTCGGGAACTTGGCGGAGAAGTCCTTGGCGCGCTGCGCGATCTTCACCGCCACCTGGCGCGCGACGCTCTTGTACAACCCGGCGATCTCGCCCTCGGGGTCGCTCACCACCGACGGCCGGCCGCCGTCGGCCTGCACGCGGATGCTCAGGTTCAGCGGCAGCGCGCCGAGGTAGTCCATCTGGTAGTCCGCGGCCATGCGCTTGCCGCCTTCCTCGCCGAAGATGTGCTCGACGTGGCCGCACTTCTCGCACACGTGCACCGCCATGTTCTCGACGATGCCGAGGATGGGCACGCCCACCTTCTCGAACATCTTGATGCCCTTCTTGGCGTCGAGCAGCGCGATGTCCTGCGGCGTCGTGACGATCACCGCGCCGGTCAGCGGCACGCGCTGGCTCAGCGTGAGCTGGATGTCGCCGGTGCCCGGCGGCATGTCGACGATCAGGTAGTCGAGGTCGCCCCAGTTGGTCTGCCGCAGCAGCTGCTCGAGCGCCTGCGTGGCCATCGGGCCGCGCCAGATCATCGGGTTGTCGGC
>DASWVR010000250.1:0-15285 GCA_036401155.1 Piscinibacter sp. | reverse complement strand
GTCGCCGCGCGGCGCCTTCTCGCGCGGCTGCTGGACGGCAGCGGCCACCGCGGCCCCGCGGGCCGGCGCCTGCGGCATCGAAGCGGCGGCCGGCGGCTGCACTGCCACCGGCTCGACGACCTGCATGATCGTGGCCGCTGGCGGCGTGGCGACCGGTTCGCTCGATCGGCCACTGAGCGCCCAGGCCACGGCGACGAGGGCCAGCGCCCCCGCCAGTCCTCCCAATCCAGCCAGCACCCGCATCGTGCGCGGCGGCACGGGGCTCGGCTCCATCGTCGGCGTGGCCGGCATCACCGTCGTGTCCGGCGACGCGTAGGCGGACTCGGGCAAGCCGCCCTGCGGCACGGTGGCGGGGCGTGCCGGCTCGATGTGCGTGCGCTGCAGCGCGCTGTCGGCCAAGGGCATCGTCGTCGCGAATGTCCCCGCCTGCTGCGGCGCCGCGATCACGCTGCGGCCTGATCCGCTGTCGATGCTGCGCGTGGCCGGCGGCACGACGGCACGGCCGGCGAGCACGTCGCGCAGCTCGCCGACGTGTTGCGGCCGCTCGGCCGGGCGAACCGCCAGCGCCCACTCGATGGCAGCAAGGAATGCCGGGGCGACCTCGGGGTTCTCGTGCGGCGGCAGCAGCGGCGCGTCGTCCTGCACCGCGCGGGCGGTGGCCGGCGGCGGCGGCGCGCCGCGCAGCAGGTAGAAGACGACGGCACCGAGCGCGTACAGGTCGGTCCAGGGCCCCTGGCGCAGGTGCGCCGATTCGGCGTACTGCTCGATCGGCGCGTAGCTCGGTTTCAGGATGGCGGTGAAGGTGTGCGTGCGCTCGCCGATGGCATGGCGCGCGGCTCCGAAATCGAGCAGCACCGGCGGTTGGCCGGGCGGCAGCAGCACGTTGTCGGGTGCGATGTCGCGGTGGTAGACGTCTTCGCGGTGCAGCAGCTCGAGCGCGTCGAGCAGCGGATCGAGCACCGAACGGACCCAGCCTTCGCTCGGCGTCACCGTCATCGCGCGCCGCACATCGCGCAGCGTGCGCCCCTGCAGGTAGGGCATCACCATGTAGGCGGTGCCGTTGTCCTCCCAGAAGCGGTAGACCTTGACCAGCGACGGGTGATTGAAGCGCGCCAGCAGCCGCGCCTCGTTGACGAAGGAGCGCAGGCCCAGCGCGTAGGTGGCCGTGTGGGCGCCGGAGCGCACCGACACCATCTGCCCCTTGCCGCGCCCGGCGAGCGAGGCCGGCATGTACTCCTTGAGCGCAACCTCGCGCTCGAGCGCGTGGTCACGTGCGAGGTAGACGATGCCGAAACCGCCGAGGCCCAGCACCCGCAGGATCTCGAGTTCGCCGAAACGCGTGCCCGCCGGCAGCGCGTCGTGTTCGTCCGCCGGCGCCATCGGCACGCCGCTGGACTGGGCTGGCTGAAGTGAAAGCATCGGCGGGTCTGGCGCAGCGGCAGGCAGCTGCTTTTCGAGCTTAACCGGCGAGCCTCGCGAGCAGTCTGCGACAGCGCCTCGCGGGACCGCGCGAAGCGTGATTACGTGACGGAATCCCGCTTGTCGTCGGTCCGCGCAGCGTGGCTGCGACGGGCGCGCCGGACCCAGCGCGCCAGCGCCTGCGCCAGCCGGTCGGGGTCGATGGGCTTGGACAGGAAATCGTTCATGCCGTGGCGCAGCGCCGTCTCGCGTTCGGAAACCAGCACGTCGGCCGTCAGCGCGATGATCGGCAGCTCGCTCGCGTCGTAGCGCTGGCGGATCGCGATGGTCGCGTCGATGCCGCCCAGCACCGGCATCTGCAGATCCATCAGCACCGCGTCGAAGCCGCCGTGCGCCTGCTGCACCGCCTCGAGCGCGTCGGCGCCGTTGCTCACCGCCTTCACCGAGGCGCCCCACTGCCTGAGCATCGCCTCGGCCACGAGCGTGTTGACGGCGTTGTCTTCGGCCAGCAGGATGCGCGCGCCGCGCAGCGTGTCGATCGCGGTGTCGCGCTGTTCGTGGCGTTCGCGCTGCGCCGCCGCCACCTCGACCGGCAATTCGGCCCAGAAGCAGCTGCCCTGGCCGGGCGTGCTGACCACCCCCACCTCGCCGCCCATCAGCTCGGCGAGCTGGCGGCAGATGTTCAGGCCGAGTCCCGTGCCGCCGTACTGGCGGGTGGTCGAGCTGTCGGCCTGCGAGAACGGCTTGAACAGGCGCGGCAGCAACGCGGCCACCACGCCGGGCCCGGTGTCGTTGACCTCGATGCGCAGCCGCTGCCCCGGCAAGGCGGCGACCTTCACGCCGATCATGCCGCGCTCCGTGAACTTGAGCGCATTGTTGGTGAAGTTGCCGAGGATCTGCCGCAGCCGCACCGGATCGCCGTTGATCCAGCGCGGCACGCCGTCGCCGATCTCGAGCCGGAACCCGAGCCCCTTGGCGGCGGCGAGGTCCGAGTAGGCATTGCGCAAGGTGTTGAGCATCGCGTGCAGGTCGAACACCAGGTGCTCGAGCGAGAGGCGGCCGGCCTCGATCTTGGACAGGTCGAGGATGTCGGAGATGGTGCCTGCCAGCGCCTCCGCGCAGTCCTGGATGCGTTCGAGGTACTCGCGCTGCTTGGCACGCTCGATGCCCGGCGCAAGCGCCAGGCGCACCAGGCCGAGCAGGCCGTTCAGCGGCGTGCGGATCTCGTGGCTGGTGTTGGCGAGGAACTCGCTCTTCGCCTTGCTCGCCGCCTCGGCCTGCTCTTTCGCGGCGGCCAGCGCCTGCTCGACGCGGCGGCGCTCGGTGATGTCGTCGATGATCCAGATCGAGCCGCCCGTCATGGGCTGCAGCGGGTCGATGGCACGCGCGCGGATGCTGGCCCAGAAGGTGCTGCCGTCGCGCCGCGCCATCTCGAACTCGCCCTCGAAGACGGCCGAGCTCATCAGCAGCGGTCCGGCGGCGCGCCCCACTGCCGCATAGGCCTCGTCGCTGCCCCACACGACGCGGCCGGGCTGCCCGGCGATGCCGCCCACCGGCCAGCCGAACATCTCCTCGAAGCGCGGGTTGGCGTGCTGGAACACGCGGTCGCGCGTGAACGCGATGCCGACCACGGCGTTGTCCAGGATCGCCTCGTACTGCAGCGCGCGCCGGTCGCGGGCGTTGACGTCGCGCAGCACCGCGACGAGGTACTGCACGCCCTCCTGCTCGAACACGACGGCCGACACCTCGAGCGGCATGGTCTGGCCGCTCCTCGCGCGAAATACCGCCGCGAAGTCGTCGACCCGCCCCTCGGCATGCAGGCGCTGCACGTAGCGCTCGCGCAGCCGCGGATCGGCCCACAGGTCGAAATCGAGCGCGCGGCGGCCCACCAGTTGCGCGGCCTCATAGCCCGTGAGCCGTTCGAAGGCGGCGTTGACGTTGACGAGCACGCCCGAGGCAAGCTCTGTCACCGTCATCGGCTCGTTGCTCACGTCGAACAGGCGCGCCAGCACGGCTTGCGAACCGGGCCGGGAGATGGGAGTGATCGTCGGAGAGCGTGGGACCATCGGTGGCGTGTAGGGGCAGCGTCGCGGAGGGTCGTGCGATGCAGTTGGCTTCGTCATTAAACCGTCGCGCTGTAGGGCCGATGCACGCGCCGGTGCCGCAAATCGAGGCTTGTGCCGGAAAGGAACGAAAATACGCCCCGGCGTGCGCTGCACGGCCCGAGCTTCGTCCCGCTTCCACCCGCACCATGACCACCATCCTCCAGCATCTCCCCTCCGGCCAGAAGGTCGGCATCGCGTTTTCCGGCGGCCTGGACACCAGCGCCGCGCTGCACTGGATGCGCAACAAGGGCGCCATTCCCTACGCCTACACCGCCAACCTGGGCCAGCCCGACGAGCCCGACTACGACGACATCCCGCGCCGCGCGTTGCAGTACGGCGCCGAGAAGGCGCGCCTGATCGATTGCCGCGCGCAGCTCGTGAGCGAGGGCATCGCCGCGCTGCAGTGCGGCGCCTTCCACATCTCGACCGCGGGCGTGACCTACTTCAACACCACGCCCATCGGGCGCGCCGTCACCGGCACGATGCTGGTGGCCGCGATGAAGGAGGACGCGGTCGACATCTGGGGCGACGGCAGCACCTTCAAGGGCAACGACATCGAGCGCTTCTACCGCTACGGCCTGCTCACCAACCCGGCCCTGCGGATCTACAAACCCTGGCTCGACCAGGCGTTCATCGACGAACTGGGCGGGCGCGCCGAGATGTCGGCCTTCATGCAGAAGGCGGGCTTCGCCTACAAGATGTCGGCCGAGAAGGCCTACTCGACCGACTCCAACATGCTCGGCGCCACCCACGAGGCCAAGGACCTCGAGCGCCTGGACAGCGGCGTGATGATCGTGCAGCCCATCATGGGTGTGGCCTTCTGGCGCGACGACGTCGAGGTCAGGCGCGAGACGGTGACGGTGCGCTTCGACGAAGGCCGGCCGGCAGCGCTCAACGGCCGCGAGTTCACCGATCCGGTGGAACTGCTGATGGAGGCCAACCGCATCGGCGGGCGCCATGGCCTCGGAATGAGCGACCAGATCGAGAACCGCATCATCGAGGCCAAGAGCCGCGGCATCTACGAGGCGCCCGGGCTCGCTCTGCTGTTCATCGCCTACGAGCGGCTGGTGACCGGCATCCACAACGAAGACACGATCGAGCAGTACCGCGACAACGGCCGACGCCTGGGTCGCCTGCTCTACCAGGGCCGCTGGTTCGACCCGCAGGCGATCATGCTGCGCGAGACCGCGCAGCGCTGGGTGGCGCGCGCCGTCACCGGCGAGGTGACGCTCGAACTGCGCCGCGGCAACGACTACTCGATCCTCAACACCGAGTCGCCGAACCTGAGCTACAAGCCGGAACGGCTGACGATGGAAAAAGGCGAGTCCACGTTCTCGCCGCAGGACCGCATCGGCCAGCTCACGATGCGCAACCTCGACATCGAGGACACCCGCGCCAAGCTCGCGACCTACGCCAAGGCCGGATTGCTGCTGCCGGGCAGCGGCTCCGACCTGCCCCGACTGACCAACGACGAGTGAGCGCGATGCCCGATCTCGGACAAGTGCGGATCAATCCGCGGGCGAACGTGTACTTCGACGGCAAGTGCGTCTCGCACGGCATCGAGCTGGCGGATGGCACGAAGAAGAGCGTGGGGGTGATTCTTCCGTCGACGCTGACGTTCAAGACGGGCGTGCCGGAGGTGATGGAGCTCGTCGAGGGGCAGTGCCGGGCGCGGCTCGCGGGGCGCGGGGAGTGGGTCGCTTATGCGGGCGGGCAGTCGTTCGAGGTGCCGGGGGATTCGTCGTTCGATATCGAGGTGACGAAGACGCTGCATTACGTTTGTCATTTCGGGTAGGGTTTTTTGCCTGCGACGCAGGCCGGGTCCCGCCCCGGCGGGCGGGTAACTTTCTTCTGTTGGCCCAGAAGAAAGTCACCAAAGAAGAGGGCCTTGGACTTGTCCTGAGAGGATGGCTGGCAATACCTCTTGGCTAATCACACGCGTGCTTCATCGTTGCCTCGAGCAGTCCACACCGCGGAAGGGTGTGCAGAGGGCACAGTGAGCCTCACGTTCCTCAGGGTCGCGACGGTGGCGGCTCGCGCTGCGCGCGTCGCGCGCCCCGAGCGATCTTTCGGCACCGCATGACCCACACCCTTCCGCGGGTGGACTGCTCGAGGCAACGGGTCAGCACCGCACATGATTAGCCAAGAGGTATTGCCAGCCATCCTCTCCGACCAAATCATCGGGCTCTTTTCTTTGGTGGGCTTTCTTTTGAGCCAGCAAAAGAAAGTTACCCGCCCGCCGGGGCGGGACCCGGCCTGCGTCGCAGTCAGACAACCTCCTCCCCACTCAACCGGAACACCCGCACCGCCCGCGCCAGCCGCTGCGCCTGCTCCTTCAGGCTCTCGGTTGCCGCCGCGCTCTCCTCCACCAGCGCCGCGTTCTGCTGTGTCATCTGGTCGAGCTGGTTGACCTCGCCGCTCACGTGGCCGATGCCGTTGCTCTGCTCGCTGGTCGACGCGGTGATCTCCGACATGATTTCGGTCACGCGCTGGATCGACGCCACGATCTCGCGCATCGTCGTGCCGGCGTCGCCGACGAGCTTGGCGCCCGACTCGACGCGCTCGCCCGAGGTGCTGATCAGGGCCTTGATCTCCTTGGCCGCTTCGGCGCTGCGCTGGGCGAGATTGCGCACCTCGCCCGCCACCACCGCGAAGCCCCGGCCCTGCTCGCCCGCGCGTGCCGCTTCGACCGCGGCGTTGAGCGCGAGGATGTTGGTCTGGAAGGCGATGCCGTCGATCACGCCGATGATGTCGGCGATCTTCTTCGAGTTGGCCGAGATGTCGGCCATCGTCGTCACCACCTGCTCCACCACCGCGCCGCCTCGGGCCGCGATGTCGGAGGCCGAGCTCGCGAGCTGATCGGCCTGGCGCGCCGACTCGGCGTTGTGGCGCACGGTGCCGGTGAGCTGCTCCATGCTAGACGCCGTCTTCTGCAGGCTAGCCGCCTGCTGCTCGGTGCGGTGGCTGAGGTCGTGGTTGCCGGTGGCGATCTCCACCGAGGCCGACGAGATCGACTCCGCCGAGTTGCGGATGTCGCCCACCAGGTCGCGCAGGCGGTCCTGCATGCCACCGATGGCCTGCAGCAGGCGGCCGATCTCGTCGCGCGAGCCCGTTGGCACGCTCGACGACAGGTCGCCCGCGGCGATGGTCTCGGCCACGTGCATCGCCGCCTGGATCGGCAGCGTCACGCTGCGGGTGATGCGCCAGCCGAGCAGCACGCTCAGCCCCACGCCCAGCACGGCGGCGCCGAGCACGACCAGCAGCGTGTTCTGCTGCACGCCCTGCGCCAGGCCGAAGGCCGCGGCGCTGTTCTTCGCCTCGTGGGCCAGCAGCTCGGTCACCTGCTGGCGCCAGAGCGTCTCGCTCGGCCGCACGCGCAGCGTCAGCGACATCACCGCCTCGACGTTGGCGCCTTCGCTGCCGTTGCGCACGGCGTCCTTGATGTCGGGGATGGTCTTCCTGGCGCTGGCCTGGATCAGCTCCAGCAGCCGCCGTTCCTCCGCCGTGCCGTCGGGCCCCGAGGCAAGGCCCACCAGCGCCTGCTCGGCCTGCTGGTAGCGCGCGAGGGTGGCATCCATCGCCTTCACTTCCTTGTCGATCTCAGCCATCTCCGTCAGCAGCGCGATCGAGCGCGCGCGGATGGCCATGTCGTTGATCTCGGCCAGCAGCTGATACGCGAGGTCGGTCTTGGGGTTGTTGTGCTCGACGATGTCCCCCAGGTGCCGGCCGAGGGCGCCGACCCCCAGCGCACTCACGGCCGCCGTGCCGCACATCAGCGCAGCCAGGATGGTGAATCCGAGGGCGAGGCGGCGACCGATCGACAGGTCGAAGCGGAAATATTTCATGAAGGCCTCCGGTGCGACCACGTCCGAGCCATTCCCGAAGCAGCCGCACGTCTTGTCCTCGCCTTATCGGCCGCGCGTCGGCGCGGTTGAGGAGGATCAATGTCGAAAGTTGCCGTGTCGTCGGGCCTCGCCGCGGTCTGGGCCCCGTTTTCTGCAGTTTGTCGCACACCGCTTGGCCCGCTGGGAGGCGCTGCCTACAGTTCATTCAACGGCGCAGGTTCGCGCCGCACGACACAGGAGCCCATCATGTTCGACCGCATCTTTTCCGCCGCCCTCGCCTTCTGCGTGCTCGCAGGCGGCACGCTGGCCGTCGGGACCGCCATGCTCGAGCAGGCTCCATCCGACGTGCAGATCGTTTACCTGCCGCGCGTCGAGATCACCGGCAAGCGCGCGGCATCGGCGCCCCAGCTGGCGCAAGCCGAGCAGACCGCCACCACGCAGGCGCAGTAACGCCCTCCGGGGACATCCTCACATCTGCCGGAACACGTGCACGAAGCTGCGGCTCACCGGCAGCATCTCCTTGCGACCCTTCAGCTGGATCTCCGCCGTCTCGTTGGGCCCGCGGTTGACCTGCGCCACCTGGTGCAGGTTGACGATCACCGAGCGGTGCACCTGCGCAAAGCGCTCGGGGTCGAGTTCGTCGGCGAGTTCGCGGATGGTCTTGCGGATCAGCGCCTCGCCGCCCTCCCACACGACCAGCGTGTACTTCTCGTCGGCGCGCAGGTAGGCGACCTGCTCGACCGGGATCAGGCGCACGCTGGTGCCCACCGATGCCTTGATCCACTGCAGCGAACCGCGCGCCGGAGCGCGCGAGCGAAGCTCGCTGGACAGCTTCTCGATCACTGCATCCAGCGCCGAGGGCGCCGGCGCCGCCTGTTGCAGCCGCTCGCGCAGGCGATCCACGGTGTCGGCCAGGCGCTGCTCGTCGAAGGGCTTGACCAGGTAGTCGATCGCACCCTGCTCGAACGCCTGCACCGCGTACTGCTCGAACGCCGTCACGAACACGATCTGCGCGCGCCGCTCGATCGAGCGGGCCGCCTCGACGCCGTTCATGCCCGGCATGTGCACGTCGAGAAAGACGACCTGCGGCTGGTGGATGTCGAACATCTCCACCGCCTCGCGTCCGTTGCGCGCCTCGGCGACGATCTCGAGTTCGGGCCAGAGCCGAGCGAGGTGGCTGCGCAGGCGCTCGCGCAGCAGCGGTTCGTCGTCGGCGATCAGGGCGGTGGTCATCGCGCAGGGCCTTTCAGCGGCAGCACCAGCTCGGCGCGCAGGCCGTGCGGCGGCTGCTCCAGCAGGTCGAGCCGCGCGGCATCCCCGTAGAAGGCCACGAGGCGCGCGCGCAGGTTGCCGAGCCCCGTACCGGCGGCCGCCTGCTCGCTCATGCCGGGGCCGGTGTCGGCGACCCAGATGCGCAGCTGCTGCCGCGCCTCGTCGCGCGCCGCGCCGACCTCGACATGGCCGCCCTGCTCGCTCGGGTCGATGCCGTGCCGAATCGCATTCTCGACCAGCGTCAGCAGCGCCATCGAGGGGAAACGAAAACCGGCCAGCTCCTGCGGCAGGTTCACGTCGAAGCTCAGGCGGTCGGGCATGCGCATGTGCATCAGCTCGAGGTAGGCGCGCACGAGGCCGATCTCGTTGCCGAGCGTTGCGTCGTCGTCGTTGAGGCGCGGCATGGCCGCACGCAGGTAGGCGATCAGGCTCTTGAGCACCTGGGCCGCCTGCGGCGAGCCCGATTCCACCAGCTCCTGCACGTTGGCAAGCGTGTTGAAGAGGAAGTGCGGTTCGATCTGCGCGTGCAGCAGCTGCAGCCGCGCATCCAGCGCCTGCCGTTCGAGCAGGCTTTTCTCCAGCGCGAACTGCAGGCTCTGGCTGCGCGCCTGCGCGTCGCGCTCGCGGTAGAGCGCGCTCAGGGCGAGCAACGGCCCGATCACCAGGCTGCAGCCGGCGATCAGAACGAAACCCGACACCCGGCCCTCGTGGGCCAGCACGGCGGAGATGTCGCCGCCCACGGTGGGGAGGTAGACGACGAAGGTGGCGATCGGCGCGGCGATGGCGACCGCCAGCACGCGCACCAGCCAGCCCGGCAGCCAGGACTGCTTCCACAGGCCGGCGGCGATGAACACCAGCAGCAGCACCATCGCGATGACGAGCGTGCGGCCCAGCAGCACGACGAACGGTGTCACGAAGAGCGGGTTGAGCGCCGCGGCCACGCTGATGGCCAGCACGATGGCCACCAGCACGCGCCGCAGCGTGAGCGCGGCCAGCAGCGGTGCAGCCAGGGAATCGGACGGTGTCGACATGGCGCCACGATACCGCCGCCTGCGGCGCCGGGCGAGACGGGCGGCCCCATGGGGCGACGAACGACCGATCCGAGGGCACGGATGACGAAAAACAGCCCCACCCCCCGCGAATGGAGGGAGGGAAAACCAACGCGGCGTGACTAGATTGTTCTCATCCATCCGAGACAGGAGAAATCCATGAAGAAGCTGATCGCCTTGTCGGCACTCGGCCTCCTGAGCGCCGCGGCGCTCGCCGCCCACACCACCACGCTCAACGGCACGGTACGCGATTTCATGCCGGGCCCGCTGGTGCCGGGCAGCACCAATCCGGATTTCGAGGGCGGCATCGGCGGCGTCGTCACCGGTCTCGTCAACACCACGCTGACAGGCAACGCCCCCACCCCCACCGGCGTGTTCGGCGGGCCGAGCAACATCACGTCGGCCGCATCTTTCGCCGAGTGGTACGGCGCCGCGGCGCCCAGCATGGCCTACGCGATCACGCTGACCGAAACCGCGCCAGGCTCGGGCATCTACAGCTACAGCAACAACGCCTTCTTCCCGATCGACGGGCAGCTGCTGGGCGACTTCGCGTTCGGCCACAACTACCACTTCACCTACCAGATCCAGGCCACCTTCGGCTACACGCCGGGCGCAGGGCAGACCTTTTCGTTCACCGGCGACGACGATGTGTGGGTGTTCTTCGACAAGCAGCTGGGCATCGACCTGGGCGGCGTGCACGGCCCGGCAAGCGCCTCGGTGAACCTGGACACGCTGTTCGGCCCGGGCAAGGCGGCCGGCAACTACGCCCTCGACTTCTTCTTTGCCGAACGCCACACCACCGGCTCGAACCTGACGATCCAGACTTCGCTGGAACTGGTTTCCCCGCCGGCGATCCCCGAGCCTTCGACCTACGGCCTGATGCTCGCGGGGCTGGGCGTGCTCGGCTGGATGGCTCGCCGCCGCCGGCCCCTCTAGAAACGCTCGCTCCAACGAGAAAGGCCGCTGCACCGCAGCGGCCTTTCTTCTTCTTTTGAGTCAGCTTTGAGCCGACGACGTCCGCCGGAGCGACAACTCGCTCCGGCGTCTTCAGGCCCCCGCCCTTTGAAGCTTGGCAGCCAGCGCCTGCGACAAGGTGTCGGCGCTGTCTTGCAGATGCGCCCGGGCCTCGGGGCCCAGGTTCTTGCGTTTGGATGCGGCGTCGAGGCGCGTCAGCAGCGCCTTGGCCTGCGCGCGCATGAGGCTGCGCGTGTCGGCGCGGCTCAGGTCGGATGGCCGCAGCAGCATGCCGGCCAGGCGGTTCACGTGCTCGCGCTGCAGTTCGCGGCGCAGCGGCGGGATGTCCGACTGGGTGGCGAGCTCGCTCCACACCGACTTGTCCAGCCGCGTGTAGAGCTCCGACAGCCGCAGCGCGTCCTTCGGCGACTTGGACTCGCTGTCGAGCAGGCGCGAGGCGACGCTGTCGCTCAGCAGCTTGCCGATCACCCCACGCTGCAGCTCGATCACCTGCGACGCGAGAGAAAAGTCAGTGGTGGGCGCCGCTTCGCCGCGGAACACCGCGTCGGTGCGCTCCTGGTAGTCGATGGCGAGCCGGCGCTGCAGCGCGGGCGAGATCTTGAAGCTGTCGGCCGACAGGAAACCCGAGGCCAGGATGTCGAGCGCCGCGCGCTGCTCGGCCGCCGGCACCGGCAGCAAGGGGTCGCGGCCGCTGCCGGCGTGGTCGCGCAGCGTGCGCACGCCGCCGATCTGGCGCGTCAGTGCGCTGGCGGCGCGGCCCATGTCGCGCAGCGCGAACGAGACCGAGCGGCGCAGCACGGAGTAGTCCTGGTCGGCGGCGAGCTGGCGGCCTTCCTGGCGGGCGAGCAGGTCGCGGGCGATGCCGACGCGCTTCTTCGCGAAGGCGACGACGTCGGAGCCGAGGTCGAACTGCAGCGATTCCGGATCGACGCCGAGGAAGTTGTCCTCGTCGGTGCCGTAGGCGAGCAGCGGGTCGGCGCTGCGGGCGGCGATCTTCTCGAGTTCGGCCGATTCGCGGGCCGCGGGCAGCGGCTTGTAGGCGTACTCGATGGCCCAGTAGTCGTAGGGGCCGAGCGTGGTGTTGAAGGCCGCCGGCAGCTTGTCCTTCGGCGTGCCGGGCGCAGCCAGGTTGACCGCCGCGTACTCCATCACCGAGCCGGTGATGCCGTTGGCCGCCGTGAAGACCGGGTCGGACAGCTGCTTGTCGGTGTAGATGCGCGACGAGCGGAAGTTGTGGCGCAGGCCCAGCGTGTGGCCCACCTCGTGCATCGTCACGTCCTTCAGGTAGTCGTAGACGTACT
This sequence comes from Piscinibacter sp., assembly GCA_036401155.1. Taxonomy (GTDB): domain Bacteria; phylum Pseudomonadota; class Gammaproteobacteria; order Burkholderiales; family Burkholderiaceae_C; genus Albitalea. The sequence continues at coordinate 3,319 of DASWVR010000250.1, read as the reverse complement.
TCTCGGCTTCGGGGCTGGCGGGGTCGAGGTCGCCGCGAGCCTCCAGCACGTCGAGCGCGTAGCTCAGCTGCTCGGCCGCCTGGTCGCCGAACTCGCAGAAAGCGACCGCTCGGCCCTTCCAGTTGGTGTCGGGGGCGTGCGCGTGGGCGTCGTGGTCAGGGCCGTCGGCCGACACCGCGGCGCGGCTGGTCAGCACCTGGGCGCGCAGGGCGCGCTGGTTGCGCGAGGACAGGCTTTCGACGCCGATGTCGGCATCGAGGATCTCGCCGGTTCGCGGGTCGACATGGCTCGGGCCGATGGCGCCGAAGGTCGGGCTGGAGTTCGTCATCCAGCGGATCGACGCCCGGCCGAAGTCCAGCGTGTCCCAGTCGGCGTTGTCGGGCTGCACTTCGACGCGGATGGCGTTCTTGAAGCCGATGCGCTCGAAGGCCTTGTTCCATTCCAGCACGCCCGCCGTGATCGGCGCGCGGTACTTCTCGGGGATCGTCCTGTCGAGCCAGAACGTGATCGGCTTGACCGGCTCCGACAGTGGCGCCGCCGGATCCTTCTTGTCCAGGCGCCAGCGGTTGACGAAGCGCTGGCGCGGCGTGCGCGACAGGTCGTCGGTGAAGTCCATCACGGCGCTGGTGAAGTAGCCCACGCGCGCATCGGCCTTGCGCGGCGCCATCGGCTGCTCGGGCAGGCGGGCGAGCGAGTAGTGCAGGCCCATGAAGAGGCTGCGCGGATCGGCCAGCGAGCGCGGCACGCTGGGCGACACGCCCGCCATGCCGGCCGACGGCGACTGGATGGACCCCGTCGCGTAGTGGTTGAGCGTCTCGATCACGACCAGATCGGGCGTCGCGCGCACGCCGGTGATGGCCGAGTTGCGCGAATCGAGCGAATAGCCTTGGCGGTAGGTGCGCTGCAACTGCGTGCCGAGCCCGAGCATGTCGTTGACGAACAGGGCGTTCGCTTCGACGAGGAAGGTCTGGCGCTCCGGGTGCGGCTGGCTCAGCACGCTGGTGCTGGCCAGCAGGCTGGGTGAGAACGCGGCGTCGACGGCGCGCCCGGCCGGCGTGTCCGCCTGGGCGACGAATTCGGTGTTCTTGGCCAGCAGTTGCAGCGAGTTGTGGACGCGGCGGAACTCGACCACCAGTTCGTCGCCCATCAGGCCGCCGTAGAAGCGCCCTTCGCCGATGCCGCTGCGCGCCTTGGGCGAGAGGAAGAACGGCTGGCCGAGGTCGGACGTCTTCAGCTCCAGCCAGACCTTGTCGTCGCGCTGCCAGAGCGCGAACAGGCCGTCGATGCGCCGGGCGTCCTTGATCACGTCGGCAAACGGCCGCAGGCCGCCGGCGGCCGCCGCGCCTTGCGCCGTGGGCGACATGACCTTGGATGCGGGAGAGCTCGTTTCCGGTGCAGCGGAACTCACCGAAGGTGCCGGCAGCACCTGCGCTGCCGAGGCCAGGGCGACCTCTTGCCCCGTGACCGATGGCACACCCGCCGGGCCGGCCAGCAGCGCGGCCAGCATCGAGGGGGCGAACCAGGACAAGCGCGAGCCGGACGAGTGCAAATACTTCATTGGTCGACCGAAAAAACAATGGGCGACCCGATGCATCACTCGTGCCGCCCTGTACACGCCTTTGCGGCGCGAATCAGTGACCAGATTTTGCTATTTGTGACCGGACCCGTCATCCGTACAAGTCCGGTCGTGTCGCTTTGAACTTATTTCAAAGCCTTGAACCGCACCCGTTTCGGCCGCGCGCCCTCCTCGCCGAGACGCTTCTTCTTGTCGGCTTCGTATTCCTGGTAGTTGCCGTCGAAGAAGAACCACTTCGAATCACCCTCGGCGGCCAGGATGTGGGTGGCGATGCGGTCGAGGAACCAGCGGTCGTGGCTGATCACCATCACCGAGCCGGCGAATTCCAGCAGCGCGTCTTCGAGCGCACGCAAAGTCTCGACGTCGAGGTCGTTCGACGGTTCGTCGAGCATCAGCACATTGCCGCCCGAGGCCAGGGTCTTGGCCAGGTGCAGGCGTCCGCGTTCGCCGCCCGACAGGTTGCCCACCAGCTTCTGCTGGTCGTTGCCCTTGAAGTTGAAGCGGCCGAGGTAGGCGCGCGAGGGCATGACGAACTTGCCGACCGTGATATTGTCGAGGCCGCCGGAGACGTCTTCCCACACCGTCTTGTCGGCGGCGAGCGAATCGCGGCTCTGGTCGACGAAGGCCATCTTGACCGTCGGGCCGATCTTCACGGTGCCGCTGTCGGGCTGCTCGCGGCCGGAGATCATGCGGAACAGCGTCGACTTGCCGGCGCCGTTGGGGCCGATGATGCCGACGATCGCGCCGGCCGGCACCTTGAAGCTCAGGTCGTCGATCAGCACGCGGTCGCCGTAGCTCTTGGTCACGCCTTCGAACTCGATCACCTCGTGGCCCAGACGCTCGGCCACCGGGATGAAGATCTCGTTGGTTTCGTTGCGCTTCTGGTATTCGACGTCCGACAGCTCCTCGAAGCGCGCCAGGCGGGCCTTGCTCTTGGTGCGGCGGCCCTTGGCGTTGGAGCGCACCCACTCGAGCTCCTTCTTCATCGCCTTGGTGTGGGCGTCTTCGCTCTTCTGCTCCTGCTCGAGGCGGGCTTCCTTCTGCTCCAGCCAGTCGCTGTAGTTGCCCTTCCAGGGGATGCCGGAGCCGCGGTCGAGTTCGAGGATCCACTCGGCCGCGTTGTCGAGGAAGTAGCGATCGTGGGTGATCGCGACGACGGTGCCCGGGTAGCGCTGCAGGAATTGCTCCAGCCAGTCGACCGACTCGGCGTCCAGGTGGTTGGTCGGCTCGTCGAGCAGCAGCATGTCGGGCTTGGACAGCAGCAGCCGGCACAGCGCGACGCGGCGCTTCTCGCCGCCGGAGAGCACGCCGATCTGCGCATCCCAGGGCGGCAGGCGAAGCGCGTCGGCGGCGAGTTCGAGCTGCAGGTCGGTGTTCTCGGAACCGGCGGCGGCGATGATCGCCTCGAGCTCGTGCTGCTCGGCGGCAAGCTTGTCGAAGTCGGCGTCGGGGTCGGCGTACTCGGCGTACACCTCGTCCAGCCGCGCCTTGGCAGCCAGCACGCCGCCGATGCCCTGCTCCACCGCATGGCGCACGGTCTGGTCGGGGTCGAGCTGCGGCTCCTGCGGCAGATAGCCGATCTTCAGGCCGGGCATCGGCACCGCCTCGCCTTCGATGTCGGTGTCCAGCCCCGCCATGATCTTGAGCAGCGTCGACTTGCCCGAACCGTTCAGGCCCAGCACGCCGATCTTGGCGCCGGGGAAGAAGCTGAGGGAGATGTTCTTGAGGATCTGGCGCTTGGGC
>DASWVR010000249.1:0-4920 GCA_036401155.1 Piscinibacter sp. | reverse complement strand
CGCAGGGCCCGGTGCTGATCCATGCAACCGCGGCGCCCGACCAGGTGAAGGCCGTCCAGGCCGAACTCGGGGCCGGGCGGGCTGGCGCGCTCGTCGAGCAGTGCCTGGCGACGATCGCGGCCGGGCTGGTCGAACGCGGCGTGCGTCGCCTCGTCATCGCCGGCGGCGAGACCGCCGGCGCGGTCGTGCATGCGCTGGGCGTGCGCACGCTGCGCATCGGTGCGACCATCGATCCCGGCGTGCCGTGGACGCAGGTCGAGGGCCGACCGCTGCTGCTCGCGCTGAAGTCGGGCAACTTCGGCGCAGTCGACTTCTTCGCCAAGGCGCTCGCGCAGGTGGCCTGATGGACGAATCCTTCGCCCGCGACGAAATCTGCCGCGTCGGCCGCTCGCTGTTCGAGCGCGGCCACGTGCATGCGGCCGCGGGCAACATCAGCGTACGGCTTGCCGACGGGGTGCTGATCACGCCGACCGACGCCTGCCTCGGCTTCCTCGAGCCGGCGCGGCTCGCGAAGCTCGATGCGGCCGGCGTGCAGACCGGCGGCGACGCCGCAAGCAAGACGCTCGCGCTGCACCGCCGCATCTACGAGGCCGACCCGGCGGCCCGCTGCGTGATCCACACGCATTCGACGCATCTCGTCGCGCTGACGCTGCAGGGTGTCTGGTCGACGGCGGACATCGTGCCGCCGATCACGCCGTACTTCGTGATGAAGGTGGGCCACGTGCCGCTGATCGCGTACCACCATCCGGGCGACCCGGCCGTCGCCGATCGTGTCGCGGCCGCGATCGAGCAGGCGCGCGCGCGCGGCGCGCCCATCCGCGCGGTCATGCTCGAGCGTCTCGGTCCGAACGTCTGGCACACGACGCCCGCCGCTGCGATGGCGACGCTCGAGGAACTCGAGGAGACCGCGCGCCTGTGGCTCCTGTGCGAGCCGAAGCCCGCGCCGCTGACCGATGCGCAGATCGCCGATCTGCGCGAGCGCTTCGGCGCTTCGTGGTGAGGACCGCCAATGCGACGAGGACGCACATGAGGACGACACGATGAAGCTGCTGATCACCGGCGGTGCCGGATTCGTCGGCGCGCGGCTCGCGCGCACCTTGCTGTCGCGCGGAGTCCTCGCCGGCCGCCAGATCGACCAGGTCGTGCTGGCCGACCAATTCACGCCTCCCGCCGATCTGCTCGGCGATCCGCGCGTGCAGGCGCGCACCGGTGCGCTGCTGCAGCAAGCGGCCGGCTTCGGCGCCGAGGGCTTCGACGGCGTGTTCCACCTCGCGTCGGCCGTGTCGGGCGAGTGCGAGCTCGACTTCGAGCTCGGCATGCGCTCCAACCTCGACAGCACACGCGCGCTGCTCGACGGCTTCCGTCTTGCCGGCAAGGCCCCGCGCCTGGTCTTCAGCAGCTCGGTCGCGGTCTTCGGGCCCGACCCCGCGGTGCCGCTTCCACCGGTCGTCGCAGACACGACACTGCCCGCGCCGCAGACCTCGTACGGCACGCAGAAGCTGATCTGCGAACACCTGATCGCCGACTACACCCGCAAGGGCTATGTCGACGGCCGCGCCGCGCGGCTGATGACGGTGACCGTGCGCCCGGGGCGGCCGAACGCCGCGGCCTCCTCGTTCTTCAGCGGCATCATCCGCGAGCCGCTCGCCGGCGAGACGGCGATCTGCCCGGTGTCGCCCGAGGTCTCGCACCCGGTTTCGTCGCCGGCGAAGACGGTCGACGGGCTGATCGCCGTCTACGAGGCGAGCCGCGACGCCTTCAACGGCCGCAGCGCGATGAACCTGCCGGCGCTGAACGTGACCGTCGCGCAGATGCTCGAGGCGCTCGAGCGGGTCGCCGGCAGCGCGGTCCGTGCGCGTGTGCGCTTCGAGCGCGACGAGCGCATCGCGGGCATCGTCGCGAACTGGCCGGCCGGCGCGACGGCGCAGCGCGCCGCGGCGCTCGGCCTGACGCCCGACACCTCGTTCGAGGAGATCGTGCGGCAATACATCAACGACTGCGAGCAAGGCGCGAACGCGGCGCAAGCACTGAAGGGTCTGGCACGATGAACCAACTCGACCTCAACCAACGAGTCGCCGTCGTCACCGGCGGGGCGCAGGGCATCGGCCACGCGACGGCCGAACGCCTGCTGCAGTCGGGCGCCACGGTGGTGCTGTGGGATGCGGATGCCGGCAAGCTCGGCGAAGCGCGCGAGGCGCTGTCCGCGCTCGGCAACGTGACCGCCTCGACCGTCGAGCTGACCGACGAGGCCGCGGTCAACGCGGCAACGCAGCAGGCGGTAGCCGAGCACGGCCGCATCGACATCCTCGTCAACAACGCCGGTATCACCGGCGGCAACGCCCCGACCTGGGAACTGCAGCCCGAGGTCTGGCGGCGCGTGATCGACGTGAACCTCGTCGCCCCCTACCTGACCTGCCGCGCTGTCGTGCCGCGCATGCTCGAGCGCGGCTGGGGGCGCATCGTCAACGTCGCGTCGGTGGCCGGCAAGGAAGGCAACCCGAACGCCTCGCACTACAGCGCGTCGAAAGCCGGCCTGATCGCGTTGACCAAGTCGCTCGGCAAGGAACTCGCGACGAAGGGCGTGCTCGTCAACGCGGTCGCGCCGGCCGCCGCGAAGACGGCGATCTTCGAGCAGATGACCGAGCAGCACATCGCGTTCATGCTGTCGAAGATCCCGATGGGCCGCTTCGTCGGCGTGCGCGAGATCGCGGCGATGATCTGCTGGCTGGCCTCGGAGGAGTGCTCGTTCACGACCGGCGCGGTGTTCGACATCTCGGGGGGCAGGGCAACGTATTGACGGGGAGTCCACTTGCCATGCCCCGCTTGTCCACCGCTCTGCGTCACCTCGTTCGTAGCGCCGAGAGTCAGGTCAGGGTCGCGAACACGACGATCCACACCGGCACGCTGACCATGCCGAGCAGCGTCGACACGGTGACGAGCCCGGCCACGTACGGCCCGTCGCCGCCCATGCGCGCGGCCAGCACGTAGCAGCTCGACGCCGTCGGCAGCGACGCAAACGCGACCAGCACCACCGCCTGCGGCGCCGGGAGGGCCAGCGCGAGCGCCAGGCCGATGGCGATAGCCGGCAGCAGCGCATGGCGAATGGCGAGCAGCGCGGCGGCAAGCCGCGGCGAACTTTGCAGGCCGCCCAGCTGCAGCCCGGCGCCCACCGCCATCAAGCCGATCGGCAGCGCGGCCTGGCCGATGCGCTGCAGCGTGGTGCCGGCCGCGGCGGGCAGCTGCAGGCCGGCAAGATTGGCCGCGAGGCCGGCCACGGTGCTCAGCAGCAGCGGGTTGCGCAGCAGCTCGCGCAGCAGGTTGTGGCCCCCGTGCCGCGCCAGCGCGTACACCGCGCCGGCGTTGCACAAGGGCACGCACAGGGCAATGATCAGCGCGATCCATGCCACCGCCTGCGCGCCGCCCAGGCGCTCGGCGAGCGCGAGCGCGACATAGGAGTTGAAGCGGAACGCCACCTGCGCCCCCGACGCATGGCGGCGTGCATCGACCCCTGGGAACCAGCCCAGCGCATAGGCCGCCGCGATGCCGCAGCCCACCACCGCGAGTGCCGCGCCCCCGAGCAGGGCCGTCGAGCCGAGTTGCAGCGGGCTGCGCACGATGGAGCTGAACAGCAGCACCGGGACCAGGAAGTAGTAGACGAGGCGCTCGGCCGCATCCCACACGGTGCGGTTGAGCGGCGTGAAACGGCACACACCGAAGCCGACCACGATCAGCAGGAAGTCGGGCAGCAGCAGCAGGGCTTCGGTCATGCAGGGAGTTTGCCAGCCGGAGCGAGGGTTCTCCCGCAATGAATCTTCCTCGTCACGCCGCTGAAAGACATTCGTTTGCCAGCGGCGCGCGCCTCTCGCACGATTCGCCGCGTCGGAAGCCTGCGCAAGCCGCTTCCCGATGCCGGTTCTGCCCCAGACATCCACGAAGGAGACTCTCTCGATGAAGACCGCGATCAAGACCCTGGCCCTGGCCGCCTCGCTTGCCCTCACCGCCGCACCCGCCACCGCCCAGGAGGTGCTGCGCTGGGGCATCCCGATGGCCTTCGGCTCCAACCTCACGGCGCTGGGCGACACCATGCCGTGGGTGTCCGAGCAGCTCAAGAAAATCTCCGGCGGCTCGATCAACCTGCAGGTCTTCGAGCCCGGCAAGCTGGTGCCCCCGCTGGGCATCTTCGACGCCGTGTCCACCGGCAAGGTCGAGGCCGGCTACAGCTGGATGGGCTATGAAACCGGCAAGGTGCCGGCGTCGCAGCTGTTCGGGGCGGTGCCCTTCGGCATGGAGTCGCCGCAGTTCGCCGCCTGGATCTACTTCGGTGGCGGCGACGCGCTGCTCAAGGAGACCTTCAAGCCGCACAACGTCTACCCGATCTTCTGCGGCACCATCAGTCCCGAGGCGGCGGGCTGGTTCAGGAAGGAGATCAAGACCCCCGAGGACCTGAAGGGGCTGAAGTTCCGCGCCGCGGGGCTGGGCGGCAAGATCTACCAGAAGCTCGGCGCCTCGGTGACGATGCTGCCCGGCGGCGAGCTGTTCCAGGCGCTGGAAAAGGGCGTGCTCGACGGAACGGAGTTCTCGCTGCCCACGGTGGACGACCAACTCGGCTTCGACAAGGTGGCCAAGAACTACTACCTGCCCGGCTGGCACCAGCCCTCGACCAACCAGTTCCTGTACGTGAACCTGGCGGCGTGGGGCAAGCTCAAGCCGCAGACGCAGGCGCAGATCGAGACCACCTGCACGGCCGGGGTGACCATGGCGCTGGCCAAGGCCGAGGCGCTGCAGGGCGAGATGCTGACCAAGTTCAAGAAGGAGGGGGTGGAGCTGCGCCAATTCAACAAGACCATGCTCGATGCGTTCGCCAAGGCCTCCAAGGAGGTGCTGGCCGAGGAATCGGCCAAGGACGCGATGTTCAAGAAG